>JBKPBH010000131.1:0-30541 GCA_046726795.1 Acidobacteriota bacterium
CGCCGCGCTTCGCGCCTGCTCTCCTCGCCGACGAAATACGTCCTCATCCAGGGAGCGAACATCCTCCGGATCACGGCGCTCTACAAGCCGCTGAAGATCTTCTCCGGCGCCGCCGCGATCTTCCTCCTGGCGGGAGCCGCGTTTGGCCTGCGCGTGCTCCTGGCGCATTTGTCCGGCGACACCCAGAACCACGCCCTGGCGCTCACTCTCTCGGCGATGCTGACGGCGCTGGCGGTCCTGACTCTCCTGATCGCGGTCCTCGCGGACATCGTCGCGATCAACCGTGAGCTCCTCGAAGAACTGAAGCTGCGGGAGAGCCGCGATCGGGCCGCCGAAGCCCGACTCCGCAAAGTCGAGTTCCGCCGAGAGGACGACGAGCCCAGAGGCTTGAGAGTCGAGGGTTGAGTGGTGAGTGAAGCAGCGGAGCTAGTCTGAGCTCTCGACTCTCAACTCTCGAATTCCTCCTTCACGTCCAGTCGCCTGCCTTGCGCGCCAGGACCGGTGCTCCCTCGAGCATCGTCAAGATGGCCTGGGTGTTGGAAGCCACGGCGTAGAGGATCCGGTCCTCGGGCCGGACGTACTTCTTCCGGATCGCCAGGTCGAACTGCGCGAGCAACGGGTCGAAGTACCCTCCGATGTTGGCGAAGACGACCGGTTTGCCGTGGATGCCGAGCTGTTTCCAGGTGAGCATCTCGATGATCTCTTCGAGCGTGCCGAAGCCGCCCGGGAAAGCCACGAAGGCGTCGGCCAGATCGAAGAGGACCTGCTCGCGCTCGTGCATGGTCCCGACGACCTTCAGCTCGGTCAGTCCGCGGTGAGCGGCCTCCCGTCCCTCGAGGGCCCTGGGGATGACCCCGATGACGCGCCCCCCGGAGGCGAGGACCTCGTCGGCGAGAGCGCCCATCAGCCCCCGCGACGAACCGCCGTAGACCAGGCCGATTCCGCGCCGGGCGATCTCCCTTCCGAACGTTCGGATCTCCCGCTCGACGGTCTCTTCCAGCGCGGAGGTCGAGCTGCAGTAGACGCAGACGCGCTTGAGTTCCACGGCGCAATCTTATAGGAGCCGGTCAGCGGCAGGAGGCGGAGAGGGGCCTCATGTCTCGTCCGCCCCGTGGCGGCTGCCGGGTGTGTCGAGAGGCGCGCGGTCGCGGCAGAGAGGGCAGCGCTCCGAGGGCCAAGCCGGGACCTGCAGATCGAGGAGTGAGCGGGAGGGGACGGGCAGTGCGCCGGAGGGCAGTCCGCGGTTCACGATCGAACCGGCGGCCACGACCTGTCCCCCGGCGGAGCGGATCGTGTCAATCACTTCGCGGGTGGACCGGCCCGTCGTGAAGACGTCCTCGACGATGACCGCCCGCTCCCCCTCTTCGACCCGGAACCCGCGGCGCAGCGCGAAGACCCCGTCCTGCCTCTCCGTGAAGAGGTATCGCGTCCCCAGCGCCCGGGCGACCTCGTGCCCGATCACGACCCCCCCGAGTGCGGGGGAAACGACGAGGCCGGGCGCGAACTCCGAGAGCTTGGCCGCCAGTTCCCGGCCGGCCTCCTCGGCCCTCTCCGGCCACATCAGCAGGCGCGCGCACTGCAGGTAGGTGTCGCTGTGGAGTCCGCTGGAAAGCCGGAAGTGCCCCTTCAAGAGCGCTCCGGTGTTTACGAAGTCCTGGAGGGAGATCAACCAGTCAATAGTCGATAGTCGACAGTCGATAGTCAAGACCCGCCTCCAAACTATCGACTATGAACTATGAACTATCGACTTCCCGGCTGATCTGGTGATGCTCGTTCTTCTTGTAGAGGTTCGAGCGGGGCGTGTGGATGACCTCGGCCGTGCGGCTGATGTTCCAGCCGTTCTCGCGGAGCTTGGCCACCAGGAACTCGCGCTCGGCGTACTCCTTGAATTCGGACAGGGTCGCCAGCTGCAGTCCTCGGTCCGAGATCTCCGTCGGAGACACGAGTGCCTCGGGGGGAAGGTCTCTGGCCTCGATCGGGTCGCTGTCGGCCATGATCAGGACGCGCTCGATCAGGTTCTTCAGCTCCCGGACGTTTCCCGGCCAGGAGCGCGCCTTGAGCACGGCGAGGGCGCTCGGGGCGAAACGTCGGGGCTTGCGGTTGTCGCGCTGGGAGAAGAGGCGCGTGAAATGCTCGGTCAGCTCGGAGACGTCCTCGGTGCGCTCGCGCAGCGGGGGGGTGCGGACGGGCAGGACGTTCAGTCGGAAATAGAGGTCCTCCCGGAAGCGCCCCTCCTTGATCGACTCGGTCAGGTCGCGATTGGTGGCCGCGATCACGCGGACGTTGACCCGGCGCACGCGCGCGGCCCCGACCGGCTCGACCTCTCCGGCTTCGAGCACTCGGAGGACCTTCGCCTGCGCGCGGGCCGACATGTCGCCGACCTCGTCTAAGAAAATCGTTCCTCCATCGGCCTCGACGAACTTGCCCGTCTGCCGGCGCACGGCGCCGGTGAAGGAACCCTTCTCGTGCCCGAAGAGCTCCGACTCGATGAGCTCCTCGGGGATCGCGGCGCAGTTGACCTGGATGAACGGCCCGCCGGCCACCTTCGAGCCCTTGTGAATCTCCCGCGCCACGAGCTCCTTACCGGTGCCGCTCTCCCCGACGATCAGGACCGTCGCCGTCGTGGGCGCCGCCCGGGCGACCTCGCCGCGCAACCGCTGCATCGGCTCGCTGCGTCCGACCAGGACCGACTCTTCCTCGAGCTTGCGGCGCAGCCGCTCGTTCTCGGCGACGAGCGTGTTTCGCGAGAGCGCGTTGGACAGAGACACGAGGATCCGCTCGCGCTCGAGGGGCTTCTCCAGGAAGTCCACCGCCCCGCGGCGGGTCGCCTCGACGGCCGTGGCGATGTCCCCGTGTCCGGAGATCATGAGGACGGGGGGCGAGCCCTCGCGCTCGGCGATGCGGTCGAGGATCTCCAAGCCGTCCATGCCCGGCATCTTGATGTCGAGCAAGACCGCGTCCACCCGATCCGTGTCGAGCGACGCGAGGGCCACCTTTCCGTCGGCGGCGGTCGCCACCTCGTACCCCTCGTAATCGAGGATCATCCGGAGCGTGTCCCGGATGCCCGGATCGTCGTCCACGACCAGGATCCGTCTCGCCATGTCCCCAGACACTAGCAGACCGGGGGCCGCACGCCCCCTAGTCCTCGATCTTGATCAGGGCGAAGAGGGAGACCTTGGCCTGAGGCCGATAGAAGTAGATTCTCAGGTATTCCCCCTTCGGCGTGCCCTTCACGATCCTGGCGAACTCCTCGGTCGAAGTGACGGACCGGCCGTTGACCTGCGTGATGATGTCTCCATCCCGCAGGCTCGCGTCGGCGGCGGGCGAGACCTCTCGGACGTGCTCGACGTAGAGCCCGTCGATCTTGGCGTCGAGTCCCAGCTGCTGCCGCATCTGGGACGTGATCGGCCGGACCGAAATGCCGAGCTTGCCGTGCGAGTCTTCGGAGCCCCGGCCTCCCCGGTCGTTCTCCGCCTGCGTCTCGGCGCCCCGCTCGGCGAGCGTGACGTTGAAGCCCATCTCCTTTCCGTCGCGCACGACCGTCAGGTGGACCTTGCTGCCGGGGGCCTTGCTGGAGACGTAACCGATCAGGTCGCGGGTCGTCCGGACGGGAACGCTGTCCACGCGCACGACGGTGTCGCCCGGCTTGACGCCCGCCTTGTCGGCCGGGTCTCCAGGGACGACGGACTCGATGAAGGCCCCGTCGGTGGACCTCAGCTTGAAGGCTCCCATCACGTCCTGGTCCACGGGATTGATGTTGATCCCGAGGTAACCGCGGACGACCTTCCCCTTCTCGCGGAGCTGAGGCAGGATGTTCTTCAGGGTGTTGACGGGCACCGCGAACCCGATGTTCTGCGCCGGACGGAACATCGCCGTGTTGATGCCTACGACCTCGCCGTTGACGTTGATGAGCGGCCCTCCGCTGTTGCCGAAGTTGATCGCGGCGTCGGTCTGGATGAAGCTCTCGAAGGAGCGGGTGGAAATGTCCGCGGCCAGGCCCGAGCGGTCCTTGGCCGACACAACGCCGACGGTGACCGTCTTGTCGAAGTTCAGGGGATCGCCGACCGCCATGACCCATTCCCCGACCCGAAGCCGGTCGGAGTCTCCGAGCGGCAGCTTCGGCAGCGAGCGCTTCGCGTCGATCTTCAGGAGGGCGAGGTCGGTCGCGGGGTCCTTGCCGACGACCTTGGCTGTGTAGCGCTCCTTGTTGATGCGCACCTCGACCTTGTCGGCGTTCTCGATCACGTGGTAGTTGGTCACGATCTCGCCGCTGTCGGAGACGACGAATCCCGTACCGCCCTGGACGTCCTTGTGCTCTTCCTGGTCGTCGCGAGGCTGGTTGCGTCGCGGCCCGAAGAAGAACTCGAATGGATCTCCGTCCCCCCCGCCGCCGAACGGCGTCAGGTTTCGGCGGTTGGCGGTTCCCTTGACGATGTTGGTCGACGTGATGGACACGACCGAGGGCATGGCCTCATCGGCGATGTCGGCAAACGAAGGGAGGACGACCGAGGTCGACCGCTGCCGGGCCGGCGCCTCTTTCTGGGCCTCCGAACGCGGCGTGACGTCGACCGAGCCGGCCACGACCATTCCGAAAATGACGGCCGCGCCGATCAGCGCCGAGAACGAGAGTGCTCGCTTGGTAGATTTGTGCATAGAACTGTTTATCTCCTCTAATCGCCGCCGGTCGCTCGACGCGCCGGCGTCACCTGGTCAACAACGCTTCTCCTCTGCTCATTCCGCGTCGGGCGCGGCGGCGCGATCGGAGGACCGGGCCGCCCGGGCCAGGAGCCGCTCCCGCTCGACCAGGATGCAGCGGTCCATGGCGACCGGGATCCCGGCCTTCTCCAGGCGCCCGGCGGCCGCTTCGTCCAGGACTCCCTGCTGCATGAAGAAGAACCCCACGCCGCGGGCGATCGCCTCGTCGGCCACCTTCCCGACCTCGCTCGAACGCCGGAAGACGTCCACGATGTCGATCCGGACGTCTCGCGGAACTTCCGAGAGCGATCGGAAGCATCTCTCCCCGAGCAGCTCGCGGTGCCCGGGATTGACCGGGATGACCCGGTAGCCGGATTCCTGAAGATACCTGGCGATCACGTGCGAAGGCCTCGCGGGATTGGGAGAACACCCGACGACCGCGACGGTTTCGGCCGCTTCCAGAGCGCTCTGGATCTGCCGGGAGTCGTTCAACGGCCCTGGCTCCTCTGCCCATCCTTCTCGGGACGTATGTTGTAGAAAAAGGTTACGGTCACCCCTTCCCGGTCCGAGCCGAGGTCCTTGGGAAGCGGCCGGAACGGACAAGACGACAGGATGGCCTGGAAGGCGGCGTTGTCGAAGGGGGGCGTCCCCGAGAACGAAAGGATCTTCGCCCCTTCGACCCGGCCGTCGCCGCGGATGAAGAACCGGACCGTGAGCTTGCCCTTCCAGCCCAGGCGCGCGAGCTCGGGGATCTCCCAATGGAGCTTAATGCGCCGGACCATCTCCTCGGCGTAGGCGCCCCAGTCGTACCAGGTGGTGTCGAAGGAGATCGGGCCGGAATCCACGAAGCCCCCCTCGGGATTGGGAAACCCGGCGCCCTGCTGGCCCGAGTCGGCTCCCACGCCCTTGGCCGCCTCCTTGATGGCGCGATCGAGGTCCGCGAGCTTGGGTCCCTCGCGTCCTGCGGACTGTTTCCCGGCGGGGGGGACTTTGAAGGCGTCCGCTCCTCCAAGTGCCTTCTCGCCGGGGGCAGCCGCCGCGGAAGCCTCCGCTCCGGTCCCCGTCGAAGGAGGCCGGGGCACAGGTCGCTGACGCTCGGCCGTCTGGCCGGGACGAAGCCCTTCCACACCCGGACGGGGGGCGATGAAGGGCGTCTCGGATCGAGCGCGCCTGGGATCTCCGCCGGCGGCCCGCCGCGTGGCGTCGGAGAGGTCTGCCCTCCGGGAGCTCTCGCGAGCGGGTCCTGGCGCCGAGCGGAAGACGATCGGGATCTTCCGGTCCAGCTCCCTTTGACGCTCCGAGTCCACCAGGGAGCCGAGCAAGCCGCTGGGCGTCGTCGAGGAGAAGGAGAAGGGCGAGCGGAGAATCAGCACGAAGAGGAGGATGTGAGCGGCGATCGAGAAGAGGATGGCCCTCTCGATGGGGAAAGCCCGCTCGGGCCTTCTCTCGATTTCGAAGAGATCTTTCTCGGGGACCTCGGGCGGCGCGGGCGAGCTGTCTTCCAGGTCGAGCAGGGACCATCCGGACGGCCGTTCCTCCCGCTCCTGCCTGGGGTTGAAATCAAGCACGCAGTTCTTCGCCCACGAGGGTACCCCCGTTTTCTAAACGCGCGCGGTTCGCCCGCGATTTCGCGAAAGGACATCTATTTTGACAGTCATCGATTAAGAGGTCGAGGCTGAAGGCCTTAGCTCGCCCTGAAGGCCCTCGGGCCGGGCCTCCCCCGCGCTCGACTTTCCCGACTCCTTCTGATAAAAGACACAGGCGATCTGTGGAGAGGGAAGCGGGCCGCGGCCCGCTTTTTTGTTCGCCGGAAAGGAAGATGAAACTGAGCTCCGAAACGACCGGAGAAATTCGAGCCATTGCGGCTGAAAAGGGGTGTCGGCTGCTCGCGGTGGAGCAGGCCGGGGCAGGCCGTTTTTCGGTCTTGCGTCTGGTCCTCGAGCGTTCGACCGGGGACCCCGTGACCCTCGAGGACTGCGAGAGCGTCTCTCGGGAGGTCTCGGCTCTGCTCGACGCCTCCGACGAGATCGCGCACCGCTACACACTCGAGGTGTCCTCGGCGGGTCTGGACCGGCGGCTCTATACGCTCGAGGACGCCTCGCGCTTTGCTGGACGGCGCGTGCGCGTCAAGACCGAAGCGCCGGTGCTGCCGGAGCCGTTGAGCGAGCCGGGGCGGGCGCCGCTGACCCCCGCGCGCAACTTCGCGGGAATTCTCGAGCGGATCGAAGAGGACAGGCTCCGCGTCGTTGATGAGGAGAATCGCAGAATCTATAATGTCCGTTTCGGCGATATCCGGTCGGCGAGGCTCGATTTTCACTGGCCGGACAAGGCGAACTGAGGAGAGGCGTTTCCGATGATCATTGATCCGTCGGTCATCCGACAGGTCTCGCGCGAAAAGGACATCGATCCCGAGAAGATGTTCGCCGCACTGGAAGAGGCGATGTCCTCGGCCGCCCGCAAATTCTACCGCGACAAGGCCGTCGTGACGGCCATCGACCGCAAGACCGGCGAGATGGCGGTGACCTCCCGCCGCACCGTCGTCGAGGAGCTCGACACCGAGTCCGAGGAGCCGCCGCCGCAGATCCTCTTGTCCGAGGCGGAGGAGCTCATCCAGAAGGGGGGCACGAAGGGGGACGTGCGGATCCTTCGCCCCGCTCCCGAGGGGCAGCCGCCGGTGGAGGTCTCGCAAGTGCAGCTGGGCGACGAGATCGTGCAGCACCGCGAGCCGATCGGCCTGGGGCGCATCGCCGCGCAGACCGCCAAGCAGGTGCTCTACCAGAAGGTTCGCGAGGCCGAGCGCGACAACATCTACAACGAGTTCCAGCCGAAGGTCGGCGAGCTGATGAGCGGGACGGTCAAGCGCTTCGAGCGCGGAGACATGATCGTAGACCTCGGGCGCACCGAGGCGATCGTCCCGCGCGACCAGCAATCCCGCGCCGAGCGTTACGGGCAGGGGGAGCGCATCCGCGCGATCCTATTCGAGGTGCACCGCAATCCGAAGGGGCCCCAGCTCGTGCTGTCCCGGACCGACCCGAGGCTGCTCATCCGACTCTTCGAGATGGAGGTCCCGGAAATCTACGACGGGACCGTCGTCATCAAGGGAGCGGTGCGTCAGCCCGGCGAGCGCGCCAAGGTCGCGGTGCGCTCGCGCGAGCGGGACGTGGACCCGGTTGGAGCGTGCGTGGGGATGCGGGGCAGCCGCGTCCAGTCCATCATGCGGGAGCTCCACGGAGAGAAGATCGACGTCATCCTCTACTCCGACGACCTGATCACCTTCGCCCAAAACGCGCTCGCCCCGGCCAAGATCACGCGGGTCTCTCCGATCCACCACGAGGACGGCACCATGAGCCTCGACTGCGTCGTCGAGGACGATCAGCTCTCCCTGGCGATCGGGAAGAAGGGGCAGAACGTCCGTCTGGCGTCGGCGTTGATCGGGTTGAAGATCGAGATCAAGGGCGAGACGGAGGTCAAGGGCGAAGTGGCGCAGGCGCTGACCCGCATGCTCGAGGCGTCCCGCCAGAGGCAGGTTCCGATCGCAGAGGTGCCGGGCATCGGCGAGAAGACGGCCGAGCGCCTCGCGGAGGCAGGGATCGGGACCCTCGCCGATCTGCTCGAGAAGGACGCCGGGGAGCTGGCCGAGCTGCCCGGGATCGGGGAGAAGTCGGCGGAGAAGATCCTCGCGGCCGCGCGCGAGTTCGAGCAGGTCCGCGCCGCGCAGGCCGAGGGCGCGGAGACCCAGGAGGAATCCGCCGAGGCCGCCGAGGAGGGCGCCGAAGGGACCGAGACCGGCGAAGCAGCCGAATCAGAAACGGCGCAGCAAACGACCGTCCGGGAGTAGCGAAGACCGACATGGCAAAAATCCGAGTCGAAGAGTTGGCCGCCCAGATGGGCGTGGGAAGCAAGGAAGTCCTCTTCCTGCTGCAGTCGATCGGCGTGGACGTGAAGTCTCCCCAGGCCGCTCTCGACGAAGCGACGGTGCTCGCGATCCTGCAGGGGAAGACGCACGCTCCCAAGCAGCTCATCGTCCGCGACACGGAGTCCAGGGCCTTCCGCCCGCAGAAGAGCGCCCTCTCGCGCATCAAGATCGTGGACAAGCCTCCGGCTCCGCTCAAAGCGCAGCCCGAGGAGCCGGAGCCCGCGCGCCCGGAGGCCGAGGCCAGGCCCCCTGCGGAGGCCAGGCCCGCTGCAGAGGCCAAGCCCAAGTCGGCGGAGCCGGCGCGGACGGCCGTGATTCCCTCCGAGCCCGAGCTGGAGGCTCCCAAACCGCTTCCCCGAAAGATCGTTCTGCCTCCCCGACCCTCCCCCGCGCCGCGTCCCTCGGCGGCCGCGCCGGGCAGCCACTCCGTCGCCCGTCCCCCGACCTCGCCCGCCGGCCTGCGGCCGGGAGCCCCGGCGCGGTCGGGCGCGTTCGTGCGACCGGGAGCCCCGGCGCCCTCGGTCTACCGCCCTGCGCCGGGAGGACCCGGTGCCCGTCCGGTCGGCGGCCCTCCGCGTCCGGGCATGCCAGGACGCCCGGGCGGACCCGCGGGACGGCCGGCGTCTCCGGGCGCCCGCGTTGGGGGACCTCCCCCCTCGTCGGCTCTCGAGCGCGGCCCGGCCAAGCGCAAGAAGGACGAGAAGGAGGAGGCGAAGAAGACCGCCAAGAAGGGGGGCGCCAAGCCGAAGATCACGGTGGCCGACGAAGTGGACTTGAGGGAATTCGTCGGGGCTTACGAGGAAGACACCTATTCCGACATCACGCTCCCCTTGATCGAAAAGAGCGCCGAGGAGGTAGAAGAGACTCCGGCTCCCAAGCCGGTTTCCAAGTCCGCGCTGCGGCGGGCCGCGAAGGAGACCCGCGCGCACGATTCCGGGAAACTCCTCGAGTTCAAGAAGCCTCTGCCCACCGGCCCCGTCTTCCTGTCGGAGGGGGTCACGGTCAAGGAGCTTTCCGAGAAGCTCGGGGTCCTCTCCAAGGACATCGTCCGACTGCTCATGGGCCGCGGCGTCTTCGCGACGGTCAACCAGACCCTCGACGCCGAGACGGCGATCCAGATTGCCAAGGAAGTCGGCGTCGAGGCCGCCGTCGTGTCCTTCGAGGAGGAGCTCGAGCTCTCACGGGCCTCTCAGGAGCCGGGAACCGATCGGGCCGTCTCGACCGCCGCGCGCGTCCTGCGGGCTCCCGTGGTGACCGTCATGGGGCACGTGGACCATGGGAAGACTTCGCTTCTCGACGCGATCCGGCAGACCAAGGTGGCCGAAGGGGAAGCGGGCGGAATCACACAGCACATCGGCGCCTACCGGGTGGAGGTCCGCGGGAAGCCGATCGTCTTCCTGGACACCCCAGGCCATGAGGCGTTCACCTCGATGCGGGCCAGGGGAGCGAAGGCGACCGACATCGTCGTCCTGGTCGTGGCGGCGGACGACGGCGTGATGCCGCAGACGATCGAAGCGATCGATCACGCCCGGGCCGCCAAGGTCCCGATCGTCGTCGCGATCAACAAGATCGACAAGGCCAACGCGAATCCCGACCGGGTCAAGAAGGAGCTCGCCGACAAGGGCGTCCTGCTCGAGTCCTGGGGAGGCGACGTGCCGTCGGCCGAGATCTCGGCGCTCAAGAAACAGGGGATCGAACATCTCCTGGAGCTGCTGCTCATCGTGGCGGACCTGCAGGAGCTGACCGCTCCGCTGGCCGAAGAGGCGCGAGGCGTGGTCCTGGAAGCCCGGCGCGAAGTGGGGCGCGGCAACGTCGTCACGGTCCTGGTGCAGTCCGGGACGCTCAAGGTCGGCGACGTGTTCTTCGCGGGATCGGTCTTCGGCCGCGTGCGCTCCATGCAAGACGACCGGGGCGCGAAGGTCTCCGCGGCCGGCCCGGCCACGCCGATCGAGGTCACGGGGTTCGAGGAGCTTCCCCAGGCGGGGGACGCATTCCAAGTCGTCGAGGACGAATCGAAGGCTCGCTCGATCGTCTCATTCCGCCAGCTGAAGGATCGCGACAAGGCCATGGCCGCCTCCTCGAAGGTCTCCCTCGAGCAGCTCTTCAGCAAGATCCAGGAGGGGCGCATCAAGGAGCTGCCCTTGATCCTGAAGGCCGACGTCGCGGGCTCGGTCGAGGTCCTCTCCCAGTCGATTCGGAGCCTCTCCAACGAGAAGGTGAGGATCTCGCTGCTGCACGCGGGCGTGGGGGCGATCAACACCAACGACGTGCTCCTGGCCTCGGCCTCGGGCGCGATCATCATCGGCTTCAACGTCCGCCCGGAGAAGAAGGCGGAGGTCGAGGCGGAGAAGAGCGGCGTGGAGATGCGCCTCCACACGATCATCTACAACGTCACCGACGAGATCAAGGCCGCGATGGAAGGGATGCTCGAGCCGACGTTGAAGGAGGTCCCCCGGGGCCGCGCCGAGGTCCGCAACACGTTCAAGGTGCCGAAGTTCGGCGTCGTCGCCGGGTGCTACGTCACCGAGGGCTCGATCTCGCGCAACTCGCAGCTGCGACTCCTGCGCGACAACCGGGTCATCTACGAGGGCAGGGTAGGCTCGTTGCGCCGTTTCAAGGACGACGTGTCCGAGGTCAAGCAGGGATTCGAGTGCGGCATCGGGCTCGACCGGTACCAGGACGTCAAGGTGGGCGACGTCCTCGAGGCGTACCAGGTGGAAAAAGTCGCGGGCGTCATGAACGCCTAAAGAGACGGAAGGCGGTCGGCGGCAGGCGGTCGGCGGTGGGCGCCGTGGCAGGCGGACCTCACTTCCGCCGTGGCGAATCGCATGGTGATCGCGTACGGAGTTTTCGACCTTCATCTGCCCGGATGCCGGGGCCTCAAAGAAAAGAGAATGATCGTAAAGAGCTTGAAGAGCCGCATCCGCAACGAGTTCGAGGTTTCGACTGCGGAAGTTGGTCATCACGACCTCTTGCAGCGCGCCCGGGTCGCCGTGGCGGCTGTGGGGCCAGACCAGCCGCCCCTCGATGCCTTGCTGCAAGACATCCTGAGCTTCGTCGAGCGGAACCTCGACGGGGAGATTCTGAACTACCAGAACGAGTTCTTGCATGTCTGAGCCTGTGGCCGCCGGCCGCCTCCCGCCTGCCGCCTGCCGGGCATGAAGAAGGAGACCCGCCGGAGTCAGCGCGTCGCCGACCTCGTTCGGGCAGAGCTGTCGAGCCTCCTCCTGACGGAAGCGCACGATCCCGCCGTCAAGGGAGTCACGGTGACCGCGGTGGAGATGTCGCCGGACCTCCAGTCGGCCAGAGTCTACTTCTCGGTGCTCGGAGGGGACGCGGACCGCGGTCGCGCGGCCGAAGGGCTCTCTCGCGCGGCGGGCTTCCTTCGCCGCGAAGTCGGCCAGCGCTGCGGACTTCGTTATGCGCCCGAGCTCCACTTCATTCCCGACCTCTCGCTCGAGCGCGGCGCGCGGGTCGAGGAGCTGCTCGCGCAGGTCCTCCCGCCGCAGGACGATGAGCGTTGACGGCGCCCGGCCCTTTCCAGCGCGGAATCCTGTTCCTCCTCGACAAGCCGTCCGGCCTGACCTCCCACGACGTGGTCGAGCGCGTGCGGAAGGCGGCCGCCTTCCCCCGAATCGGACACAGCGGCACCCTCGACCCGATGGCGACGGGCCTCCTGCTCCTCTGCGCCGGAGGCGCGGCACGCCTCCAGGGCTTCTTCACCCGGATGGACAAGTCCTACGAAGGCGCGATCCGCCTGGGACGCTCGACGACCACCTACGACCGGGAGGGCGAGACCGTCGGAGCCGAGCGCGACGCGACCGGGATCGGAGCCGACGAGATCGAGAGGGCCGCCGAGGCCTTTCGCGGGGAGTTTCTCCAGTCGCCCCCCCCCTATTCCGCCAAGAAACTCCAGGGCCGGAAGTTCTACGAGATGGCGCGCAAGGGGGAAAGCGTCCCCTTGCTGCCGAAGAAGGTGCGGGTCTCGCGGCTCAAACTCGGCGACATGATCGACGGGCGGCTTCCCTTCTCGATCACGTGCTCCTCGGGCACCTACGTGCGCGCCATCGCGAGCGAGCTCGGCGAGAGGCTCGGGTGCGGTGCCCATCTCGAGTCGCTCCGCCGGGCGTCGATCGGCGCCTTCCGAGTCGAGGACGCCGTCACGCTCGAGAGGTTCGAGGAGATGTCGGCCGCCGAGCGGCTCCAGCCTCCGCACGCCGTCCCCCTCGAGAGCGTGCCGTTCCCTTTCGATCGGGTGCACCTGGCCTCCCTGGAAGCGTGGAAGGTGCGCAAGGGTCAGCCCGTTCCGATCCGCGACCTGGTGGCGAAGGAGGGGGACTGGGTGACGCTCCTCGGGCCAGGGGGTCAGATGATCGCGCTCGGACAAGTCACGCCGATGGGCGCGGGAAAGGTGAGCCTCGTCAAGCCGAAGATCGTTCTGGCCGATTAGCGGCTCAGAGTCGAGAGTTCTTCTCGGTAGAAACAAGGCCGCAAGTCATGGTAGGCTGGTCGTTTATAGAAGAAAGAGTGAAGAGTGAATAGAGGAGAACGATGAGCGTAACCCAGTATCAGACCGAGAAGCCCGACGTCATCGGGCAGTATCGGGTCCATCAGACGGACACGGGATCCCCGGAGGTCCAGGTCGCCCTGCTCACGAACAGAATCGCCTACCTGACCGAACACTTCAAGACCAACGCCAAGGATCATCATTCGCGGCGCGGCCTGCTGAAGCTCGTTTCGCGACGACGGCGGTTGCTCGATTACCTGAAGGACGAGAGCCCCGACCGCTACGCCCGCTTGATCGAGCGTCTCGGCCTGCGCAAGTAAACCCGCGGCGGCCAAGAAGAAAGACCGCCGGCCGCTCGGGCCTCGGCTCCTTTCCGTTCGCCGCTCGCCAAACGAGGACAGACTCATGACGCACCACAAGACATCCCTTCCCCTGGGGGCCCTGCCGCTCGAGATCGAGATCGGGAAGCTCGCCAAACAGGCTGACGGGGCGGCCGTCGTCCGCTACGGCGATACGGTCGTGCTGGCGACGGCCGTTTTCGCCAAGGAGCCGAAGGAGAACGCGGACTTTTTTCCTCTGACCGTGGACTACCGGGAGAACACGTACGCCGCCGGGAGGATCCCGGGCGGCTGGTTCAAGAGGGAAGGCCGGCCGACCGAAAAGGAGATCCTGACCTCCCGGCTGATCGATCGCCCCTTCCGTCCCCTCTTCCCCAAAGGGTTCAACCACGAGACCCAGATCATCGCCTTCGTCCTCTCGGCCGACGGACAGAACGACCCCGACGTGCTCGCGTTGAACGCCGCCTCGGTGGCCTTGACCTGCTCGCGGGTGCCCTTCTATTCGCCGGTGGGAGCCGTTCGCGTCGCGCGGCTGGACGGCGAGCTCGTCCTCAATCCCACCAACGCGCAGCGGGAAAAGTCCGAGATCGATCTGGTCGTGACCGGGACCGAGGACGCGGTCGTCATGGTCGAGGCCGGGGCCCGGGAAGTGCCCGAGCGCGCCATGATCGACGCCATCTTCTTCGGCCACGCGGCGGTCCGCTCGATCGTCGCGGCGCAGAAGGAGCTGCAGAGCCTGGCGGGCTTCTCCGAGAAGCCGGAGTGGAAGTCCCCAGAGCCGTATCCCGCCGAGGTGTTTAGGGAGGTGCGCTCGCAGTGGGAGGCCCCGATGCTGGCGGCCATGACGCTGGCGTCCAAGACCGCCTCCTACGCCGAGATCAAGGCCGTCAAGAAGGCCGCGGTCTCCGTGGTTCCTGAAGAGGAGGCGGAGAGGAGGCTCCAGGTCGGCCGGGCCGCGGACGATCTCGTCAAGGTCCTGACGCGCGAGACCATCCTCGCCCACGGCAAGCGGCTGGATGGCCGCCGCTTCGAGGAGATCCGTCCGATCACGTGCGAGGTGGGACTCCTCCCCCGCACCCATGGCTCGGCGCTCTTCACGCGCGGGGAGACGCAAGCGCTCGTCACCGCGACTCTGGGCACCTCCGACGACGCCCAGATCATCGAGGAGTACGAGGGCGAGAGCGAGCACACGTTCCTTCTCCACTACAACTTCCCGCCGTTCTCGGTCGGGGAGACGAAGTTTCTGCGGGGTCCCTCGCGGCGCGACATCGGACACGGCAACCTCGCCCGCCGCTCGCTGTCGCCGGTCCTGCCCAACGAGGAGAAGTTCCCTTATACGGTCCGGGTCGTTTCGGACATCCTGGAGTCCAACGGCTCCTCCTCCATGGCCACCGTCTGCGGGGGCACTCTGGCCCTGATGGACGCCGGCGTTCCGATCAAGGCCCCGATCGCGGGGGTCGCGATGGGCCTCGTCTCCGACGGGGACCGCTTCGCGATCCTGACGGATATCGCCGGGCAGGAGGACCACTACGGCGACATGGACTTCAAGGTGGCGGGCTCGGTCGAGGGAATCACCGGCCTCCAGATGGACATCAAGATCAAGGGGCTGCGCCGCGAGATCGTCGAGCAGGCGCTGGAGCAGGCGCGCGCGGGAAGGCTTCACATCCTGCAGAAGATGTCCTCGACCCTCGAGCGACCGCGGCCCAACATCTCCCCGTACGCGCCGCGGATCTTCACGATGCAGATCCCCCGCGACCGCATCCGCGACGTCATCGGCTCCGGCGGCAAGACGATCCGCTCGATCATCGAGTCCACAGGCTGCAAGATCGACGTCGAAGATTCCGGCAAGGTTTCCATCGCCTCGTCCGACGAGGCCGCGGCCCTTCGGGCGATCGAGATTATCGAGAGCCTCACGCAGGAGCCGGAGATCGGCAAGGTCTACAGAGGCAAGGTCCGCCGCGTCGAGGCGTATGGCGCCTTCGTCGAGATCCTGCCCGGCCAGGACGGTCTCGTCCACATCTCCGAGCTTGCCCCGTACCGCGTCCGCCAGACGACCGACGTCGTCAAGGAGGGGGACGAGGTGACGGTCAAGATCATCGCGGTCGATCCCATGGGCAAGATCAAGCTGTCGCGCAAGCAGGCCCTTTCCAAGGAGGAGCTCGAGGCCGAGATGGCCATGGCGCCCGTGGCCGAGGGGGAGGACGAGGGGCGGGACGAGTTTCCGAGGGGCTCGCGCGGGCCCGGCGAGCACCACGCTCATCCCAACCGGGGTCGCGGGCCTCATCGTGGCCCGAGGCACTGACCGTCGCTTCGCGCCTGCGCTTCGCTCCCGCGGCGCGAGGCTCCTCCCTCGCTTCGCTCGGACTCCTCGCACCGCGAACAGGGTGAGTGTGCAGCGGATAATGACGGTTCGAGACTCCTAATACGGCATTCCTTCGTCGTCTAGGCCGAGCATGTGGCCGATCTCGTGGACGACGGTGTCGCGGATTTCGCGGACCGCCTCGCCGCGCGTCGCGCACGAGCGGAGGATCGGCCCGCGAAAGATGGCTATCTGCGCCGGCAGGTGAGAGACCGTCCCGCCGCGCTCGAAATAGGGAACGCCCCGGAAGATGCCGAAGAGCTCATCCTCGTCGGGGACATCGCAATCTTCGTAGTCCTCCTCCAAAGGTTCGTCTTCGACGGCGATCACGACGTTCTCGAGGTACTTGCGGAACTGCTGCGGCAGCCCCGTGAGGGCTTCATCCACGTACTTCTCGAACTCTTCTCGCGAGACGCGGCGGGAACTCATAGCTTTCAGCTGTCCCCTCTCGGCTCTCAGCCCTCAATCGTCGGTTCAGCCTTCCGGAGGAACAGTTTCTCAAAGTTTTCGGTGGTCGCTCGCGCGACGGTCGCGAGGTCTGTCCCCTTCACCTCCGCGAGCCTCTTCGCGGTGTCCACGACGAACGCGGGCTCGCAGGGCTTGCCGCGGTGCGGAACCGGAGCGAGAAACGGCGAGTCCGTCTCGACGAGCATCGCGTCGAGAGGCAGGCCCGCCGCGGCTGTCCGGATGTTCTCGGCGGCGCGGAATGTGAGCATGCCGGAGAAGGAGAGGAGGTATCCCAGCTCCAGAGCCCGTCTGCCGTACTCCGCGTTCTCTGTGAAGGAGTGGAAGACTCCCGGCCGCTCCCGCACCGGCAACCGCTCGAGCGCCGCCAGCATCTCCCCGCCGCTCTCGCGGTTGTGCAGGATCACGGGAAGATCCAGCCTCCGCGCCAGATCGAGCATCCATTCCAGGACCTCGAGCTGTTTGGAGCGCGGCGAATGGTCGTAGTGGAAGTCGAGCCCGATCTCGCCGATCGCGACGACATGAGGACGCCGGGCGAGGGCCTCGAGGGCCGCCCCGTCCAGCGCCGGATCGAAGTCTTTGGCCTCGTGCGGATGGACTCCGACCGCCGCGAAAAGGCCCTCGTGGCTCCCTGCCAGCTCGACCGCCGCGGCGGAATCCTCCGGCGTCGTCCCAGGAACCAGAAAGCGCGTGACGCCGGCAGTCCTGGCCCGATCCAGCAAAGCGGGCACGGCCAGGAGGCTCCGCTCCATCTGGAGGTGACAGTGGGAATCCGCAAGGATTTGTGAAGGGTGACTCGTGATTTGTGACTGGGAAGACACGTCAGCCTTCTTCAGATTTTCGAGTCACGCCTCATTTGACCTTGCTGCCGGGAGGCACGTCGGACGGAAGGTCGAGCAAGACGGGAGTCCCCGCCTCGCCGACCGCGGCGGCGAGCAGCATCCCGTTGGATTCGACGCCCATGAGCTTCGCGGGCTTCATGTTCGCGACGACGACGACGTTGCGCCCCACCAGCTCTTCCGGAGCGTACTGGGCCGCGATTCCGGCCACGATCTGCCGCCTCTCGGTCCCCAGGTCCACCTGCATCCGGACGAGTCTGTTGGATTTCGGCACCTTCTCCGCTTCCAGCACGCGCCCGGTCAGGAGCCGAATTCTCTGGAACTCATCGATGCCGATCTCGTTGTCCGAAGGAGAGACCGCCTGGGTCGTCTCAGCGGGAGGCAGGGACGCGCCGGCCGATTCGACCGGTTTCTCCGTCATGGCATTCTCCTTTCCACCGAAGTAAGCGCCGGTGTCGGCGCGGGGAAACAAGGCAACGGGCTCGGGCACCGGGACGCCGGCGGGCAGCCTCCCCCATTCGAGGTCGTCTTCTCGTGGGTCCGCCGCGGGCAACCCCAGCGCCTCGAAAATCCTGACGGAAGTCTTCGGCATGAACGGGAACAGCATCACCCCGCAAAGCCGCACGCCCTCCGCCGCTGCGTGCAGAATCCGCGAAAGCCGGGGCGAAGCCCCTTCCTCTTTTCGAACTTTCCACGGCTCGTTGACGACGACATAACCATTGACCTGCGTTAGGAGCCGCCACACAGCCTCGAGCGCACGGCTGAAGGCGAAGTCCTCGAGGGCCGACCGCCAGGCCGACCGCGCGGCGGCGAACGCCGACTGGACCTCGGTCCCCTCGCTGGCTTCGGGGGGAGTCCCGCCGAAGGACTGCCGAAGCAGAGCCGCCACGCGTGAGACCGTGTTGCCGAGGTCGTTGGCGAGGTCGGCGTTGAAGCGCGTCAGGAAAGCTTCGTCCGAGAAGCTCGCGTCCTGGCCGAACGTCATCTCGCGCAGGAGGAAGTAGCGCAACGCGTCGGTCCCGAAGTCGGCGACGAGGCCGTCGGGCCGGACGACGTTGCCCACGGATTTCGACATCTTCTTCTCGTCGCGAAGCCACCAGCCGTGCGCCCACACGGTCGACGGGAGCGGGACGCCCGCCGACAGGAGAAACGCGGGCCAGTAGACGGCGTGGAAGCGCAGGATGTCCTTGCCGATCACGTGAACGCGTTGCCCCTCCGGGTTCGACCAGAACTCCCGGTAGAGGTGGTCTTCGTCCGAGCCGAACCCGAGGGCGGTGATGTAGTTGGCGAGCGCGTCGAGCCACACGTAGACGACCTGCCCGGGCCGCCGCGGAAACGGGATGCCCCACTGAACCTTCGAGCGAGAGACCGACAGGTCTGTCAGGCCCCCGCGAACGAAGGACACGACTTCGGCTCGCCGGGTCTCAGGCCGCACGAATGTCGGGTTGCTTTCGTAGAGCTCGAGCAGCGGGCCGGCGTACTTCGAGAGGCGGAAGAAGATGTTCTCCTCCGACTCCCAGACGCAGGCCGTTCCGTGAACGGGACACCGTTTCTCTTCGTCCAGCTCCTTCTCGGTATAGAACGCCTCGCAGCTGGCGCAGTACCACCCCTCGTGCCGCGCGGTGTAGAGATCCCCGGCCTCCTCGATGCGCGCGATCAAGGCCTCGACCCCCGTCCGGTGCCGCTTCTCCGTCGTCCGGATGAAGTCGTCGTGAGAGATGTCGAATTTTTTCCAGAGGTCGTGGTAGCGCGCGACGACCCGGTCGGCCAGCGCAATCGGAGGGATCCCCTGAGCGGCCGCGGCCTTCTCGACGTTCTGTCCGTGCTCGTCGGTCCCCGTCAGGAACCGGGTCTTCTCTCCGATCAGCCGGTGGAAGCGCGTCGCCGCATCGGTCACGACCGTCGAGTAGATGTGCCCGATGTGCGGCAGGTCGTTGACGTAGTAGATCGGCGTCGTCGCGTAGAACGTCTTCATGGAAGCAGCGAAGATACCCTAAGGGTCTGCCTGCCGCCTGTCGCCTCCTGCCTCGTCACATCAGCCCCGACTCCCGGAAGGAGACGCAGCCCTCGCGGCCCACCACGATGTGATCGAGCAGGCGCAGACCCACGGACTCGGCGGCGGCGGCGAGCCGGCGCGTGAACTCGCGGTCCTCTCGCGATGGAGAAGGGTCGCCCGAGGGGTGGTTGTGATAGAGGATCACGCCGGCCGCGTTGGTCAGGAGAGCGCGCTTCAGGATCTCTCTCGGCTCGACGACAGCGCGGTCGAGCGTGCCGCGGTAGATCTCCGGGTCGTCCCGCAGGAGACGGTTGCGCGCGTTCAGGTACAGGGCTCCCGTCCGCTCCTGGGTTCCGTCACCCCGCGCTCGCCTCAGGTAGTCCTTCACGAGGGAGGGCTCATTGAAGAGATCGCGTCCGGCGATCGCGCCGACCGCGAGACGCCTGCCGATCTCGAGAGCCGCCAGGAGGACCGCTCCCCTAGCCTCCTTGATACCCCTCTCGCGGATGAGCTCGTCGCGCGTTAGCCCCGCCAGTCCCGCCAGACCGCCGTGCGCGGCGAGCAGTCGCCGGGACCGGTCGAGCGCGCTCTCCCCGGACGTTCCGGATCCGAGGAGCAAGGTCAACAGCTCCTCGTTCGACAGTGCCGCGGCGCCGAGCCGCGCCATCCTCTCCCGCGGTCTCTCCTCCAGGGGGAGATCCTTGATTCGGAAGACACGTCGAGCCGCCTGTTCTGTCATGGGGAGCCTTGGCGGCCTGAATCAGAGGGAACCGAGGACGGGACGATAATCGCACACCATGGACGGGAACTTCAACTCGCCCCTGCGCGGGCTCCTGATCGCCGCGGGCATCCTGCTGGTCGCGGCGGGACTTCTCTGGCCCTTCGTCTCGCGCTACTTCGGAAGGCTCCCGGGAGACATTGTGGTTCGGCGACCGGGCTTCACGTTTGCCTTCCCGATCGTCACGTGCCTGGTGCTGTCGCTCCTCCTGACGCTCCTCCTCTGGCTCTTTCGGCGATGAGGCGGGAATAGAGCGCTTCGATCCGGTCGAGGCGGGCTTCCGAAGAGAACCCCTTTTCGACGCGCACGCGACCTCCGCGCGCCAGCCGCGCGGCGAGGGAAGAGTCGGTCAGCAGGCGCCGGACAGCGGAGGCCATGGCCACGGGGTCGCGGGGAGGAACGAGGAGGCCGGCCTCGCCGTCCACGACGAGCTCCGGGTTGCCGCCGGCGGCGCTCGCGACGACCGGTTTCTCCAGAGCCATCGCCTCCCGCAGCGTTCCGGTGATGCCGAGCCCTTCGTAGGAGAGGTCGGCGACGATCTCGGCCGCGGCGAGGACGTCCGGCATGTCCGAGCGGAAGCCGATCGGCAGGACTCGGCCCTCGATCCCCTTCTCCCGGGCGAAGGCGGAGACCTCCGCCTTCTTCGCCTCGTCCTCGCAGGCGACCACGGCCGTTTTCAGCTTCGGGAACTCGGATGCCAGAATCGCCGCGGCGGTGATCAGGTCCTTCCATCCCTTCCATTCTCGGGCGCCCACCTGTAAGAGGAGTTTCTCCTCCGGCAAGACTCTCCATTCGCGGCGAACGCGCTCCCGATCGGCCTTCCGGGGATCGAAGCGCGACAGGTCCACGCCCGCGTAGATCACCTGGACCTTTTCGGGCGGCAGCCTGCCCGACGACACGATGACCTTCTTGATGTCCTCGCAGACGGTGACGGCGGCGTCCATCCGGACGTGGTACTTGATCCGGTTGAAGGCGTCGAGCGGAAACGAGACGCCGCGGTTGACGACGACGACCGGCCGGCGGCGTGAGAAGAAGGTCGCGAAGAGCGCGACCGAATGGGCGATCCCCTTGTGCGCGTGGACGACGTCCACCTCGCGGTCGTCGAAGAGCCTGGCCAGGCGCCGGGCGCTCGCCAGGTCGAACTCGTGCTTCAACGGCAGAGATAGGAAGTCCAGCCCCTCTTCCCGCGCTCGCGCCGGCACGTCTCCCCGCGGCCGCGAGACGATCGCGACGCGATGCCCGCGCCCCGCCAGCCCCCTCGCGAGCTGGAACATCTGCACGACGCTGCCCGTGGAGAAGAGCCCCTTCTCCAAAATCTGCAGAATCGAAAGGGGACGAGAAGTCACTCTAGATTTTAGATTCAATCTCCATCAGGCCATTCGCGCGTCTGCGAATCCGGGACGAGGACGACCTTGCCCTGTTGGCCTCCCTTTTCCAGGCGCTCGTAGGCTTCGACGGCCCGGGAGAAGGCGAAGGTGCTGTCGATACGCGGGGTGAGCTTGCCGGCTTCCACGGCCGAGAGCATCGCGCGAAACTCGCGGTCGTTGGCCATCGTTGAGCCCAGGATCGAGAGCTGGTTCCAGAAGACGAGCCGCAGTTCCTCTTTCGGATTCGGGCCGGTCGTGGCGCCGCAGGTGACGATGCGGCCACCCTTCGCGGCGCATTTCAAAGAAGTCATCCAGGTCCTGTCGCCGACGGAATCGATCACGACGTCCACGCCGCGTTTGGCGGTCAAGGCGCGGATCTCCTTGGCGACGTCCTGCTTGCCGTAGTCGATCACGACTTCGGCGCCGGCTTCCGCCAACCGTTGAGCTTTCTCCTCGCCTGAGGTCGTGGCGAAGACCCGCGCTCCGACGAG
This sequence comes from Acidobacteriota bacterium, assembly GCA_046726795.1. Lineage (GTDB taxonomy): Bacteria > Acidobacteriota > Thermoanaerobaculia > UBA5066 > Gp7-AA6 > JAWOLE01. The sequence goes on from JBKPBH010000131.1 coordinate 21,752, forward strand.
CTTCGCGACCTCGAGTGCTGCCCCTCCGGCTCCGCCTCCCGCCCCGTGGATCAAGACCGTCTGACCCGGCCGGACGTTGCCGCGCGTAATGATCATGCGCCACGCGGTCTGGTAGACGAGCGGGAAGGCCGCCGCTTGCTCGAAGGAGAGCCGCTCCGGCATCGGGAAGACGTTTCGGGCGGGCACCACGACTTCCTCCGCGAACGTGCCCGGCACGTGCTCGCCCAGAATCTGGAACCGAACGCAGAGGCTCTGCTCTCCGGCGCGGCAGAACTCGCACTCGTTGCAATAGAGACCCGGCTGGAGAATCACGCGGTCGCCCGGCGAGAAGCCTCCGACCCCCGCGCCCACGACGTCTACGACGCCCGCTCCGTCCGCTCCCGGGATCTGCGGGAGCGGCACGCCGGGAATTCCATCCCGCACGAAGAGATCGAGGCGGTTCATCGCCGCCGCCCGAATCGAGACGCGGACCTCTCCAGAGCCCGGCTCCGGCGTCTCCCGCTCGCCGTACTCCAGGACCTCGTTGCCCCCGTGCCTTTGGAAGAAGACGGCCTTCATGACCGTGAAACGTTAAACGTGAAACGTCAAACGAAGCAAGAACGATCGTGAGGATCAATCGCTCGTTCCACGTTTTACGTTTTACGTTTTACGGCTTACGTTTTACGGCTTAGTTGAGGTAGCCCAGCGACTTGAGCTTCTGGAGGTATTCCCGGTCGGTGGCGGACGTGCGCGCGCCGGCGGCGGCAACGCGCGGACCGTAGGTCGGCACGGCGGCGGCCTCGAGGGTTCCCGGAGCGAAGAGCGCCTCCCGCGGCTGGCCCGGCAGATCCGCTGCGGCGGGGACGCCGGCGCGGGCGAGAATCGAGGGCGCGGCGTCTTCGGCGCGGATGCGGACGGTTCTGACCGGCTGGCGGCCGTCGAAGATCACCATGCGACCGAGCGCGGAAAGCGCCGGGTGGCTGTCGGCAGCGAGCACGACGAGCGCCTCCCGACCCGCGACGGCTTGCGAGACCTCATTCTCTAAGAAGCGATGGACCTGATCGATCGCCAGCCGCCTCTGCTCCGGCCTGGCATCGCCTCGCAGAATGTCGAGTCCCGGCAGGTAGACCGTGGCAACCTGCGGACCCCCTCGGCGGCGCAGGGTGAGCGCGTCGAGCGCGCGCCGGTCGGCCGAGAGACCCCCGGTGGCCCCCGCGAGGATCTCCTCGTTACCCACGACTTGCGCTCCGGGCCACGGGCCTGAGGCCCACCATCCCACCGCGAGGGCGGGAAGTCCCGCCGACGCGGCGACCTCCCAGAAGGCGAGGCGATGCCGGTCCGACGCCGACACGGGCGCGCTCGAGACCAGGGCGAGCGCCGGCCCGACATGCCGCAGGTACCACGCAGTTCCAAGCGGCGGGCGCAGCCCGAGCGGCGAGCCGCGCGGGCGCACCCTGGCGAGCGCCCGGACGCCATGCCGCGATGGAAACTCCCCCGTCGCGAGATCGCTCCAGATCTCGGGCGGCGGCGCCGACTTCGCCGGCCACCAGCCCGTCACACCCGTCGCCAGAAGCTCCCGCACGCCGGAGAGACCGTCCGAAAGCGGCGCGTCGAGCGCGAGACCGTCCAGCGCCACGACGAGGACCGCCTCGCCGCGCGGCGAAGGGAGAACCGGAGGCGCCGGAGAAGGCCGGCTCCGCGTTGTGAAGAGAACGGCCGCAGCCAGAAGCCCCGCGAGCGCCGAGGCCAGGAACACGCGGCGCCGCGGGCTTGCCGGAAGCGCGCGGGAATGCGCGTACGCCCGTGCCAGGAATCCGGAACGGACGCTTCGGGCTGCGAGCACCGCCGCCAGAGCCACCGGCGCGCCCCAGAGGAACGCGCGCGCCGGAATCTCCCGCGAGAGGCCGTAGGCCCCCACGATCCAGAGGAAGAACACGGCGGCCGCCGCGGTGACACCGGAGGCGGTGGCCACGGCCGCCGGCGAGCGCGAGCGATCGGCGCCGAGCGCGAGAGGGATGGCGAGCAGGCTGGCCAGGAGGAGATTCGCGGCAAACAGATGAACGAGGAGAGCTACGACGGCGCCCGCAGATTCCCCGAAGCCTGCCTCGGCGGCCGCGACCGCGGCCACGGAGGCGATCGCCGCAGCGAGCGCGGTTAGCAGGATCGCCGGGAGGAAGAGGCCTCCGCGGCCGGCGAAGGCCCGCCGGAACACGAAACGCTCGACGCCACCGCTCAAGTAGCCGAGGTCGCGCAGGCGCTGGCGGGCTTCGTCGAGGGACAAGGGGGTCTGCTGGCTCAGAGTCGCCCCCTTCCGAGGCGAGAGACAGGCGGGGAACAGTGCTCGGTGCTCGGTGCTCGGTGCTCGGGTTCCGTGCCAGACCCGGACGCTCCCCCGAGAACCGAACACCGAAAACCGGACACCGGTTCGTCCCTTGAAGGCCTGTGACGCCGCGACCCATTCATGATCGACGCTCGCGCACGACCCGGGCGAGATCGGCGAGGACCGCGGCTTTCTGGCCCAGCGGCGAGAGAGCCGCGACGGCCGATTCCAGCAGGTCTTCGACGAGCTGGCGCGAGGAAGGCGCGGGCAGGAGCGTCGCGAAGTTGGCGCGGTGAGCGTCTCGGTGGGTGTCCTTGCCCATCCGCTCCGGGTCGCCGGAGAGGTCGAGCAGATCATCGGTGATCTGGAACGCGAGGCCCAGGTTCCGCGCGAAGAGGGTCAGCGTCTCGAGCGTCTCCTCTCCCGCACCGCCCGCCAGCGCGCCGCCCCGGACCGCGGCCACGAAGAGAGCGCCGGTCTTCCGGGAGTGGATCGCCTCGAGATCCTCGAGGGACAGGCTCGGCGGGTCGGCGGCCAGGTCCGCCGCCTGCCCGGCGCAGCACCCCTCGGCGCCGATTGCGCGGGCCAGCTCCTCGACCACGCGCGCCCTCGTCCGGGCGGGAGTCTTCGGCGCGCCAGCGGCGAGCTCGAAGGCCCGCGCCACGAGGGCCACGCCGGCGAGCTCCGCCGTCGCAACGCCGTGCACGACGTGAAGAGCCGGTCGGCCGCGGCGCCGGCGGGCGTTGTCCATGGAGGGAAGGTCGTCCAAGACGAGAGAAGCCGCGTGGAGGAACTCGACCGCGACAGCCACCGCGGTCGAAGCCTCATCGGGCGCGCGAACGAGCTCCCCCGCCGCCAGGGCGACGAGCGGGCGCAGTCGTTTCCCGGGAGAGAGGACCGCCTCCTCGATCGCGCGGGTCAGCGCCGGCGCCCGGCCGGCCGGCGGAGGCAGCGCGCGGGAGAGCTCCCGCTCGAATGGAGGCAGCGAGCGCGCGGCGAAACGGTCGAACGGACGAGGGCGAACCGCCGCCGGATCGGGACTCGGGGGTTTACGCGAAGCTCGCCACCGCCTCCGCCTCCGACTCGTACACGTCGAAGACCGTGATGAGCTGCGTGACCGTCAGCACGTCGTTGATTTTCGGAGGGAGATGGAGGAGCTTCAGTTTCCCCCCTTTGTTGGTGACGGACGTGTAGCACCCGACGAGCTCGCCGATTCCCGAGGAGTCGATCGTCGTGACATCCCGCATGTTGATCAGGATATTCTTCTTGCCCGACTCCACGAGGTGATTGATCGTCTCCCGCAACTGCACGTCGCCGGCGCCGATCGTGATCTTGCCCTTCAGATCCACGATCTGCACGCCGCCGGCAGCCTCGCGCACGGTCGTCTTCATCGTCAGTCGCCCTCCTCCTTCTTGCCCTGAGTCAGATCCTTCGTCAGGACGATTTCCATACCGCCTCCGTCCGCTCGACGGAAGCGGACCTCATCCATGAACGTCTTCATGTAGAAGATACCTCGTCCCGAGGTTTTCAGCCGGTTTTCCGGCGCCAGCGGGTCCACGACTCGGTCCGGATCGAACCCGGCTCCCTCGTCCTGGATCCGGATTTTCAGCGTGTGGTCGGAGACGTCCATCTCCAGGTGGACGCGCTTGGCGAGATCCTGGGCGTTCCCGTGCTTGATGGCGTTGGCCAGCGCCTCGCGCAGGGCCATGAGGATCCAGTGCGTCGTCTCCTCGCTCAAGTCCCATCCTTCGAGCAGCTTGCCGCAGAGGTGCTGAGCCATCTCGATGTTCTCGAAACGGCTGGAAAGAGACATCCGGATGGGACCGGTCTCGTTGGACGATCGTGGAGAACTCATTCACGTTTCTGTCGTCGAAAAAATCCCCGGCATATTAGCCCTCCGGGAGACCGGGAGTCCAGCATCAAGGTCGCAGGGCCGAGGGCGGCCGGAACTCTTCCCTCTCGACTCTCGACCGTCGACTCTCGACTCTTTGCGCCATGCTACCCTGCCCCAAATGCGGATATCGCGCCTCTTGGCCGTGCTCGTGGCCGCACTCGCGCTGGGCGCGTCGGCCCTGCTGCCGGCCCGGGTCGAGCAGGTCGCGCGGGAAGTCGAAAAGGTCAGGGGAAGGCGCTTCGAGCGTCCGGTGCCGGCGAGCGAGATCGACGCTCGGGAGCTCAAGAAGGTGCTGCGCTCGAAGGTCGTGGAGTCCTTCCCGGCGTCTCCGGAGGAGACCCTGCGAACGCTCGTCGCGCTGGGCCTGATCGACGAGACGCCCCACCTGCTCGACCGGCTGGTGGACTTCTACGCGTCACAGGTCATCGCGTTCTACGACCCCGAGCCGAGGCGTTTCTACGTCGTCAAGGGCGCGGACAAGGCGCTCGAGGGGAACGAGAAGAAGACGGCCGGCGGCGAGGAGGGCGATCTCGGGCTGCGCGACGTCACCGGGGGAATGGCCGAGAAGCTGATCTTCGCCCACGAGTTGACGCACGCCCTGCAGGACGAGACGCTGAAGCTCGACAGGCGCATGAAGGACCTGAAGGACAACGGAGACCGGGCCCTGGCCCTGGAGAGCCTCCTCGAGGGAGAAGCGACCCTCGTGATGGTGCGAGTCGTGCTGAGGGAGATTCCCAGCGCTGACGACAGCGCCGAGGAGATGCTCGCGCCTCTCCTCTCCGCGGGCTCACTCGAGCGCGCCGGGGTTCCCAAGGACATCCCCGATTACTTCGTCGACCAGCTCTTCTTCCCTTACGCGGAGGGGACCGCCTACGTGCGGCGCGTTCTGAAGGCGAAGGGGTGGAGCGGGATGGATCGCCTCTGGAAGAACCCTCCCCAGTCCACCTCCGAGATCCTCCACGAGGGGCCGGTGTTCGCACCGGCCGAAGATCTTCTGCCGGCCAGGGGCGAGACGCTCGCGGCGCCAGGCTCGCGCTTGCTCTACGCCGACACGCTCGGAGAGTGGACCATCCGTTTCCTGCTGCGCCGCACGCTCGAGGAGGACGAGGCCGACTCGGCCGCCGCGGGGTGGCGCGGGGACCGTATCGTCTTCTTCTCCTCCGGACGAACGATCTCCTATCTCTGGCGAATCCGCTTCGAGTCCGCCGACGCCGCCGAGAGGTTCGAGACGGCCTGGAAGAAGGCGCGCAAGAAGAAGGAGTCTTTCGTGCGTAACGGGCGCGACGTCCTGGTCGCCTCAGGGCTTTCGAGCCTGCCCGACCTGCCCAACTTTCCTTCGAAGTCCTGACCCGCTCAGGGGGAGGCGCCGACTCCCTGCAGGGCGAGCGGGATCAGCACGAACATCTGGATCGAATCGAAGATGCCGTGGGCGACGATGCAGGGAAGCACGTTTCCGTAGAGGGCGAAGGTCCCGGAAAGCACGGTCGAAATGACCAGGATGCCGACGAGGACGAGTGGCTGCCCGTAGGCGCCGTGCGCCGCGGTGAACATCAGGGTCGCTGCGAGCGCTCCGACGCGGGGCTGGAGGAAGGACCGGAAGAAGAGCTCCTCGACGACCATCGCGGAGAGGACGATCGCGATCCGCACGGCGATCGGCTGCCCGACGAGCCAGACAATGGTCGGCGAGACCTCGCGCACGGGGCCCGGGACCGCGTGTCTCCGGACGATGTACCAGACGCCGATCACGATCAGGAGCGCCACGATCGTCAGCAGCCACCCCGCGAACCCGATCAGGAAACCGGCTCCGAGGTCCGCCGCCGGGCGCGCGCTCTTCAACCTCAGGAATTCCGTCACGGAGCGGCGGCTCGACAGCGTGTAGTAGAAGACCAGAAAGAGCACGAGGATCGCGTGGACGGCGAAGAGCGATACGAGCGTCAGATCCTTCGTCTCGGGCTGGCCGCCGGCGAGCCCTCCGGCAAAAGGAATGGCGACCGTCAGGAGCAGCACGGCCGCCATCAGAGTGACCGCGATGGTGCGGCGCCCAGGCTGCGTGAAGCCGTCTTGCGCGAAGACAGCCCGGGAGCGCGCGCGAGAGAAGGAAAGCAGAATCCCGCCGCACCCGGCGACGAGCAGCAGGGCAAACACGGGACTGTTCATGTCTCTACGAGCGGCGCAGGATACACCACTTCGCGAGCGGGCGGCCCGAAGCGGGACCGCGGGTTAAACTCGGCGGAAGGAATGACCTTCGATCGCACCACGCCGTCCGCGCTTCCGCTCGCGGTGGACGACGTCTCCAAGGCATTCGGCTCCCGCGCGGCGCTCGACGGCGTGACTCTCGCGATGTCGCAGGGAGAGATCCTGGGACTGCTGGGCCCCAACGGCGCCGGCAAGACGACTCTGGTCCGCGGCGTGGCAGGGCGAGTGGTTCCGGACAGGGGAACGTTCTCCCTCTTCGGTCTCTCCCCCGCCGATTCGGGAGCGCGGGGGCTGCGCGGCTGGGTCCCGCAGGAGATCGCCCTCTATCCGCTCCTCTCGCCGCGCGAGAACCTCTGGACCTTCGGTCGCTACCAGGGGCTCAAGGGCGATCGCCTCGAGTCGGCTATCCGCACAAACCTCGACTGGATCGGTCTCTCCGACCGGGCCGATGAGCGCACCGACCGCCTGTCGGGCGGCATGAAGCGGCGCTTGAACATCGCCGCGGGCACGATCCACGCCCCGAGACTCCTCCTCCTCGACGAGCCGACGGTCGGTGTGGATCCGCAGTCGCGCGAGCGCATCTACGCCATGATCGGAGAGCTGAAGTCGCGGGGCGTGTCGCTTCTTTACACGACTCACTACATGGAGGAGGCCGAACGGCTCTGCGACCGCATCGCCATCATCGACCACGGAAAGATCATCGCCTCCGGGACCAAGGACGAGCTGGTGCGGCAGACGCTCGGGGCCGCGCAGACGGTGGCGATCGAGACGGAAGCGCCGGTTTCCGAGGACGTCCGCGAGGCATTGAAGAGGTTCCGGGCGACCGTGGACGGAACACGCGTGCAGGCCCTCGTCGAGGACCCCGCGGTGCAGATTCGCGAGGTGCTGCAGGTCTTCCACGACAAAGGGGCCCGCATCCGCGACCTCTCCTTGAAGAGCGCCACGCTCGAGCAGGTGTTCCTCCACCTGACGGGAAGAGAGCTGCGGGAATGATCTTCGCCGTGGTCCGTACGCACTTGGCCAGGCTGCGCCGCGACCGCGCGGCCTTCGTCCTCGCTTTCGTCGTGCCGATCGTGTTCTTCTCGATTTTCGCCGGCATCTTCGGGGGCACGCGCGGCGGCGGAACCCGGAGGATCACGCTCGCGGTCGTGGACGAGGATGGGAGCGAGAACTCCCGCCGCCTGGTGGACGCGCTCAAGTCCGAGAAGGGACTGGCACTCGTGTCGGGAAGAGTCCTGCAGGGGGCCGGCTCCGAGACCCCGTTAGACCGAGCCTCGGCCGAGGCGGCCGTCCGGGCGGGAAACCTCCCGGTGGCCCTCATCATCCCCAAGGGATTCGGCCAGACGCCCATCCAGTTTGGAGCTTCGGAGCGCCGCCCGAGGCTCGAGCTGCTCGCCGACAGCTCGGACCCCGTCGCGCCGCAAGTGGTCTCCGGGCTCCTCCAGGGGATCGTCGCCACCGCGATGCCGGAGGTCCTGGCGCGGACGGGAATGGAAGAGCTGGAACGCTGGGGAGGGGGGCTCACGCCCGAACAGCGGGCGAAGATGGAAGAGAGCCTTCGCGTCCTGCACGGCCGGACCGTTTCGGCAGCTCCCACGGGCGGCGCGGAGGCCGGGGGGCTGGTGGCCATCGAGGTCAAGGACATCCTCGGGCAAGCCAAGAAGAATCCGACCTCGGCGCTGATCGCGGCAGGGCTCGGCGTGATGTTCCTCCTGTTCTCGGCGGCGGGCGCCGGCGGGGCTCTGATCGAGGAGGCGGAAAGCGGCACGCTCGACCGGATCCTCTCGACGCACATCTCGATGGGGCGTCTCCTTCTGGGCAAGGTCGTCTACCTCTCGGCCGTGGCGGCCATACAGCTCTTCATCATGTTCGCCTGGGGAGAGCTCATCTTCGGCGTCGAGCTGCACCGCCACCTCCCGGGGTTCCTCGCGATGACGATCGCGACCGCCCTCGCCTCCTCCTGTTTCGGCCTCGTGCTGGCGGCGCTCTCCCGCTCCCGCATGCAGCTCGTCGCTCTCTCCAACCTGCTCATCCTGGCGATGTCTGCGCTCGGCGGCAGCATGGTCCCGCGCTACCTGCTCTCCGACACCATCCAGAAGCTCGGGCTCGTGACGATCAACGCCTGGGCGATCGACGGCTTCATGAAGGTCTTCTGGCGGGAGGAACCCCTGATCCATCTCTGGCCCCAGATTCTCGTCCTCGTGGCGGCAGCCGTGTTCCTCTTCGCCCTGGCCCGCCGCCTCGCGCGCCGCTGGGACGTAGCTTAGCCCGGATAATTCATAGCGAACTCCGTTCCAATGGTGGCGGGAGAGACAGATCCGCGGGACGGCCGGAGCCGTCATGAATTATTCGGGCTGGCCCTGAGGTCTCTCCCCTATGGCCATGGGCTCCGATCCGGCTA
>JBKPBH010000132.1:0-3973 GCA_046726795.1 Acidobacteriota bacterium
GTCCGAGAGCCCGCAGTCGATCCGGAAGAGGTCGTGGCCGAGGAGGGCGAGGAGGCGGTCGCGCGCGAGCCCTCGGAGGGAGCCGACGCCGAGGTCGGCCCCTCGGATCACGTGGGACCGCGCGGAGCCGAAGAGCTCTACCTGCGGATCATCGAGATGAGCGTGCCGGAGCGGGTCAAGCTCGCCTTGACCGGCACCCGGGAGGAGCGCCGGTTCCTCATCGCCGACAGCAGCAAGATGGTCGGCCTCGCCGTCCTGCGGGCCCGTGGTCTGACGCTCACCGAGGTGGAGGGATTCTGCGGGATGCGGCACCTCGAGCACGACATCTTCTACAAGATCGTGAACACGAAGGACTGGATCCGGCGGCCCCGGATCATCCTGGCGCTCGTCCGAAATCCGAAGGCCCCGTTGCCGATCACGATGAGGCTCATCCCAAGCCTTCCGATGCGGGAGCTGCGCAACATATCGCGGGACCGCAACCTCCCGGAGGCCGTCCGCGCGATAGCCAAGCAGACCTACCTGCAGAGGCGCCGGTAGGGGCTCGGTGACGTCATAGCTCGCCGGCGGACGAGTTTCATCCGGCCGGAACCTCCTATGCTAATCTTCTCGCCCATCTCGATACCGGACGGATTCGGAGATCATGCCCCGAGACATCGACTATTACGCGCTCCTGGGCGTGAGCCGAGAGGCGACGGAGGCGGAAATCCGTGAGCGATTCAGGTCGCTGGCACGCGAGGCTCATCCCGACCGGGTCCCGACATGGCGCCGCAGCGAGGCGGAGGCGAAGTTCCAGGAACTGGCGCAGGCCGTCAACGTGTTGACCAACGCCGAACGCCGCAAGGTCTACGACTTCGAGCTCTCCATGGCCGCCAGCGCGGGGGCGGCCGACGGGAGCGATGCCATCGCCCAGGACTACATCGCCCAGGGCATCGCGGCCTACAAGGAGAAACGGTACATTGAGGCGGCGGGCAACTTCGGGCTGGCTGTCCACCGGGATCCGCGGGACTCGCGCGCCCAGCACTACCTGGGGCTGGCCTCGGCCAGGGCGGGAGACGTCCGCGTCGCCATCCGGGCGCTCGAAGCCGCGATCGCGCTCGAGCCCCAGAACTCGCGTCTCCTCGCCGACGCCGGAGCCGTCTTCCGGCAGGCAGGGTTGCTGCTCAAGGCCGAAAAGGCGTATCAAGAAGCCATGCGCTGGGACCCTTCGGCCGCGGACCTGAGACGGGCGCTCGAAGAGGTCCGGGAGCAGAGAGCAGTCAAGGACCGGAGCGTTTGATGGCCTCGATCCAGGCCTACGGTCTGACCGACGTCGGCAAGAAACGCAAGCACAACGAAGACGCGTTCGCGCTGGACGTCGGCGAGGGCCTCTTCATCGTGGCCGACGGCATGGGCGGCCATGCGGCCGGAGAAGTCGCGTCGAAGATCACGGTCGAGACAATCGGCGAATTCATCGCGGCCACGCGGCAGAAAGAAGAGGCGACCTGGCCCTTCAAGTACAACCACGAGCTCGACTTCAACAGCAACCGACTGGCGGTTGCGATCGAGAAGGCCAACGAGCGCGTCATGGCGGCCGTCGCGGCTCAGCCCTGGCTGAAAGGGATGGGAACGACGGTCGTCGCGGGACTCTTGAACGAGAAGATCCTGTCGCTGGCCCACGTCGGCGACAGCCGGGCCTACCTCTTCCGCGACGGCCAGCTCTCGCGCTTGACCGACGACCACTCGTGGGTGCACGAGCAGGTGACCGCCGGCATCCTGACGGAGGAAGAGGCCAAGACGCATCCCTTGAAGAACGTCGTCACGCGGGCTCTGGGCGGAGGCCCATCCGTCTCGCCCGACCTGCAGGAGCTCGTGTTCTCACCAGGCGACCGCTTTCTCTTCTGCTCCGACGGCCTGACGACGATGTTGAGCGACGAAGAGATCCACGATGCCGCCGAGACGATCAAGCCGACGCAGGATCTCTGCAAGAAGCTCGTGGACCTGGCCAACGAGAAGGGGGGCGTGGACAACATCACCGTCGTGGTGGTGGACATCATGGATCCAGCCACCGCTCGCGAAGAGACCGCCGACTCCGCCAGCGAGACGGTGGTCGCCGCGGCCGGGAAAGGGGCCAAAGAGGGCTGACTTTTTCGCCAACGCCGGCATTTCCTGGCACGTAAAACGGTTGACGGAGGCGCGTCCGGCGTCTATCCTGAGACTGGATGCGTCGGACAGAGAGGGAAGGATCGTTTCTAAGCTACTGACCTGCAGCGTTTTCTGCGCTCTGGTCGCGGCGCTCGCGCCGGCGGCCGATCGGCAGACCGACCCGGGAGTTCAGTCCTGGACGGAGAGCCCTTATCGCAACTTCCTGCCAGCCCAGGCGATCCTGGGGGGTCGGGTGTTGGTCTCCGACGAGGCGAAAGACCCGGAACTGACGGCTGAGCTGGCTCGCGATCTGCGGTCCCTGCAGGGGCAGCTGCACGACCGGGAGGATTGGCGGTGGCCCTTCTCCGACGGAGACCCGCTTCACATCTACGTCGCTCGAAAGGATGCGGGAGGTGTTCGTCGCCTCTCAATGCGCTACCGCGAGCGCGGGCGCCTGGTCGGCCCCTCGATTCAGATCGATGCGACCGCCATGAGCGACGACGAGGTCGTGCGCGAGACCGCCCGACTCTATGCCCTGGCGACCTTGACGGCCTACGGCGCGCCGGACAGCTCGTTCCTAACCTCGGCCGCCGCCTCATATCTCTCGGCCGGCGTCCGGCCGGAGCTCGACCGGGAGGAGACGCTGGCCGCCGCGGCCGCGCCGGCGCTCGATCTGGCGTCGCAGGAGGACTCCCTGGGCCGCCTCTACCTGGAGGAGTTCGCGCGGTCGGCGGGGGCCCCCGCGGCCTTGCGCGCCGTCTGGGAGAGATCTGCGGAATCCGGGCAGGAGGTTCTGCCCCTCCTCCTGAAGATGTATGAGGAGTCGACCGGCGAAAAGGCGGACGCCCTGCTTCTGCGATTCGCGGCGCGGCTCTACTCGTCCCTCGAGCCCGAGCCGGCACCGTCCCGGATCAGTCTCATCGATCTCTTCAACGGAGGCCTCGACGCCTCCAACCCCGGGTCCTTCGCGGTTCGCCATCGCAGCTACCTGGCGTCTCTGGACGCGCCGTCGGCCCTCCGGATCTCGTGGCCCGAGCAGGGAGGCGCGGCGGCCGCCGTCGTGCGTTACCGCGACGCCGCTCTCTCCCCCGACTTCGTCTCCTTCGCGGCGGGCGAGGAGAGGACGATCCCGCTTGCGGGGGTCGCGCGCTTAGACTGGCTCGTCATAGGCTCGCCCGGCGGCATTTCCGGCGCTCGCGCCCCGGCCTTCTTCGAGGGACTCTCGGGGTTCCCGTTCAGCGGGCTCGTGGCGCATGCCTCCGCCCGGGAAGACGGGCCCCGGGTCTGGTGGACGACGGCGATGCATCAGGGTCTGGCCGGGTGGGCGATCTTTCGCGAGGAAGTCCTGCCCGACGGCCGTGTGGCGCGGACGGGCCCCGAGATCCTGCCGGCATCCGACCACGGCAGCGAGCCGCTGCAATACGTGTTCGTGGATCCGGGAGCAAGCGCCGGGACGTTCTACCGCTACACGGTCTGGGCCGTGACGGAGGACGGCACGCTCGCGAGGGCCTTCGCCGCGACGCTGCGCACGGCGGATTAAGAGACTCCGGAGGCGAAGGCAGCATCCGTCATTCTGAGGCGCGCGGCGCCGAAGAGTCTGCTCCGGCGATTCCGGGGAACGGATCCTTCGCTTCGCTCAGGATGACGACATCGGACATGTCATGAACAACGGAAAACCGGAGAAAAAAGTGCGCCGAGAGCCGGACGTCGGCAAGATCATCGACCGCACGATCGTGCGTCTCTGGGACACAATCGAGGAGCTCGAGGCCCTGACGCCGGCGGAGCTGCGCTTCTACCGCGTCGCGGTCTTCGGCAGCGCCAGATTGAAGTCCGGAGATCAGGAATACATCGA
>JBKPBH010000133.1:0-16216 GCA_046726795.1 Acidobacteriota bacterium
GATCTACACGCTGCGGCGCGGCGCGACCCTGGAGTCCGCGGGAGGCGAGCGTCAGCCCGCCGACGCGCTAGGACCGGTGTCGAGCGTCGGCCGCCGAGGCGGCGTCGCCCGGTGAGGCGAGCGCGATCGCGCCGGGACGCCCGGCCGCCGTCGTGGCGCGGGCGGAGAGGGCGCCGCGGATGCGGGTGGCGGCCGCCGTGATCGCGATCTCGCCCCCCTCCACCGCGGCGTCGGAGACGATGGCCGAGCCCGGCTCGGTCGCGACCTGACCGACGGCGTAAATCTCGATCGCGCCGCCGCTCGAAGTGCCGCCCTCGCTCGCGCGGATCCCCGCTCCCGGCGAACCGCCTGCGGGGCCCCGCATCGTGAAGTCGCCGCCGACGGCGATCTCGATCGGGCCGCCTGTCCCAGCCGCCTGGCCCGAAAGGATTGCACTCCCGGGCAGCATCTCAAGGTTTCCGCCGACGGCGAGCCGGACCGCGCAGGGGCCGGCGGGGGAAGAAGACGAGCCGCAGGTGATCTGGCCTCCCGGAGCGAGCGTGAGGTTCCCGCCCACGGTGAAGATGCCGTTGACGCGGCCATCCGCGTCGAGGCTGGAGCCGTCGAGCCGCTCGAGTGATTCGGCTCCGCTGATCGTCACGTTGGAGGCGCCGAAGATCCGGTGACTGAACAGGAGGACGACACAATCCATCAGGATGCCGACCAGAACCCACCGGCGCCAGTGCTTCTTCAGCTTCGCCATGGCGGCCTCCAGATTGAGGCAAGGAACGGGTTTTGTGAATTGGACCTTCGTCCGGGAGACTTTGGTCCAAGGCTCGGCGGGGGCGGACCCTAGCGCTTCACGATGCCGCGTCCCTCCTCGACCGTCAGGCGGGACCCGCCCGCGAGATCACGCAGCGTTTCCGTCGCGCCGTCGGGCCAGCGGATCTGGAGGGCGTCGATCTGGCGAGCGTTCCCGAGGCCGAAGGTGAGTGTCTTCTCCGGCGCGGACAGATAGGAGCTGCCTCCCGTCACCTGCTGGGTCAGGGTGGCTCCGCCGGCGGAGGACGTCACGCGGGCGCCGACGGCGTCCCGATTCGATCGTCCGTTTCCGACGAGCCTGACCCGGACGCTCTGCTGCGGCCGGTCGAGCCTGTTCACGAAGACGCGGGCCGGGCCGCCGTTCTCGACCACGACCAGGTCGAGGTCTCCGTCTCCGTCCAGATCCGCGTAGGCGGCGCCTCGCGCGACGAGAGGCCTTTCGAGTCCCTGCGGGGCCGTGGCGGCGAAGCGGTCGTCGCCGCGGTTGACGTACAGGATCGGAGCCTGCCGGTACGCGACGTCTCTCTGCACCTGCTGGACTGTGGGCTCGACGTGGCCGTTGGCGAGGAAGAGGTCGAGTCGGCCATCCAGGTCTGCGTCGAAGAAGAAAAGGCCGAAGGTCAGCGAAAGGAGAGACGTCGGCCCGATGCCGCTTCTCGGGGACTCGTCCAGGAAGACGTCGCCGGAGTCGGTCCAGTACAGAGACTTCAGCTCGTTGGAGAAATTGCCGATCGCAACCGTCGTCCCCTTGCCGTTCTTCGTGTCTCCCCAAGAGACACCCATCGCGCCCCGGGCGCGCCCCGCCTCGTCCACCGCGACGCCGGCCTCGACCGCGACGTCCTCGAAGGTGCCGTCCCCCCTGTTCTTGTAGAGGTTGTTCGGGGCCGTGTCGTTGGCGACTAAGAAATCCACGAGACCGTCGCCGTTGAAGTCCCAGGGCGCGACGCCCAGGGCCTTCTGGTTCGTGTTCCAGACCCCGGCCTTCTTCGTCACGTCCTCGAAACGTCCGCCTCCGAGATTCCTGTAGAGATGGGAGGCCGTCCCGGGATAACGCTCGGGCGTGCAGTAGGACTTGGACTTGCCGTCGAGCGTGCAGAAGAGGTCTCGCTCCGGGGACCAGTCCACGTAGCGGCAGACGAAGAGATCGAGCAGCCCGTCCCCGTCGAAGTCGAACCAGGCCGCCGACGTGCCCCAGCCCGAGTCGGCGACGCCCGCCTTCGCGGCGACCTCCTCGAACCGCGCGCCGAGGTTGTGGAAGAGGTAGTTGCGGCCCACCGCCGTGACGTAGACGTCCTCCCGGCCGTCGTTGTCGAAGTCGCCGACCGCAGCTCCCATCCCGTAGAAGACTCTTTCGAGGCCCGCTTCCCGCGTGACGTCGCGAAAGTGGGGAAGACCGTCGGATCCGACGCCCTCGTTGCGATAGAGAGCGAGCGAGGACTTCATGACCCTGGCCCGCGGATCCCCCGGCCAGTAGCAGCTGGACACGAAGAGGAGATCGGGTCTGCCGTCTCCGTCGTAGTCGAGGACGGCGACGCCGCCGCCCATCGTCTCCGGCATCCACTTCTGGCCCCGGGCGCCGTTGACGTGCGTGAAGCGGATCCCCATGGTCTCCGCCCTCTCCTCGAATCGGGCCGAAAGCACGGGCGTGGGCCGCGGAGGCAACGCGGGCGCCGGCCGGACGGCCTCGTGGCGGCGGCAGGCAGGAGCGAGAACGACCAGGAAAAGAAGGACTCTGAAGAAAAGACGCCCCTCACCCTCTCCCTCTCCCGGAGGAAGAGGGAAGAAGCTGCGGTGAAATCGTGACATCAGGGCGCCGAGTACGGCTTCGAGCCGGCGGCAGGCTGGGCGGCAGCGGGTCTTCGCGCGTCCCTCGCCTGGCGAATGATCGGCGGGTGGGTCTCGGTCAGGTAGCCCATGTCGGTCTGGTACCCCTTCGGGCCCATTGCGGCGACCCAGGAGGGGGCCGAGGCGAGGGGCGGCTCGGCCTCGGCATGGACATGGATCGGCAACGACTCGCGGTTGTCCCAGGGGTAGTCGCGGCGGTAGTCGGCGGCCAGAGCGCGCGCGGTCTCGTCCTCCTTGTACTTGCGGTATTCCGCCTCGTGAAACGCGGCGCGCGGGCGGTCGCCGAGGGCGCGGTAGACGCGCATCAGGTTGTAGTGCGCGTTGAGGTCTTCGGAGTCGATCGCAAGCGTTTTTTGATACGCCTCGACCGCCTGCGGGTAGCGTCCGGCGAGCCACTCGATGGATCCAAGGCTGTTCCACACGACGCGATCGAGCGGGAATCTTGAGAGGACGTATCGCAAGTCCTTCTCCGCGTCCTCCAGCCGCGCCTCGTCCTTGGCCACTGCGGCGCGGAAGAAGGCCGTCTTCGGCCAGCCCGGCCTGCGGCGTTCGGCTTCCATGAGCGACTGCTTGGCATCCTCGAGGCGTCCCTCGGCGATTTCCGCGCGCGCGCGGTTCAGGGGTCCGTCCGGTTTGTCGCGGGCGAGCTCCGCGACCCGGGTCCACGCGCGGGCCGCGCCGCGGAAGTCGCCCTGCAGGAAGAGGCCGATGCCGTAGTCGTTCCAGCGGAGCCACGCCGGATCCGTGTTCCCTCGTTCTCTCCCCGTCTCCCCGTTTTCCTGTCTCCCCGTCCGACCCTCAGACTGGGGGACCGGGGGACTAGGGGACTGGGAGATGAAGGCCACGGGCAGCGTGACGGTGTCGGTGGCCAGCGTCGTCACGGGGAGGGATGGAGAGGACGCGCCGAGCGAGAAGGTCGTGTAGTCGCGCGAGAACTTGCGATAGTGCACTCCCGACGAGAGCGTCACGAAACCCTTCGCGTCGTCGGGGACGCGCATGCGGTAGTGCACGACTCGCGCGGCGCCGGGGCCGATGCCGTTGTTGTAGAGCGGAACGTGAATGTCCTGGGGTTGCCGACGGTCCATGTGCCTTCCGTCGTGATCGATGACGAGCAGCGAAAGCGTGTCGGCGGCCGGATCGAGCCGGCCGCTGCCGTCGAGCCCGCCGCTCTCGAAGAACTTCTTCCCGCCGTCTGTGGCCTCGAGCGAGACCCAGGTCTCGTTGGAGTCCGCGGTGCCGTTGGTGTAGGGATGGCCGACGCCGCGCGTGCGCACGACCACCTCGAGGTCGAGCGTTTCCCCCGGCCGGACGGCCGGCGGCTTCTCTGCGAGGACGGTGACCTCCCCGCCGCGCACGATCGCGAAGACGTCCACGGTCAGCACCTTGTTCTGGAGGAACCGGCGGATCCTCTCCAGCGTCTCCCGGTCCCCGCGGATGAAGGGAAGGGCGGTGTTGGCGGCAGGGAACAGGTGGTCGTGGAGCTGCCCCTTCTTGTTTCCGAACTCATCGGAGCGGTAGGGAGGCAGATGGCAGTCCCGGCAGGCCTTCGCCTGAGGCGGGTCGTAGAAGGAGCGCACCGCTCGGCCGGAGACCCCCGAGTCGTACCAGGTGTCGTAGTGGTTCTGCCCGCGCAGCCAGCGGTAGCTGTTGAGCGCCGGGATCAGCTCGACTTTGTGGCAGGTCGAGCAGAACTCCGGGGTTCGATGGAACGGCTTCAAGAACGTCTTTCGATGCAGTGAGGGCTCCATCCGGATCAGGAGCCGGTTGACGGCCGCGAGAGTCTTGTTCTTCGAGAAGGCGAACGGATACTGCTTCGACTCCTCGATGACGTAGGAGCCGTTGCCGCGCAGGTCCTTGACCTCGGCGATCGAGTGGCAGGACATGCAGGTCAATCCCTGCTGCGCTTCCCACGAGTCGTACGAAAACTTCGCCTGCGTCGCGGCGCCCATCTGCCCGGTGAAGAGGACGACGGGGTCGTGGCAACCCGAGCACCATTTGGTCCGCTCGCGGCCGACCCGATCCGCCATCAGCTCGACACTTTTCCGGTAGAAGGGGTTGTTGAAAGAGGAGAAGCGGTGCGCCGAACGCTGCCATTCGTGGAAGGAATCGGGATGACACGACTGGCAATACTCGTTCGCGGCGAGCTTCTGGCCGTCCAGGAGCCCCTGGTCGAATGTCTCCGAATAGGAAGGGAAGAACACCGTATCGCCGTTGACGTTGACGATCCGCTTGGGAGGCTTCTCGAGCTTCGCCACGAGACCCATGGCGGCGAGAAAAACGACGACCGCGCCGCCCCAGGCGAAGAAGCGACGAAACTGCAGCTTATGCGTGTGGGCGCGCCGATGGAGGATGAAGGCGGCAATGGCGAGCGGAACCGACAGGACGTGCGCCAGCCAGATGGCGCGGTTGTTGAGCGTCGCCCCCTTGAAGGTCATGAAGAGGCCCGAGGAGATGCAGATCAGAGCGAGCGTGAAGATCGCGAGCCCGGCGGACTTGGCCCGCTTGTTCCACATCCGGATCATCCGCCGGGCGTGAGTCGCCGCAAAGACGAGGAAGGGGACGGCGATCGCGATGCCGAGCGTCAGGTGCAGGAGCAGCATGACGTAGAAGAACGTCGTGTCCCGCGTGAACGCGTAGAGGTAGATCGCATTGGCGGCGATGAGGCCCAGCGGAATGAGCAGGACCCGGTAGAGGTGCCGCTGCCAGGGGGCAAGCACGCCAGCAGGCCTCGATGGCGTTCCCTCGCGCACGAGCGGATTCTAACCGGGCCTTCGGCGCCGGGTGCCAATTCGCGCACCCCGCGCAGCGCCCGGCGCCCTGCCGACTAGGAGCGCGGGGTCAACTTCCTCGGTGCCCGCGGCGCGGTCGGACCTTTCTTCGAAACGGATTGACGCTCGTTCAACGGGACGAGCAGGACCGAGAAGGCCTTGATGCGCCCGGTCTTGCCCGCCACGAGGTCTTCCACCTTCAGCGTCCAGACTCCGTTGGCCTGCCTGCCGGAGAAGACGCCGAGCGACTGTGCCGGCGCGTCCGTCCTTCCGTAGAGGGAATTGATCGGATGCTCGGAGACGCCAGTCTGATCCTGAAGGACGGCCGAGGTCCCGTCCGGGCCGATGAGCGTGATCCGAAGCTGCTCCGGTTCCTCGTGATCGATCTGGGCCCACGCCTGCACGGTGGCGAGGGGACGCGTGAAACCGGAGAGCGTCGCGGTGGCGACGGCCGAGCCCGTTCCGTCGGGGATCGGGACCGCGGCCCCCGACGAGACCCCGAAGGTCGAGGCGGCGAGCTGGACCGCCGCGAGCGCGTCGATGCGGGTCTTAACGACTCCGTTTCGAGGATCGGCGATCGGATTTCCGGTGCTCGCGAGGACTCCGGCGAGGCCGATGGGCGTTAAGTCCGGCCGGACCTGGCGCAGGAGCGCCGCGGTTCCGGAGGCGGCGGCCGTCGCTGGCGAGGTTCCGCTGAAGCTGTCCAGTCCGCCCCCCTTCGTCACGACGCTCCAGAAGGCCCCCGGCGCGAGCATCGAGAGGGTCGTCGCCGAATTGGAAAAGCAGACGATCGCATCGGGCGTGACCGGCTGGTCGGTGCAGAGGATCCCTCCGGCTCCGTCGGACCAGCTCACGCGGCTCCGGCTGTCGGCATACACGGCGCCGACGGCGAAGGCCGACGAGACGCAGCCCGGCACAGCGAGAGTGTTGGTCAGCGCGTCGTTGCCCGCGGCGACGAAGACGGGCATCCCGGCGGCGGTGGCCACGTCGATCGCCGTGGCCGATCCCGGGTCGTCCGCGTCGCAATAGCCGTGATCCAGCGAATCGTCGAACTCGCCTCCGAGGCTGATGTTGATCACGGTGATTCCGTAGGTGGCCTGGTTGAGGACACACCAGTTCAACGCGGCGTAGATGTCGGAGAAGTCGGCGGTGTCCTTGCACGACGCGTTCGTGGCGTTCGTCGAGGAGAAGACCTTAAGCGCCACGATCTTCGCGTCCGGGGCGACGCCGGTCGGGCCCGCGGCGGTGGCGGCGATCGACGTGCCGTGGCCGTCGCAGTCCATGGGATCGGAGTCTTTGTCGGGGATGTCGGTGCCGGCGATCACCTTCCCGTTGGGAATGGGGCCGCCTCCGAGGGCCGGGACCGTGTAGTCCACGCCCGTGTCGATGACCGCGATCGTCTGACCCGCGCCTCTGGTGCCGGTGTTGTTGACCTGATCGCTGCGAATCAGCAGTTGGGAGGCCTGCGGAGTGGCCGTCTGGAGCGGCCGGGCCTTCCGGTCGAGCTCGATCCACGCGACGCCGGGGTGATTCGCGAGCGCGATCGCCGCGTCCCGAGTGGCCGTGCCCGCGAGCATCGAGAAGCTTTCGTAGTAGTGCCGCACCGCCAATTGCGCGGGGGTCATCGCCTCGGCCAGGCGCTTCTGCGCGGCCACGCGGAGCCCACGTCGCTCGGGCTCGCCTTCGGGGTCGGGGCTCGCGAGGAGTGCACGCGCCGAAGGAGTTCCATCTTTGATCCCGACCACGACAGGAAGGACCTCGGCGCCGCTGTTGAGCTCCCTCAGGAGGTTCGAAGTGGCGTTGGGCACCTCGGCGGCGGACACGGAGTTGGCCGCGCCGGCGGAGGTGGACAGGAAGAGGCCCGAGACGAAGAGAAGAAGGGCGACTGGACGCATGAATCCCCCGGATCGATCGGCCATAACGCGTTGAACAACGTCGGTCCGGCCGAATTCCCGACGCCGGGCCCCTTTCGGGCCTTCGGTTATCTTAAGGCCACATGCGAGCGGTCTTCGCCGATTGCCACGTTGGACGCCGGCCCGACGACGACGGTCCGTTTCTCGAGGCCCTGGAGCGGGCGGCCGGACGCGGGGCGCGGGAGGTCTCGCTCCTGGGCGACATCTTCCATTTCTTCATCGCGCACCCGAAGTTCGAGACGCCGGGGATCGCCCGGTTCCTCCGGAAGGTCGAGAGCCTGCGCGAGAAGGGAATCTCGTTCACCTATATCGAGGGGAACCGCGAGTTCTTCCTTCGGGGCTCCTATGCCGAGCGCCATTTCCGGGAGGTCTGCGACGAGCAGACCTTCACGGTGGGGGGACGGCGCTTCTTGCTGACACACGGCGATCTCTTGAACGAAAAGGACCTGCCATACCGGTTCTGGAGGTTCCTCTCGAAAAACCCGATCTCCCGGGCGGCCATCCCGTTGATCCCCAGGAAGGCGGGGAACCGGTTCGTGTGGAGAGTCGAGGCTCGTCTCTACCGATCGAACTTCAAGCATAAGACGAGACTCCCCGTCGAGATGATCCGGGACTTCGCGCGGCGGCGGTTCGCCGAGGGAGTGGACGTGGTGCTGCTCGGCCACTTCCACAGGTCCTGGACCGAGCAGGTGGGGTCGGGACGCGTCGAGATTCTTCCCGCCTTCGTGGACGAGCGCCGTTGGATGGAGATCAGCGACGATGGCACGACGCGCCTCGTAGCCTTGTAGGGAAACGGTATGCGGAATGGTGTATGCGGTGTGCGTGCGGGCCCGAACCGAACACCGCGCACCGCGCACCGCGCACCTTCTTCATGACCGACTACATCGCGATTCCGCCGGCGCAGGCAGTCCGAGGCGCGATCGCCGCGCCGCCTTCGAAGAGCGTCACCAACCGCGCCCTCATCCTCGCCGCGATGTCAGAGACGCCGGTCGAGATCCAGGGGCCGCTCGAGTCCGAAGACACCCGCGCCATGGCCCGCTGCCTCGCCGCCATGGGCGCGGCGTTCGAAGCCTCACCGCGCGGATTGAGCGGGCGCGGGCCATTGGCCGGACCCTCCGGCCGGGAGGTGGTTCTCGACGCCGGAGAGTCCGGAACGGCCTCGCGGTTCCTGACCGCGCTGGCCTCGGCGACTCCGGGCCTCTTCTTTCTGACGGGCTCCCGCCGACTGCGCGAACGGCCGGTCGGTGAGCTCGTCGCGGCTCTGCGATCGGCGGGAGCCCAGATCGATACAACCAGCGAGCCGGACCGCCTTCCCCTGAGGATCCGGGGCGCGAGCCTCCGTGCGGGACGGGTCGTCGTGGACGCCTCCCGCTCGAGCCAGTTTCTGTCGGCGCTACTCCTGGTCGCTCCCGCCGTCCCCGGAGGGTTGGAAGTCGCGGTCTCCTCCACGGTCGCCTCGACTCCCTACGTCGCGACGACACTCGATTGCCTTCGCGCCTTTGGCCACGAAGTCTCCGCGGAGCCCGATCGGAGTCGGTTCCGGGTGGCCCGGGGGGCGCGCCGCGGTCGCGAGCTACGAAGTCCCGGGAGATTATTCTTCCGCGTTGCCTCTTCTCGCCTCCGCCGGGGTACCCGGAGGGCGCGTGACCGTGACGGGTCTGTGCTGGCCAAGCGCGGATGCCGATGCGCGGGCCGTCGCGGTGCTCGAGCGAATGGGCGTCGAGATCCGGGGAGAGCCGGGAAGAGTGACCGCGACCGCGCGGCGGGGCGGCCTCGAGTCCGTCTGCGTGGCCGCGACGGAGTTTCCGGATGCGGTGCCGGCTCTGGCGGCTCTGGCGGCGCTGGCCGCGGGAGAGAGCCGGTTCGAGGGGATCGCGCACCTGCGTCTGAAGGAGAGCGATCGGATCGCCTCGCTCGCCGCTCTCCTGATGGGGGCGGGAGCCGACGCCCGGGCTCACGACAATTGTCTCGTGGTGGCCGGTCCCGCTCGATTCCGGCCGGGAGGCGTCCCGCGCAAGCTCTCGACGTTTGCAGATCACCGCATTGCCATGTCCGGCGCCCTCCTGTCGCTCGCGATCCCCGATCTCCTGATCGAGAATCCCGGCTGCGTGGCCAAGTCCTATCCGCGTTTCTTCCGCGACCTGGAGTCTCTGACCGTGCGGTAGGCGGTAGGCGGGAGGTGGTGAGAAGAATCCGCCTTCCGGTATATGATCCCGCCCCTCTCTCCGGTGCCGACAACGTGATGTGATGCCCGTTCGCGAGGAATCCTCCCGAGAGCAAGACCTGCGTTTCTCCATCTCGGGCGCGAAAGAACGCTGGCTCGAGTTTCTTCCTCTCGAGCACGCGACCCTCCCACTGCCCCGCGATTTCGGCCGGGAAGGAGACGAGTTCCTGCTGCGGCGCGCGGCACGCCGCGGCCGCGGAATCGCCGAAGGGAGAATCCCCAAGGACCACGGGGCGTCTCTCTTTCTTCAGGCGGCGGCCGCCTCGGCTTTCCTCCAGGCGTTCGGACTGTGGCTGGACGAGGAAGACTTGAACGCGGCATCGTGGGACGTCGAGGAGGCGACGGCGCGACTTTGGCTCGGAGGTCCGCCGGCGTCTGTGCGCCGGGGCGGGACGGGTCCGGCGCCATCCTCGGTTCTGGCGACTTTTCTCGACCGGCTGTTCGCCCGGGGGCGGGTCATCACCCATCCCCGCGCGCGCGGCCTCTTCGACAGGCTTCTCGCGACGGACGCCGCCTACCGCCGGGCGGAGTTCTGGGTGGCGAGCGCCCTGCGCGCCTTTCCCGAGCTCGCTTCCCCGTCTTCGGCGCTGGCCCGAGCGCGCACCATCGGACTCGCCGGCGCCTTCCTGCGGTCGGCCGCGAACCGGACCCTCCTGGAGAAGGCGCGGGCTCTTCTGAACGGCCGCATCCCCCGAATCTTCACGGCCTCATCCGCAGTCACGGCCGGCGGGGCCCTTGGCCTGGAGGAGCCGGCCGGCGGGGCGGGAATGGTCGCCGCGGCCGCCCGCGCTCTTCGGGAGCGTCACGCTCGAGAGTCCGATGGCCGGCGCGCGACCTGGATCGCGGTCGAGCCGGAGCGCTGGGACGACCTGTCGCGCCGCGCCTTCGAGACTGCTTCCCGCGCCCTCGGCGGCGAGCTCGAGGTCACGATCGTTCCAGCCTCCGCGGCCCCTCCGCTGTTGCCCGACGAGTGGCGCCGGGAGGTCTACGTCCCCTGCGGCACGTTGAACGCTTCCCTCCGGTTTTACGAGCGCTTCGCGAGCCTCGCGCAGTCGGAGCCTTCCGCCGGCCGGCGACTGGTGGAGGCGATGGTCCGCTCGACCGGGTGGTCGAGGTTCGCGTCCGACGCGACCGGAGACGCGCCGGTGCCGGAGCCCCCGACCGCGCTGGCCGCGGCGAGCGCGCGGTCCGACGGATCGGTCATCGAGGCCGAGATCCTGGAAGCGCTCGAAATCTCCGCGAGGCCGATCGAGACGCGCGAGCTCGGCCGTCTTTTCCCGCGTCGATCGGTCGCGTCCCGCCTCGAGCGGCTGGAAGCTCGAGGCGAGGTGGAGCGGGAGTCGTCCAGTCGCTGGCGGATCCGGTCTCATCCGCGCGCGTCGCGGCTCTCCGCCTCCCGGCGCGAAGAGATCTGCCGCCGCTGGGCCACGATCGAGCCGGACCCGGGCCGCCGGATCGAGCTCTGGCTGGCCGGAGGCGAGCCCCAGGAGGCGCTGACACAGGCCGAGCGATGGTTCCGCGCCTCTCCTGGGTCGAGCGACGAGCGCTGGTTCGGACTGTCGGCGCTCCTGGCGGGCGCGCTCACCGGCTCGCTCCCGGCCTGGCTCGAGGCGCTCGAGGCGGAACGGGAAATCGCCGGTGGCCGGCTGGGAGATGGAGAGAAACGGCTCGCCCGTCTGGAAGGATCACCTCGAACCGGGAAGGAAGAGCTTCGTCGCGTGAGGCTGCGGCTGGCCGAAATCGCCGGCCTGCGAGGACGGGCCCCGGATGCGGCGCGAAGGGCAGCCGCGTGGCGGCGCGATTTCTCCGACGCGCCGCCGGGCGAGAGAGTCCGCGCGCTGATCCTGGAAGCGCAGGGTCGCGCGGGCGAAGGGGGGCACGATGCGGCCCTGGCTCTCCTGGACGAGGCCGATCGCGCCGGCGACGGTCTTCCCGTGGCGCAAAGGCTGGAAGCAGCCCTCGCACGGGCCGAGGTCTATTCCAAGGCGGGATGCTTTCGCGAAGAAAAGGAGACCTACGACCGGTGGCGGCCGGCGGTCCTCGAGTCGTGCAATGATCTGTTGGCCGCGCGCCTGCTCTCGTGCGAGGCGCTCGGCCTCGCCGACCGCCGCGAGTTCGCCGCGGCGCTGGCGCGGTTGGAAGAAGCTCTCGCAGCCGCACGCGACGATGCCGTCGAGCGTGCGCGCCTGTCCATCAACCTGGCTTCGACGCTCTATCACGCGGGACGGCCAGGCCGTTGCCGGCAGCTCCTGGATGAGGCCATCCCGCTCGCCGCCTCGGCCGGGCGCGACGACCTCGCTCGGATCGCCCGCTTCAACAGGTTAGAGCTCGCGATCAACGCCGGCGAGTGGGAGGGCGCCTCGGCCGAGGTCGAAGACCTTCTCGCAGGCGCCCGCTCTCGGGGCGACGACACCTCGCTTCTCATGGCCCTGCACCACCGCGGCCGCCTCGCGCTCCGGCGCGGGTTCCTGGCCGAGGCGGCTCGCGACAACGCGCAGGCGAGGGCGCTCGGCGAAAGGCTCGCAGACCGGCTCGAGACCGGCGAGCTCTGGCTCGAGGAGGGCGACCGCTTGGTCTACGAAGGAGACATCGCGGCCGCGACCCGGGCGTACCAGGCGGCCGCGGCCGACCCGCCGGACAGGAGCGACAGCGGGGAACGGGCTCGAGAGCGCTTGCTCGAGATCGGGTGGAGGTCGGGGGATGGGCCGCCCGCTTCCGCGTACGACGACCTCGCGGCGCTCTTCGAGCGAGACGAGTACACGGCGGCCGAGAAGACGGCGCGGTGGCAGGTCCTGTTCGAACGGCGCACACCCCTGCCGGCCGCCCTGCGGCTCCGCGCGGCGGGCTCGCTGCGCGGGCGGGGGGGAAAGGCGTTGGCCGACCATGCCTTCGGGGTCTCCGCACCGCAGACCGCGGAGGGGGAGGGGCCAGGGCCCGCGTGGGAGAGCCTCCGGGCCCTGCGCGAGGCGATCGCGGGCGCACTTGCGGGAGAAGAGCGCCGGGGGCCGCTCGCTGCCCTCGGCCTCTCGGGACTCGCCGCGTCGGGCCCGGACGAGCAGGAGCTCTTCCGCTTCGGCGACGTGTCCGGAGAAGTCTCGCGACGGCGGCTGGAAGCCGGAGCGGCGCGATACGAGCTGACCCTGGCCCCTCCTCGGCCCGACGGCGAGTCGGCCGCGATCGCCTGGCTCGTCGAGACCCTCCTCTTCCGTCTCGCTCCGCCTCCGCTGCCTTCCGACTTCGCGGAGGGATGGCGGCGCCTGGGGGTCATCGCCGCGGACGTCTCGATGGAGGAGCCGTACCGGCGGCTCGTTCGTTTCGCTCCCGCCCCCGTCACGGTGCTCGTGCGCGGCGAGTCGGGCAGCGGCAAGGAGGCCGTGGCGCGCGCGGTCCACGCGCTGTCCCCCCGCGCCCCGGGCCCGTTCGTGGCAGTCAACGTTCCGGCCATTCCTTCCGCTCTGCTCGAGAGCGAGCTCTTCGGACACACTCGCGGAGCGTTCACCGGAGCCGACCGGGACCGCAAGGGCCTGCTCGAGGAGGCGGAGCGCGGCACGATCTTCTTCGACGAGATCGGAGACCTGACGCCCCCTCTCCAGGCCAAGCTGCTGCGCGCGCTGCAGGAACGCGAGATCCGCCGGCTCGGGGAAAACCGCCCGCGCCGGCTGGATGTGCGCGTCGTCTCGGCGACCTCGCGCGATCTCGAGCGCGAGGTGGAAGCCGGCCGCTTCCGCGAAGACCTCTACTACCGGCTCCACGTCGCGGTCATCGCCCTGCCGCCCCTGAGGAATCGGGGGCGGGACACGCAGCTGCTTGCCCGGCATTTCCTGTCGCGGTGCGCGCGGGAGTACGGCCGCGGGAATCTGTCCTTCGCGCCGGAGGCCCTCGCCGGCCTTTCCTCTCACGGCTGGCCCGGAAACGTCCGGGAGCTCCAGAACGTCGTATCGCAGGCGGCGGCGCTGGCCGAGCACGGCGCCGTCGTCGGGTCGGAGCTGCTGCCGGAGGCGCTCCGCCGAGGCAAGCGCGCCGTCTCCTCCCCGCCGGAGAACTACCGCGCGCGGGTGGACGAACACCGCCGGGGACTGATCCTCGAGGCGCTCGAGCGCACCGGGGGCAATCGCAGCCGCGCCGCTCGCGACCTGGGCATGTCGCGGCAGGCGCTTCTGTACCTGATCCGGGAGCTGAACGTTCCGACGCGCCCTCGCAACGGACATTGAAGATATCGATCCTAGATAGTCCATTGGCGATAGTGACGACGGGGTTTTCTGGCTACTGACTATCGACTGTTGACTATCAACTTCTCTTCGACGCGACAAAGGGCGGCGTGGGCGGCGGTGCTCGTTCTCGCCTGCGTCGTCACTTACGCCAACGGAATCGGCGGCAACTTCACCTACGACGACAAGGCGATCGTGCGGGACAACCCGCGCATCCGCACGCCGGCGAAGGTCCCCGAGATTTTCACGACCTCCTACTTCGGCGGGCCTCGGGGAACGGGGAGCGTGTACCGGCCGGTGCTCCTCCTCTCCTTTGCCGTCGAATGGTGGGTTCACGGGAAGCGCGCGGAAGCGTTTCACGCGTTCAACGTCCTCCTCCACGCCGGGGCCACACTGCTGCTGGCCACTCTCCTTCTCCGTGCCGGCATCCCGCGGGCCGCGGCGTTCGCGTCCGCTCTCCTCTTCGCGGTTCATCCGATCCACGTCGAGGCCGTCACGAGCCTCGTGGGACGAGGAGAGGTCCTCTCCGCGGTCTTTTCGCTCCTCTACCTCCATCTGGCGCTGCGGCACTTCCGCCGCCCGCCTTCCGCCGTCCGCCTTCCGGCCCTGATTCTGGCGGTCGCTTGTTATGCCCTGGCCGTGTTGACCAAGGAGAGTGCCTCCTCGGCCCCGGCCCTCGCGTTCCTCCTCTTCGTCTTCACCGCCCAGGGGACCTGGCGGGAGCGCCTGCGGAAGGCGTTCGCCGGAGGCCTCCCGATCCTGATCGGCTCCGCCGCGGCGCTTGCGGGAGTCTTTCTCCTGCGTCGGTTCGTGCTCGGAGGGTACCTCAAGGCTCCGGGGACCGAGTTCTTCGAGGTGGAGAACATCCTCGCGTCGCTCAACCCCGGGGCGCGCGCCGCCAACGCCTGCGTCGTCCTCTTCCACTCCATCGGGCGAATCGTTTTTCCTCTTCACCTTTCCGGCGACGAGTCCGCCTGGTCGATCGACGCCGTCCCGACCGTCTCGCCGGTGGCGGTCGGGGCCATCCTGCTCGTTGCGGCGCTCGCGGTGCTGTCAGTCCGGCGCCTTTTCTCCCGCTCGCCGGTCGCCCTCGGGGTTCTCTTCTTCGGCCTGGCGCTGCTTCCGGCCTCGAACCTCCTCTTCCCAATCGGGACGGTCTTCGCCGAGCGGCTCGCGTACCTGCCCTCGGCGGGGCTGTGCCTGGCCGCCGCCACATGGCTCGCCGGCTCTGCCGAAGGCTGGAGGCTGCTCGCCCCCCGGCGACGAGCCCTCCTCGTGACGTTGACCCTTCTCCTCTCGGTCCGGGCGATCGTCCGCAACGCGGTCTGGTGGAGCGACGAGGGACTCTTCCTCAATCTCGTCCGCACCGCGCCCGACAGCGCCAAGGCGCACTACGACCTCGCCTATGTCTGGGCGGGCGAGAAGCAGTACCGCCGCGCGCGCGAGGAGTACGAAGACGCGACGGACCTCTACGAGGACTACTGGGACGCCTGGGCGGGCAAGGGAAGGATGGAGAAGGAGCTCGGACTCCTGGCCGAAGCGGAGGAGTCATACCAAAAGGCCATCGAGTCCAATTCGTCTTACGAAAACGGTTATTTCGGCCTTGGTCTCGTCCGCGAGGCGCGGGGAGATCTCGCCGGCGCCGAGGAGGTCTACCGCAAGGGCCTCGCGCAGAAGAAGGACTCGCTTCCGCTCGCCTACCGCCTCGCACTCGCGCGGTCGCGCCTGGACTGGCCCGAGGCACTCCCCGACTGGAGCCGTGCCGTCGAGCTCGGCCGCGACATCCCCTCCGTCCACGAAGGATTCGCGAAGTGGCTCGAGCGCGTTGGCCGAAACGAGGAGGCGTTGCGGGAGACGCGTCAGGCTCTCCGGCACGACCCCCGCTCTCTGCCGGCGCTGCGTCTATGCGCCGAGCTCGATGCGAAGTCCGGGCGCTCCTTCGGGGAGGCCCTCGCCCGCGAGAAGATCTTCCGGGTTTCCCGTTCGCGGCAGGACTGGGACAGGCTCCGTCAAGCGGCCGAGAAGAGCGCGCCCTACTCGAGTCGTTTCGCGCGGCTCGAGAGCTCCCTCGCGAAGCTCGTAAACCCGAAGAGCCACGTCTGAAGTTCAGGGTCCGCTAGTCCGTTTTCTGGATGTGGATTTTTTCGGTGGTGCGCCGGCGGGCGGCGCGGATCGCCACGCGGGGATGGCGGCGGTGATACAGGCGCAGGAGGGCGAGGAAGAGGGCATAGGCCGCGAGGCTCGCCAGGATCGAGATCACGGTCGTGCCGACCAGAAAGGAGAGGAGCCGCGGCGCGAAGGCCGGCCCCTTGAAGGCCTTCCAGAAGTCGCTATGGAGCAGGCGATCCCAGGCGAGCGGAGGAACGCTCCTGCGGTCGTAGTGGAGAAGATGGCGGCCCAGACGGTACCCGGCAGCATACACGGCGGGAAGGGTCCAGGGATTGCCCACGAACTGTC
>JBKPBH010000134.1:0-25412 GCA_046726795.1 Acidobacteriota bacterium
GTAGTAGATCCTCTTAATCCGACGGACTTCCTGTCAGCGGCCGGCTGCCGCGTGCGGACCAGGCAGTTTGCCCGGATTTCTTCGGGGCGCCCTTCCACTGCCCCAAACCAGCCCTTCCATCCAAAATAATTTTGGACTAGATTCACAAAATTGGATTCCCGATCAAATAGCGAATGAGATCATTTTCGCAATCTACTGTAAGAGAAGAGCTTGTCCAGGCGGAAATCATGGAGGGCC
Source organism: Acidobacteriota bacterium (assembly GCA_046726795.1). Classification (GTDB taxonomy): domain Bacteria; phylum Acidobacteriota; class Thermoanaerobaculia; order UBA5066; family Gp7-AA6; genus JAWOLE01. Next base: position 238 of record JBKPBH010000134.1, read on the forward strand.
GTGGCATTCGGATTGCTGAATCCGCCCTCGTGCCTCGGATACTCAAATGGCTCGGCCTCGGCCTGGTTCTGGTCCTGACCGTCGGGACCGTCGGCCTCGCCTTTCTCTCGTTCGCTCGCAAAGTCGATAGCTTCACGAGACCGGGCTTCGGATACACACGGTCCGGGGGAGCGCTCGTTGTCACCGGCGTCGAGCCTGGCGGGGCGGCCTCGACGGCCGGACTCGCGCCCGGGGACAGGATCATCACGGCAGACGGCCAGACGGCGGCGTCCCTGCCCCAGCCGGAAAAGAGCCTGGCGCGGAAGCCCTTCCCACACCGTCTGCTGGTCCTCTCCCGCGGGGAGGTGCGCGAGGTCGATCTGCCCCGGCCGCGTCTGGCGCTCGATCGGACGTATCTCTTCCTTGCGTTCGTCGGATTCCTCTACCTGCTGATCGGACTCGTCACGGTCTCTCGCGAGCGCGCCGGGCCCGCGCGGCTCTTCTGGGCTCTCTGCCTCTCCTCCTTCGCGGTCTACGTGATCACTCCGGCGGGCCCGCACGACGCCGTCTGGAAGGCGTTTCTTCTCTCCGAGGATCTGTACCGCGCCCTTCTTCCGGCCCTTTTGCTCCATTTCTTCCTCGTGTTTCCGAGGCCGGTCGTCCGGGGCCGGCGCCGCCTGCTCCCCTTCCTGTATCTGCCGGGCGCGGCCTACCTGGCGCTCCAGGAGGCCCCGCTCTTTTCGTCTGGACAGGGCGCCCTGCGAGCCTTCGAGATCGCCACGCGGTTCTGGCAGGCCTACTTCGCGGTCTTCGGCGCGGCCGCCGTCTGGCGGCTGGCGCGCCTGCTGGCGAAGCGGCGCGAGGACGCCGAATCGCAGATGCAGGTCCGCTGGATCGGTCTCGGCGTCGCCGTCGGGCTCGCCCCCTTCCTACTCCTCTCGGTCGTCCCGCGAATGCTGGGCCTGGCCTCGCCGCTCCTCTCGAGCCTGTCGGTCGTCCCACTCGTGTTCATTCCCCTCGCCTTCGCGTACGCGATCCTGAAGTGGCGGCTCTGGGACGTCGAGATCTTCGTTCGCGAGGCGCTCGCGACGACGGCGGCCGTTCTGCTGGGCGGGATGACGTTCGTTCTGTTGAACGCGCTGCTCGACCGCACGCTGGAAGGGATGGCCGAGGCGGGCAAGAACGTGGTCGCATTCGGCTCGGGGCTCGTGCTCGCCGCGCTTCTGGTTCCGATGAAGAAACGGATCACCGGGGTGCTCGAGAAGATCCAGTACCACGACACCTATCGGGCGCGCCGCGCGTTGCTCGACATCGCCCGGGACTTCGCGACACCGCGCGCTCAGACGGAGCTCTCCGCCGCGATCCTGCAACGTGTCGAGGACGGGCTTCATGTGATCCCGTGCTCCTTCTTTCTCTTCGAGGACCGCCGTGTTTCCGGCGGAGAGTGGGATCTGCTCTCCCGGAAGCTCGCCGAGGCGGATCTCTGGCGCCTGCGCGGAGCGGCGTTCGGCGAGGGAGACGAGCCGGCGGCCGAGAGCCTCCACGCCGCCGGTTACCGCGTCTTCTTCGCGCTTCGGTGCGCCGGCAACCTGGTCGGAGCGCTCGGCGTCGGACACAAGGACGGGCGCGTGCCCCTCTCTTCGGAAGATGAGTCTCTGCTGACGGCCGTCATGGCCCAGGCGGGTCTCGCCTACGAGAACGCGCGCCTCTACGGCGCCCTGGCCGAGCGGCTCGAGGAGATCCGCAACCTCCAGCAGTACCAGGAGAGCGTCATCCGCTCCTCCTCCTCGGGGATCGCGGTGATCGACGGGGATGGCCGGCTCCACTCCGCCAATCCCGCTCTCGCTGCCATCGTGGGTCGCTCCGAGGCCGACCTCGTCGGGTCGAGCTTCGCGCAGATCCTGCCGAAAGCAGAGCTTCCTCCGGCGCCCGCCGAAGGGGGCGAGAACGCGGTGGAGGTCCATTTCTGGAACACCCGGGGCGAGGAACGCAGCCTGCGCGTCTCGGTCTCGGCGTTCCGGGGAGAGCCGGATCGGCGCGTCGTCCTGGTGGACGACGTCACGGACCGCGTGCGGGCCGAGAAGGCGCTGGCGGAGCGGGAGCGGCTGGCGTCGCTCGGCGTGCTGGCGGCCGGGGTCGCGCACGAGGTCAACACGCCGATCGCAGGCCTCTCCTCCTACGCGCAGTTACTCCTGGCGGAGACGGCTCCGGCCGACCCCCGTTACCCGATCCTGAAGAAGATGGAGCGGCAGACCTTCCGGGCAGCGCATCTGGTCAACAATCTGTTGGAGTTCGCGCGGCCCCGCGCCCGCGCCAACCTCCGCGCTGACCTGCGCGCCGTGGTCTCCAACGCCGCGGAGTCGGTCGAGACGACGTTCGGCAGGCGGCGCCTCCGGCAAATCGCCGATCAGGCGCAAGGGCCGATCTGGGTCACGGGCGATCCCCGGGAGCTCGAGCAGGTCTTCGTCAACCTGCTCACCAACGCGCGCGACGCCTCGCCCGATGGAAGCGAGGTGGACTGCCGGGTCGAGCGAAATGGGGAATCCGCGCGCGTGACGATCTCCGACCGCGGGTCGGGGCTGCCGCCGGAGAGCTCCGACAGGCTCTTCGAACCCTTCTTCACCACGAAGAAGTCTGGGGGAACGGGTCTGGGCCTCGCGATCTCCCGCGACATCGTCCGGCGACACGGAGGAGAGATCCGGCTCTCGCCCCGGCCGGGGGGCGGAGTCGAGGCCGTCGTGACGCTGCCGCTCGAGGTCCCCGCGTCATGAGCCGGACCCTGCGCCTCCTCGTCGTGGACGACGAGGAGGTGATCCGCGACGTCCTCCGAACGCTGCTCGAGCGGCAGGGATACGACGTGGCGACGGCCCCGGATGGCGCAGAGGCCATCGCCCTCTTCGACTCGGAGAGCTACGACGTCGTGCTCCTCGATCTGATGCTCCCGGACCGGTCTGGCCTCGATGTCCTTCGCGACATCCGCCGCCGCGATCCGGACGCCGTGGTCGTGATCGTCACCGCCTATTCGTCGATTGAGGGAGCCATCGCGGCGATGCGGGACGGCGCGTTTCACTACATCCCCAAGCCGTTCCAGAACGAAGAGGTCCTCCTGACGGTCGAGAAGGGGGCGGCGCAGCGCCTTTTGACGGAGGAGAACCGGCGGCTGAAGCAGGAGCTGTCGCGCCGCTACGGTCTCGGCCGGATCGTCGGCAAGTCGGAGGGGATGCGCCGGGTCTTCGAGCTCGTGCGGCTGGCGGGCCCTTCCAAGTCCACGATCCTGGTGGAAGGCGAGAGCGGCACCGGCAAGGAGCTCGTCGCGCGCGCGATCCACACGCACTCGCCCCGTTCCGGCGCCCCCTTCGTCACGGTCAACTCGGGCTCGATGCCCTCCGACCTGCTCGAATCGAACCTCTTCGGACACGTCCGCGGCGCTTTCACCGGCGCGATCGCCAACAAGAAAGGGCTCTTCGAGGCCGCGGAGGGGGGCTCGATCTTCTTCGACGAGATCGGCACGGTGTCCCTGGACACGCAGGCCAAGCTCCTGCGGGTCATCCAGGAAAAGGAGTTCATGCGGGTGGGCTCGGTCGAGACCCAGAAGGCCGACGTGCGCATCATCGCCGCGACCAACGTGGACTTGAAGCAGATGGTCGCCGAGGGGCGCTTCCGCGACGACCTCTACTACCGCCTGTGCGTGATCACGATCCCGATCCCCCCCTTGCGGGAGAGAAGGGAGGACATCCCCCTCCTGGCCGAGCACTTCGTGCGGCTCTACGCCTCCGAGAACTCCAAGACGATCGGGGGACTCCTGCCCGACGCCCTCCGGGCGCTGCTCGACTACAACTGGCCGGGTAACGTGCGCGAGCTCGAGAACGCGATCGAGCGAGCGGTCGTGCTCTGCGACGGCGGCATGATCGGCCTGGAGCTGCTTCCGGAAACGGTCCTGCAACCGGACCGCGCGGAACTTCCTGTGCGGCTGCCCGAGAACGGCTCCACCTACAAGGACCTGGTCGAGGATTACGAGAGGCGTCTGGTGCGGACCGCGCTCCGGCGCACCGGCGGCGTCCAGAAACGAGCCGCGGAGCTGCTGCGGATGAAGCCCACGACCCTGCACGAGATCATCAAACGCCTCGAGATCGTGAACCGGGACACTTAACCGTAAAAACGCAACTGCGTAAAACGGAGCCGGACGCTGTTCATCCCGCGTTTTCCGTTTGACGTCCTTACGGCTGTCAGAGGCGGGACTTGAGGCTCCGGACCGCGGCGCGGACCTCCTCGGCACCCGGCTTGAGGCCGCCCACCGTCGCGTCCCCGGTCCGGTAACGCACGAGGCCGTCCACGACGGTCGCGCGGACGTTGGCGGGGCCCATCGAGTGCACGATCGCCCCGTAGGGCTCGTCGGACCAGTCGTCCGGAAGGGCCCAGGCCGCCTCGGGATCCAGCACGACGAAATCCGCGAGGCCTCCGGGGAGGAGACCCTCGGCGCCTTCCAGACCCAGGGCCCGGGCTCCGTCCCAGGTCGCCATCCGGAGAAGCTCGAACGCGGACAGCCTCTCTGAGCCGGCACGCGCCTGCGGCAGGGCCCCGGCCAGCCGCATCTCACGGAAGGGGTCGAGCGAATTGTTGCAGGCCGCTCCGTCCGAGCCCAGGCACACGTTGACGCCCGCGCGGCGCAGGTCGGGCACCGGGCAGATCCCCGAGGCAAGGCGCATGTTGGAGGTTGGACAATGTGCCACGCTCGTCCTGCGGGCCGAGAGCCTCGCCCAGTCCTCGGGGCCGGTATGGACCGCGTGCGCGAGACAGGTCCGCTCCGTCAGCAGACCGGCGCTGTCCAGATAGGCCACGTTTCCCATCCCCGTGCGGCGCCGGACGATCTCGATCTCGCCGCGGTTCTCGGAGGCGTGCGTGTGGACGAGGAGCTCCCTTTCGGCCGCGAGCTCCGAAGCGAGCCGCAGCAGCCGGTCGGTGCAGCTGACAGCGAAACGCGGCTGGACCGCGACCCGCAGCCTTCCATTTTCCTTTCCGTGGAAGGCGACGCGCAGACGCTCGGTTTCCGCCAGCCCTTCTTCCGCCGTGGCGCGCAGGTTTTCCGGAGTCGTCTGCGGGTCGTCCATGAGCACGTTGCCTCCGGCGTACCGGAGCCCGGCGCGCGCAGCCGTCTCGAAGAGCGCGTCGGAGTGGCGGACCGTGCCCATGTCGAGCACGGCGGTGACCCCCGCCGCCAGGCATTCCGAGAGGCCCAGCCGCGCGGAGACGTTCATCGTCCTCTCGTCGTGGGCCGCTTCGCCCGGCCAGACGTGCTCCTTCAACCACGACAGCAGTTCCAGCTCCTCCGGGCCGTTCCTCAGGATGGTCTGGCAGAGATGGAGGTGCGCCTGCACGAACCCGGGGAGGACAAACATCCCGCGCGCCGGCAGGCGCTCGACGGTTTCCCCGGACCGCTCGGCCAGTCGGCGCGCCTCCGGCCCCGCAGCGCGGATCCTCCCGTCCTCCGCGTAGAGGTCCGACTCGCGCCGGATGTCCTTCCGATCGGTCAGCCCGAGCAGGGTTGCCCCCTCGACCAGCAGGCGGCTCATGGGCGTCTGACTCCCAGACCAGCCAGAACCTATTTTCTTGACCCGGGGCTGCTCGCCGCGGTCTCCCGCACCGACAAACGGACGGCCGCGACAGAGATTCTCCGTCGAGACAAGGAAGCGCGACGACGGCGATCGACCCTGGGGGTCCGGGGGACGAGAAGGTTCCCCGAACGCTCGAGTCCATCGCAGAGGAGCGCTGACGCCGTATCTGCGGAAAAGATCGGAGCGGCCATTACATCACCGGCTGGCGCCGGAGTATCAGGATTGTTCGGTCGTCGCCGTAGGGCTCGCCCGCGGAGTGCTCCTCCTGGACACGGGCGAGACTCGTGTCCACGTCCGCGGGGTCCTTGCCTACCTGGGTCTTCAGGAAGGCCTTCAGTCGATCGAGGCCGAACTCCTCGCCCGCGGGGTTGCACGCCTCCGTGATGCCGTCCGTGTAGAGGCAGACGAACTCGTCGGGAGCGAGGGAAACCTGCGACGACCCGTAGGGCCGGCCCGGAAAAAGGGCGAGCGGCAGCCCGTGCGAAGGAAGCTCTTCGATCGCCCCACTCTTTCGGATCACAAGCCCCTGGTTGTGGCCGGCGTTGGTGTACTCGATCACCCCCGAGGCCGGGTCGAGCAGCAGGAGGAAGAACGTGATGAACCGGTCGGGCCCAGTCCGCCGGGAGATCGCCTCCGAGAGGCGCCCGGTCATCTGCGCCACCGGGATCTGCTCATCCGCCCACGCGTGGAAGGACGCCTGGAGAGACGCCATCAGGAGCGCCGGCCCGATCCCCTTGCCGCAGACGTCGGCGATCGTCGCGTAGAACTTGCCGTCGGCGCGGCCGCGAAAATCGAAGTAATCGCCGGACACCTGCCGGGAGGGGAGATTCGAGCCGTAGAACTCGTAGCCGGGTACGTCGGGGGGGCTCTCGGGCAACAGGCGTTGCTGGATCTCCTGCGCGAGCGCGAACTCCCGCTGCATCTTCTGTTTCTCCGCCGCCTCGGCCTGGAGGCGCGCGTTCTGGATCTTGGCGGCCGCCACGTTGGCGAGCGACGTCAGCAGGCGCAAGTCCGCCTCCTCGAAGGAACGGTGACCCATGCGGCAGTCCACGTAGATCAGCCCGACGACCTCGCCGCCGTTCTCGAGCGGGGCCGCGAGGACCGACTTGATCCCGGAGAGGCGGATCGACTCGGACAGCGAGACGCCCGAGCCCGTGGCCGTGTCCATCAACAGGAGGCCGTTCTTCTTCTCGACGACCGCCGCGACCAGAGTCTTGGAGAGGCGGATGTCCTCGGCGGAGATCCCTTCGGCCACGCGCACGACGGCGGGTACGAGTTCTCCGGTGACGTTCGAGCGCAGCAGGACGACCGCGCGGTCGGGCATCAGCGTCTCGAACACCTTGTCCATGAGAAACTTCAGGAGCTCGTCCACCGAGACGTCCCGCAGGAGCTCGATCGTCAGCTCATTGACGACCCGCAGCGACTCGATCAGCTTCGAGAGCTGCTCCGCCGGGAGTCTGGGATCCGTCTCGGCCGGCTTGCGCAGCAACTCGGCCGACGCCTTCAGGATCGTGTTGTCCAGGGAATCCTCGCCGGCGATCTCGTCGATGCGGACGCGCGTCGTGGACTCGGACTCGACCTTGAGCGTGACCCCCCCGACGGTGATCCGGTCCCCCGACTTCAACGGCTGAAGGGTGACGAGACGCTCGCCGTTCAAGAACGTGCCGTTTCGCGACCCCAGGTCCTCGATCGTCAGACCTCCGTTGCCGTCCCGGACGATCCGCGCGTGCTGGCGGGACAGCATCTTGTCGGAAATCGGCAGATCGTTCATCGAGGAGCGGCCGATCGTAGTGACGGGACGGTCGAGCAGAAACTTCTGCGCCGGCATCCCGGGGGCTGTCACGTACAGGTAGAACACGTCTGAACCGGGGGATTCTAGAACAAACGGAGAGCCGGTGTGAGGCGCGCGGTGTCGGTGTGCGGAAGCCCCCGGCGGCGTGCCCCAGCGCGCACGCGGACCGGAAACCGCGCACCGGCCCTGGGGGTTGCGCGCACGAGGCTTCCGTCGTAGAATTGCGGGTTCCATGAAGAAGAGCATCCATCCCGAGTACCACGACGTGCTCGTCCACTGCGCCTGCGGCGAGACGTGGACGACCCGCTCGACCAAGAAAGAGCTGCGCCTCGAGATCTGCAGCAAGTGCCACCCGTTCTTCACCGGCAAACAGAAGCTGGTGGACTCGGCCGGCCGTGTCGAGCGCTTCCGCAAGCGCTACGAGAAGAAGACGGCCGGCGCCGCCTCCTAGGGCCATGGCCCGTCCCCGCCAGTTTTCGTCCCCTTTTTTAACCGCTCTCTAGCGGCTCCTGAAGGATTCCGTCTGGCTGACAGCCGAGGGCTGACAGCGGAGGGCTCACCATGCTCGAGAAACTCGAAGAGATCCGTCGCAAGTACGACGAGGTGAAGGCGCGCCTGGCCGACCCGCGCTTCGTGCAGGATCACCGCGCGGTGCGCGACGCGCAGAAGACCCTGTCGGAGTTCGAGCCGGTCGTGGCCAAGATCGAAGAGTACCGCCGCGTCCAGAAGGAGCTCGCGGGCGCTCGGGAGCTGACCGAGTCTCTCTCGGCCGGCGACGAGTTGTACCAGCTCGCTTCCAGCGAGCGGGCGGCCCTGACCGCCCGCCTCGAGGAGGTCGAGGAGGAGCTGAAGGTCCTGCTGCTGCCCAGGGACCCGAAAGACTCGCGTAACGTCTTCCTGGAGATCCGGGCCGGCACCGGGGGCGAGGAGGCCGCGCTCTTCGCTTCCGAGCTCTTCCGCATGTACTCCCGCTACGCGGAGTCGCGCGGCTGGAAGGTCGAGGTCGTGGACCGCGACGACACCGGAATCGGAGGGGTCAAGGCGATCACGATCCTGATCGAAGGGGCGGGAGTCTACTCGCGCCTGAAATACGAGAGCGGCGTGCACCGGGTCCAGCGGGTGCCGGACACGGAGGCCTCCGGCCGGATCCACACGTCGGCCGCCACGGTCGCCGTGCTGCCGGAGGCCGAGGACGTGGACGTCCGGGTCGAGGAGAAAGACATCCGCGTCGACCGCTTCTGCGCCTCGGGCCCCGGCGGGCAGGGGGTCAACACGACGTACTCGGCCGTGCGACTGACGCATCTGCCGACCGGACTGGTCGTGCAATGCCAGGACGAGCGGAGCCAGATCAAGAACAAGGCCAAGGCGCTTCGGGTCCTGAAGGCCCGCCTGCTCGAGATCGAGAGGGAGAAGATGGAAGGCGTGATCGCGGCGGCGCGAAAGAAGATGGTGGGCTCGGGGGATCGCTCGGAAAAGATACGCACCTATAACTTTCCGCAGTCGCGGATCACCGATCACCGGATCGGTTTCACGACGCACCGCCTCGCCTCGGTGCTCGAAGGGAACTTGGACGAGCTCGTCGAGCCCCTGACCGCGCACTTTCAGGCCGAGCGCCTCAAGGAAGAGCTCGCGAAAGCGTGAAGGACGGACGCGGAGACACGGAGAAGGAGGTGACGCTCCCCGCGTCCCCGCGTCGCCGCGTCTCCTCGTCGCCTCCTTGACCACCGCAAGGGAGATCCTCGACGCCGCGACCGACCTCGCGCGGCAGGACGCCGCCGAGGCGACGGAATGGGATGCGCGCATTCTCCTGGCGCACGCTCTCGGGGGCTCCAACCCGCTGGCCCTCGAGCCGCGGCGGGAGGTCGAGCCGGCGGCCCGCGCCCGATTCGAGGCCCTCTGGGCGCGCCGGCTCGGCGGCGAGCCGGTCCAGCATCTGCTCGGCGAGTGGGACTTCCATGGCCGCCCGTTTTTCGTGGATCGGCGCGCTCTCGTGCCCCGCCCGGAGACGGAGGTGCTGCTGTCGGCCGCGCTCACCGAGGCGCCCCAGGCGCGAAGCGCGATTGACCTGGGCGCTGGAAGCGGCGTTCTCGCGATCACGTACCTGCTCGAGAGGCCGGAATCCCGGGCCCTCGCGCTCGACGCCTCCCTCGAGGCGCTGGCGCTGTCGCGCGCCAACGGGAAACGCCACGGGATTCTGCCGCGCCTCGCGCTGGCCGCTTCCGACTGGCTTTCGGCCGTCGGCCCCGTGCGCTTCGACCTCGCGCTGTCGAACCCCCCCTACCTGGCGCTCTCCGAGAGGCCGACTCTCCCCCGCACCGTCCGAGAGCACGATCCCGCGCGGGCGCTCTTCGCGGGCGGGGATGCGCTCGCGGCGATCCGCCATCTCTTGAACGAGCTGCCCCGCTTCCTTCGGCCGGGAGCGCCGTTTCTCTTCGAGATCGGTTACGGCCAGTCCGAAGCCGTCGCCCGAGAGGTGGGCGCGCGCCCGCTCTGGCGCCTGCTCCGCATCGAGCCGGATGTCCATGGCATCCCCCGCGTCGCGGTCGTCCGACGGGGTCCTGATCCCGCGCGCGGCTAGAATCGCCGCACCGTGGACGTGTTCCGGATCGAAGGCCCTTCGCGCCTCGAGGGGGAGGTTGGAGTCTCCGGTGCGAAGAACGCCGCTCTCCCCTGCCTCGCCGCGGCCCTGCTGACGCCCGAGCCGATCGCCCTGACGAATCTGCCCGAGGTCGCCGACATCCAGACGATGGAGAAGCTCCTCGCGCACATTGGCGTTTTTCTCTCGGCGCGACCCGGAGAGGCGACCATCGAGGCGCGGGAGATCGGATCGGCCGACGCACCCTACGACCTGGTCCGAAAGATGCGCGCCTCGGTCCTCGTCCTCGGCCCTCTTCTGGCGCGAACCGGCCACGTGCGCGTGTCGCTGCCCGGAGGGTGTGCCATCGGTGTCCGCCCGATCGACCTGCATCTGGCGGCGCTCTCGAAGATGGGGGCCGAGGTCTCGATCGAGCACGGCTACGTCGAGGCTTCGGCCAAGCGGCTGGCCGGGGCTTCGATCGCCTTCGAGACCGTGACCGTCACGGGAACGGAAAACGTCATGCTCGCGGCGGCGCTCGCGCGCGGCCGGACGGTCATCGACAACGCGGCCCGTGAGCCCGAGGTTGCGGATCTGGCGCGCCTGCTGCGCGCCATGGGAGCCGGCATCTCCGGGGAGGGCACCTCGACCATCGTCGTCGAGGGCGTCGAGCGCCTTCACGGGGCACGCCATGAGGTCCTGCCCGACCGGATCGAGGCCGGCACCTATCTGCTGGCCGGGGCCGCGACGCGAGGCGACGTGACGGTCCAGGGTTGCCACCCCGAGGACCTCGAGGCTCTGACCGAGCGCCTCTCGGCGAGCGGCGCCAGCATCCAGAAGGATGGCCGGAGCCTGCGAATCCGGGCGAGCGGCCGGCTGGAGGCCGGGGACGTCGTCACGGCGCCGCATCCGGGCTTCCCGACAGACCTGCAGGCGCAGTGGATGGCCGCGGCCACGACGATGGAGGGGAGCTCGATGATCACCGAAACGATCTTCGAGAATCGGTTTCAACACGTCGCCGAGCTCGCGCGGATGGGAGCGCGGATCCGCCTCCAGGGTCGCTGCGCCCGGGTCGAAGGTCCGGCTCCGCTGACCGGGACCAGCCTGATGGCGAGCGACCTGCGGGCCTCTGCCGCGCTCGTCATCGCGGCTCTGGCGGCCGAAGGCCCATCGGTGATAAACCGGGTCTACCACCTGGACCGCGGTTTCGAGCGCATGGAGGAGAAAATGGCGGCCCTCGGAGGGCGCGTGCAACGCGTCTCGAGCTCGTGAGCTCCGAGAGGAGCGTCGGCGATGTCTTGCTCAAGGTGGAGAACGTGACGCTCTCCTTCGGCGGCGTCTCGGCGCTCTCCGACGTCTCGCTGGAGGTGCGGCGGGGGGAGGTCTGCGCCATCATCGGCCCCAACGGCGCGGGCAAGAGCTCGCTCTTAAACGTCTTGAACGGGGTCTATCATCCCCGCCGCGGCAGCGTCACCTTCCACGGCGTGCGCCGTCGGCGGATGGATCCCCACGAGGCGGCCCGGCGGGGGATCGCGCGCACGTTTCAGAACATCGCGCTCTTCAAGGGAATGAGCGTCCTCGACAACATCATGACGGGCCGAAACCTGAAAATGGGCTCCGGGCTCCTGTGGCAGGCCCTCTACTGGGGGCCGGCGCGCCGGGAAGAGATCGCTCATCGCAGGGTCGTCGAGCAGATCATCGACTTCCTCCAGATCGAGGCGGTGCGCAAGACGCCGGCGGGCCGGCTCCCCTACGGCCTGCAGAAGAGGGTGGAGCTCGCGCGCGCGCTCGCGGCGGAGCCCGAGCTGCTGTTGCTCGACGAGCCGATGGCGGGAATGAACGTGGAAGAGAAACAGGACATGTGCCGCTTCATCCTCGACGTCAAAGACGAGTTCGGCACGACGATCGTCTTGATCGAGCACGACATGGGCGTCGTCATGGACCTCTCCGACCACGTCGTCGTGCTCGACTACGGCCGGAAGATCGCCGACGGCGCGCCCGACCAGGTCCGCAACGACCCGGCCGTTTTGAATGCCTACCTCGGAGTGGCGCACGGGGCCGCCTGATGGACTGGTCTTTTTTTCTGGAGGTCCTCATCGGAGGGTTGCTCGCGGGCGTCATGTACTCGCTCGTCGCGCTGGGCTTCGTCCTGATCTTCAAGGCCTCGGGAGTCTTCAACTTCGCCCAGGGAGCGATGGTGTTCTTCGCGGCCTTGATCTTCGTGTCGCTGGTCGAGAGGCGCTGGAGTCTGCCGATCGCCGGCGCCGCGACGCTCGCGGTCATGGTGGCGCTGGCCTTCTTCGTCGAGCGATTCGTGCTGCGACCGCTCGTCAACCAGCCGCCGATCTCGCTCTTCATGGCGACGATCGGGCTGGCCTTCTTGATCGAGGGGATCGCCCAGGGGCTCCTGGGCGCGCAGGTCCACGGTCTCGACATCGGCATTCCGGATATCCCGGTCCAGGTCCGCGGGGTCAACGTCAGCCGGTTCGACCTCTTCGCCGCCGGGGTCGCGGCCCTCCAGGTCGGGATCCTGGCCTTCTTCTTCAGCAAGACGCGCGTCGGCCGCGCGCTGCGTGCGGTGGCGGACGACCACCAGGCGGCCCTCGCCGTCGGGATCCCGCTCGAGCAGATCTGGGTGATCGTCTGGACCGCCTCCGGATTCGTCGCGCTCGTGGCCGGCATCCTCTGGGGGTCTCGCACCGGGGTGCAGTTCTCCCTAACCTTCACGGCGCTCAAGGCGCTGCCGGTCCTGATCCTCGGGGGATTCACCTCTATCCCCGGAGCGATCGTGGGAGGCCTCCTCGTGGGCGCGTCGGAGAAGCTCGCCGAGGTCTACATCGGCCCGAAGATCGGAAGCGGGATCGAGAACTGGTTCCCGTACGTCCTGGCGACCTTCTTCCTGCTCATCCGCCCCGAGGGACTCTTCGGCGAGAAGAGGATCGAGAGGGTGTAGGTGTAGCCATGGGTCCCGATGCGCCGGGCGAGAAGGCCTCGTCATGATCTACCGCGAAGCCGGCCAGCTCAAGACGAGCTACGAGGAAGACCAGCAGATCTTCCCGATCCGGCAGGACCGGATCGCCTTCGCCGGAATCCTGATCGCCGCCGCCGTCGTGGTTCCTCTGATCGGCAACGATTACTGGTTCAACGCGATCCTGATTCCTTCCCTGATCCTGGCGCTGGCGACACTCGGATTGAACATCCTGACGGGATACGCGGGGCAGCTCTCGCTGGGCTCGGCGGGCTTCATGGCGGTCGGCGCCTTCTCGGCCTACAACCTGATGCTCCGGGTCCCGCACATGCCGGTCCTCGCGAGCTTCTTCCTGGCCGGGCTGATCGCGGCGGCGGTGGGGCTCGTCTTCGGCCTGCCGAGCCTGAGGATCAAGGGATTCTACCTGGCGGTCACGACGCTGGCGGCGCAGTTCGTCATCGAATGGGCCCTCACGAAATTCCCCTGGTTCTCCAACTACAATCCCTCCGGCGTCATCAGCGCCCAGAAGATGGTGATCCTGGGCTTCCGATTCGACACCCCCGTCCGCCGTTACCTGCTGACGTTCGGGATCGTGGCGCTCCTGGCCCTGGCCGCCAAGAATCTCGTGCGCTGCCGCATCGGGCGGGCCTGGATGGCGGTGCGGGACATGGACGTCGCCGCCGAGGTCATCGGCATCCCGATGCTGAAGACCAAGCTCGCCGCGTTCGCCGTCAGCTCCTTCTACTGCGGCATCGCCGGGGCGCTCTGGGCGTTCGCCTACCTGGGCTCGGTTGAGCCGCAGGCCTTCGACCTGACCCGCTCCTTCCAGATCCTCTTCATGGTCATCGTCGGAGGCATGGGGAGCATCCTCGGCTCCTTCCTGGGGGCGGCGTTCATCGTGCTCCTGCCGATTTTCCTGAACATCGCCGCGCACTCGTTCTTCTCCGGAGGCGTGAGTCAGAGCCTCGCCTCGAACCTGGAGCTGATGGTTTTCGGCGCCCTGATCATCTTCTTCCTCGCCGTCGAGTCTCACGGGCTCGCGCGCCTCTGGCAGACGGGGAAGGAGAAGCTGCGTCTCTGGCCGTTCCCACATTGAAAGGTCGCTGGCACTCGGAGGAATCCACACGTGTTGAAACAGAAGGAGATTTCCATGAAGAAACCGGGAGACGTTCCGGGAAGACTCGTTGCGGCTGGCCTCGTCTGTCTCGTGCTCGGCGCGGTTCTTGCCGTCCCCGCTCTCGCCCAGAACGAGCAGTTCATTCCGATGGCGGACTACCGCGTGGGCCCCTACGCGGCGGGGGGAACCGGCACCTACGGCGGGTTCATCGACTATCTCGACATGCTGAACCGCCGCGACGGGGGGATCAATGGCGTCAAGCTCACCTGGGAGGAGTGCGAAACCGAGTACAAGAACGACCGGGGAGTGGAATGCTACGAGCGCCTGAAGAAGAAGGGTCCAACCGGGGCCTCGGTGTTCAACTTCCTCTCGACCGGCATCACGTACGCGTGCATCGACCGCGCGACCGCCGATAAGATCCCCGTGGTCTCGATCGGCTACGGCCGCACCGACGCCTCCGACGGGCGCGTGTTCCCTTACGTCTTCCCGCTCGTGACCAACTACTGGAGCCAGAACACCGCCAAGATCAAGTTCATCGGGATGAAGTCCGGCGGGATGGACAAGCTGAAGGGGAAGAAGATCGTCAACCTCTACCACGGCTCGGCCTACGGGAAGGAGACGATCCCGATCCTGGACCTGCAGGCCAAGAAGTACGGCTTCACCGTCACCCACATCGAGGTCCCGCACCCGGGCAACGAACAGGAATCACAATGGCTGCAGATCCGGCAGGCCAAGCCCGACTGGGTCATCCTGCGCGGCTGGGGGGTGATGAATCCAGTGGCCCTGAAGACCGCGGCCAAGGTCGGCTATCCGCGCGAGCACATCGTCGGCGTCTGGTGGAGCGGCGCGGAAGAAGACGTGGAGCCCGCGGGAGAGGCCGCGAAGGGCTACATCGCCGCAGCTTTCCATCCGAGCGGAACGAACTTCCCGGTCCTGCAGGACATCCGCAAGCACGTCTATTCCGGCGGGCACAAGGGGAACCTCGAAGACATGAGCCGCTTCGGCAAGACCTACTACAACCGCGGCATCATCCACGGCATCCTGAACAGCGAGGCGATCCGCACGGCACAGGGCAAGTTCGGCAAGAAGCCGCTGACCGGCGAGCAGGTGCGCTGGGGGCTGGAGAACCTGAACCTCGACGAGAAACGCTTGAAGGAGCTCGGCGCCTACAACCTCCTCCAGCCGATCAAGGTCTCCTGCATGGACCACGAGGGGGGCGGGGCGGTCAAGTTCCAGCAATGGGACGGCAAGAAGTGGAACCTGATCACCGACTGGATCAAGTCGGACCAGGCAATCGTCCGCCCGATGGTCGAGGAATCGGCGGCCGCGTACGCGAAGGAGAAGGGGATCACTCCGCGTGACTGTTCCAAGGAGTGAACGGAAGGCGGGTGGGAGGCCTCCGGGCCCCTCGAACTCCGGGGGGTCGGAAAAGCCCCTCCTCTCGGTCAACAACATCGAGGTCATCTACGACCACGTGATCCTGGTCTTGAAGGGGGTGTCTCTGGCAGTGCCGGAGGGGTCGATCGTGGCGCTCCTCGGCGCCAACGGCGCGGGCAAGACCACGACGCTGAAGGCCATCTCGAATCTGCTCGCGTCCGAACGGGGAGCCGTGACCAAGGGCACCATCGAATTCGCCGGACGGCGCGTGGACAACCGGACTCCGCGCGACCTCGTGCGGCGCGGCGTGGTCCAGGTGATGGAGGGGCGCCGCTGCTTCGCGCATCTCACCGTGGAGGAGAACCTCTTGACTCCCGCCTTCGCGCGGCACGCCCGCCGCTCCGAGTTCCTGCGCGACCTGGAACGGATCTACGAGCACTTCCCTCCGCTGAAGGCCCGCCGCAAGATCCTGGCGGGCTACACGTCGGGGGGGGAACAGCAGATGACCGCGCTCGGCCGCGCGCTCATGGCGCGGCCGAAGATGGTCCTGCTCGACGAGCCCTCGATGGGTCTCGCTCCCCGCGTTGTCGGCGAGATCTTTGACATCGTCCACGCGTTGAACGAGAAGGAGAAGGTGACCTTCCTGCTCGCCGAGCAGAACACCGCGGTGGCGCTGCGCTACGCGGACTACGGCTACATCCTCGAGAACGGCCGGGTCGTGCTGGAAGGGACGGCGAAGGACCTCTCGGGAAACGAAGACGTCCGGGAGTTCTATCTGGGTCTTTCGGCGGGCGGGCGGTCGAGCTTCCGGGACGCCAAGCATTACCGCCGGCGCAAGAGATGGCTGGCGTGAGACGGGCGGAAGGCGGAAGGCAGGGGGCGGGAGGCGGAAGGTCCGGCGGGACGTACTACGACGACCTGGAGACGCGGGACCCGCGAGAGCGCGAAGAGGCGCTCTTCCGGGAGTTGCCGGCGCACCTGGAGCGCGCCCGGGCACGCTCGCCCGCCATGGCCCGACGCCTGGAAGGATTCTCGAGCGCCGAATTCTCGAGTCGGAAGGCCCTGGCCCGGCTGCCGGTGCTCCGCAAGGCGGAGCTCGCGGAGTCGCAGCGCCGGGAGCCGCCCTTCGGCGGTTTCGCGACCCGCGTGTTCGAAGAGGTCGCCCATGTCTTCGCATCGCCGGGTTCTCTCCACGAGCCCGCGAGAGA
This sequence comes from Acidobacteriota bacterium, assembly GCA_046726795.1. Classification (GTDB taxonomy): domain Bacteria; phylum Acidobacteriota; class Thermoanaerobaculia; order UBA5066; family Gp7-AA6; genus JAWOLE01. The sequence continues at coordinate 16,866 of JBKPBH010000134.1, forward strand.
GGGGGATTTCGCGGGCTTCGCCCGTCCCCTGTACGCGGCCGGCTTCCGGAGGGGCGATCTCGTCTACAACACGTTTTCCTACCACTTCACACCGGCGGGTCTGATGGTGGATGCGGGCGCGCGAGCCCTGGGCTGCGCCGTCTTTCCGGCCGGCGTCGGCCAGACGGAGCTGCAGGTCGGCGCCCTCGCGGAATTGAAGCCGCAGGGTTACGTGGGGACTCCCTCGTTCTTGAAGATCCTCCTCGAAAAGGCGCGCGAGACGGGCGCCGACACCTCTAGCCTCGAGAAGGCGCTCGTCTCGGGCGAGGCGCTGCCCGCGAGCCTGCGCGCCCACTTCGAGGAGCGCGGCATCGCGGTCCTGCAGTGCTACACGACCGCCGAGCTGGGCGTCATCGCATACGAATCGCCGGCGCGCGAAGGCCTGATCGTCAACGAGGGGCTGATCGTCGAGATCGTTCGGCCCGGGACGGGCGATCCCGTGCCCGACGGGGAGGTTGGCGAAGTCGTTGCCACGAACCTGCTGGCGCAAGAGTACCCGCTCGTCCGCTTCGGCACCGGGGATCTGTCTGCGGTGCTCCCCGGAACCTCGCCCTGCGGCCGGACCGCCATGCGCATTCGGGGATGGCTCGGCCGCGCCGACCAGAGCGCGAAGGTGCGCGGGATGTTCGTCCATCCGGGACTCGTCGCGCAGGTCCTCCGCCGGCACCCGGAGGTTCGCCGGGCGCGGCTGGTCGTTCGACGCGAGAACGAGGCGGACGAAATGTTGCTGCGCTGCGAGACCGAACTGCCGGTTTCGGCGTCGCTCGCGCCGGCCCTCGTGGAGTCCATCCGCGAGGTCTGCAAGCTGCGCGGCGAGGTCGAGCTCGTCCTTCCGGGTATCCTTCCCAACGACGGGAAGGTCATCGACGACACGAGGCCGGTCCCGTGAGGATCGTTGATTCTCACGTCCATCTTCTGCCCGAGCGGCTCGCGGCGAAGATCCGCAGGTTCTTCGAGCAGCGCGGCGCGCCGCCTCTGCTCTATCCCTACCCGCCGGAGGACGCCCGGCAGGCTCTCGCCGACGCGGGCGTGGCGCGTTGCTGGAGCCTCCCGTACGCCCATCGGGGAGGGGTGGCGGCGCCCTTGAACCGCTGGATGGCCGAGACTTTCGCCGAAGACGCGTTCGTGGTCCCGGGGGGGACGGTGCATCCCGAGGACGACGTCGCGAAGGTCGTCGCGGAGGCGCTCGAGATCCTCCACCTCGCCGTCTTCAAGATCCACTGCTCGGTCGGGCGCTTCGCCGCGGACGACCGGAGGCTGGACCCGCTCTGGCGCCGCGTCTCCGAGACCGCCTCGCCGGTCGTCGTGCATCCGGGCAGCGCCCACGAGGGCGCGGCCACCGCCGAAGAAGTGGAGGCCGTCGCCCGGACGGCAGCCCGGTGGCCGGACGCCTCGATCATCGTCGCCCACTTCGGCTCCCCGGCCATCGGCGCGACTCTGGAGCTGCTGTCCCGGGCCCGTTCGGTTTGCGCGGACCTGACGCCGGTCGTCGCGGATCCGGTCTCTGTGTCCCGATCGGCGATCGCCGGCCTCGAGCGGCGCATTCTCTTCGGCTCCGACACGCCGACGGTGGCCGTTTCGATCCAGGATTCCCTCGCGCGCGTTCGCGCCTGGCGTCTGCCGCCGGAGGAGGAGGCCGCCGTGCTCGGAGGAAACGCCGACCGCCTGCTTGCCCGGTCGAAGGACTCGGCCCCGGTTCCCGCGCGGACAGAAGCGGGACCCGACTTCCCATGAGCGCGGCGAGGAAGGACGAGACGGCCGTGCCGGCCCTCTCCGCGGAGGCGAAGAGACTTGATACCTTTCCACGCTTGATCCTCCATCATGCGCGCGCGCGGCCCCGCCGCCCCGCGATCCGCGAGAAGGACTTCGGGATCTGGCAGACCTGGACATGGGAGCAAGCGGCCCGGGAGATCCGGGCTCTGGCCTGCGGCCTCGCCGCTCGCGGCTTCGCCCGTGGCGAGCACCTGGCGATCATCGGCGACAACCGGCCCCGCCTCTACTGGGCGATGGCCGCCGCCCAGTGCCTGGGGGGAGTTCCCGTCCCGCTCTACCAGGACGCGGTCGCGGAGGAGTGGATCTATCCGCTGACGCAGGCGGAGGTGCGCATCGCGATCGCCGAAGACCAGGAGCAGGTGGACAAGCTGCTGGAGATTCGCGGTCGCTGCCGCGAGCTGGCGCGGATCGTCTACGACGACCCCCGGGGCCTGCGCCACTACGACCAGTCCGTGCTCCAGGACTATGCCGGGCTCCAGGAGCAGGGCCGCGCGTTCGACAGAGAGCATCCGGGCTTCTTCGAAGAGGAGGTTGCCCGCGGCGCCGGGCAGGACGTGGCGATCATTCTGTACACCTCGGGCACGACCGGCAGCCCCAAGGGGGTCATGCTTACGCACGACAACCTGATCGTCACGGGCCGCAACGGCATCGAGCGCGAAGGCCTGACCGACCGGGAGGAGCTGCTCGCCTACCTGCCGATGGCCTGGGTGGGCGACAACCTCTTCTCCTACGCCCAGTCGTGCGTGGCGGGCTTCTGCGTCAGCTGCCCCGAGTCGAGCGAGACCGTGATGAACGACCTGCGCGAGATCGGGCCGACCTACAACTTCGCCCCGCCGCGCATCTACGAGAGCATGCTCACCCAGGTGCTCATTCGCATGGAGGACGCAGGCGCCTTGAAACGGTGGATGTTCCGCACCTTCATGGAGGTCGCGCGACGCGCCGGCGCGAGGATCCTCGACGGTCAGCCCGCTTCCTTCCGCGACCGGATCCTCTATGCCTTGGGCCGCGTCTTCGTCTACGGACCCTTGAAGAACGTCCTGGGCCTCTCGCGCATCCGCCTGGCGTACACGGCGGGAGAGGCGATCGGTCCGGACCTCTTCGGCTTCTACCGTTCCATCGGGATCAACATCAAGCAGCTCTACGGATCGACCGAAGGCTCTGTCTTCGTCTGCGTTCAGCCGACCGGGAAGGTCAAGCCCGACACGGTCGGGCCTCCCGTTCGGGACGTCGAGGTCCGGATCGAGGACAGCGGCGAGGTCCTCTTCCGCGGCCCCGGCGTCTTTCACTCCTACTTCAAGAACCCCGAAGCCACGGCGGCCGCCAAGACGCCGGACGGCTGGGTCCGCACCGGGGACGCGGGCCTCTTCGACGAGGACGGGCACGTCAAGATCATCGACCGCGCCAGGGACGTCGGGCGCCTGGCCGACGGCACGCTCTTCGCCCCGAAGTACCTCGAGAACAAGCTGAAGTTCTTCCCCTACATCAAGGAGGCGGTTGCGTTCGGCGATGGGCGCGACTACGCCGCGGCCTTCATCAATATCGATCTGTCCGCGGTCGGCGACTGGGCCGAGCGGCGCAACCTGCCTTACAGCGGCTACACCGATCTCGCCGGCCAGGAGCCCGTCGCCCGGCTCGTGCGGGAGTGCATCGAGAAGGCCAACCGCGATCTCGCGGAGGATCCGAGGCTCTCCGGCTCCCAGATCCGCAAGTTCCTCGTCCTGCACAAGGAGCTCGACGCGGACGACGGAGAGCTGACGCGGACGCGCAAGGTTCGCCGCGGCTACATCGCGGACAAGTACCGCGATTTGATCGAGGCTCTTTACGACGGTCGGCAGGTCTGCCGCGTGGACGCCGCCGTCCGGTTCGAGGACGGGCGGGTGGGCCGGATCCAGGCGGACGTGAAGATCCACGAGGCGGAGGTCTTTCCGGCTGGCAAAGCCGTCGCGTCTTTCGCCGGACGGTGATAGGTTCCGCCGCGGATGAGCGACTGCCTTTTCTGCAAGATCGTGTCGGGTCAGATCCCGTCGAAGAAGGTCTTCGAGGACGACCGGATCTTCGCCTTCGAGGACATCAATCCCCAGGCTCCGACCCACATCCTCCTCGTCCCGAAGAAACATTGGAAGGACCTGCACGACGGTGCTGAGGACCCCGCGCTGCTGGGAGAAATCCTCGCGCGATCGGCCGCGATCGCGCGAGAGCGCGGGATTCCTGAATACCGCCTGGTGGCCAACAGCGGCGCGATGGCGGGGCAGGCGGTCTTCCACCTTCATTTTCACGTGCTCGGGGGGCGCCGAATGGGGTGGCCGCCGGGATGAGCCCAGTTCTAGTCCTTAGTCCTGAGTCCTGAGTCCTCGGTCCCTAGTCGTGCCCGACCAAGAACTACGGACCTGGGACTAAGGACCGGCCTTCGGGGTCGGAGTCGGCGTGGGCCGCGGACCGGCGGTCGCGACGAAGACGGGTGTGCGTCCGGGTCCGGCCTGGACCGGGATGCGGTAGATGGCGATCCGCGCTTTTTCGCGAAGCTCCTTCCTCCACTTCTCGACTTCTTCGGCGAAGATGCGCTGCTGCGAGCGGGAGCGCATCTCCTCGGAGACTGTCTCGAACGGGGGCACGGAGAGCCCCGCCGCTTTTCGCTCGGGGACGTAGAACTTCTCGTACTCCTCGCGGGCGCGATCTTCGTCGGCGAGCGCGATCGGACGGAACCGTTCCTGCAGGTAGCGCTCGATGATGAGCTGTCGCTCGACCATCGCCCGGACCTCCTGAGGCGTGAGACCGGCGGCGGCAAACTCGGAGTCGGGATTCTTTCCCTCCTTCGCGAGCCGCTCGCGCAGCTTCTTGAGGGCAGCCTCGACCTCGGCCGCGTCCGGCACGGCGGGGCCGAAGCGGAGCGCGTCATCGTATTCCAGCCGTTCGTCGATCAGGGCCTCGAGGACTCTCGAGCGAAACGCATCGGGACTTTCTGCGGGCTCGGGCTTCAGCGCCGAGACCGCCATCGCGCGGCGGACCTCGCTCTCGGCAATCGCGATGTCGTTGACGGTCGCCGCGATGCGATCCAGGATCTCTCCGCCCCCGCGCGAGGGGCCCGGCAGGACGGAAGCCAGGACGAGGCCCGCGAGGAAGACGGCCGTGAGCCTCATCCGGCGATCATAACGAACGCAGCCAGCGTGTTATTTTGCCGGCCGTGACCGGTCCGGGCGAAAAGGGACAGCTCCTCGTCGTCGGAACTCCCATCGGCAACCTGGAAGATCTCTCGCCGCGCGCGTTGCGCGCCCTGTCGGAAGCGGACGCGATCTTCTGCGAGGACACACGCGTCACAGGCAAGCTCGCCGCCCGCTTCGGCTTGGGGGCTCTGCGCCTCTCCTGTCCGGGCCCCAGGGAGAAGGGGCGCGCCGCCGAGCTGCTCCGTCGGCTCGCGGGGGGAGAGACCGTCGCGCTGGTCACCGACGCCGGGATGCCCGGACTCTCCGACCCGGGGGAACACCTGGTCGCAGCGGCCGCGGGCGCCGGCCACTCTGTCCGCGTCATCCCGGGCCCCTCCGCTCCCGCCGCGGCGCTGGCGATCTCGGGGCTTCCCGCCGTCCCGCACCTCTTCCTGGGTTTCCTCCCATCCCGTGCGGGCGAGCGCCGCCGCCTCCTCGATGAGCTGAAACACCGGCCGGAGACCCTCCTCTGGTTCGAGGCCCCCCACCGCCTGCTCGATTCGCTCGAGGACGCCGCCCAGGCGCTCGGGGCACGCCGCGCGTGCGTCGCTCGCGAGCTGACGAAGATCCACGAGGAGGCCGTGCGGGGGACTCTGCCGGAGCTCGCGGCGGCGTTCCAATCGCGCGGACGGGGGCGCGGCGAGGTGACGGTCGTCGTGGAAGGCGCTCCGGCAGGCGCCTCGGAATCCTGGTCCGACCTCGAGGTGGAGCGAGAGATCCGGAAGGGGCTCGCGGCGGGGGGACCGATGCGCTCGGTCGCTCGGGAGCTCGCCCGCCGCTCCGGGAGGCCGGCGCGCGAGATCTACGCGCGGGCCGTGGCGATGCGGGGATGGAAGGAAGGAGGGGGGAGACGGGAGGCGCGAGAGCCGTGACCGCGCCGGCCGTCTCGGTCCGGGGGCTGACCAAGATCTTCCGGACTTACCGCCGCGAGGAGGGCCTGGCGGCGGCCCTGAAGTCCCTCGTGCGCAGGCGCTCGACCGAGACGGTCGCCGTCTCCGACGTGACATTCGCGATCGAGCCGGGCGAGATGGTGGGCTATATCGGCGCCAACGGTGCCGGCAAGTCCACCACGATCAAGATGCTGACGGGAATCCTGACGCCGACCGCCGGAGAGATCCATTGCAACGGCTTCGTTCCGTACAGGGAGCGGACCCGCTACGTCGCGACGATCGGGGTCGTCTTCGGTCAGCGGACCCAGCTCTGGTGGGACATCGCGGTCGTCGAATCCTTCAAGCTTCTGAAGGAGATCTACGGCCTCTCCGAGGCGGAGTACCGCGAGCGCATGGCGCTCTTCGATCGGGTCCTCGGAGTCGCCGCCTACCTGCACCAGCCGGTGCGGAAACTCTCGCTCGGCGAGCGCATGCGTTGCGACCTGGCGGCCTCGCTGCTCCACCGCCCGCCGCTTCTCTTCCTGGACGAGCCGACGATCGGATTAGACGTCGTGGCCAAAGCGAGCGTCCGGGAGTTCCTCCAGGAGATCAACCGCCGGGAAGGGACGACCGTCCTCCTGACGACCCACGACCTCTCCGACATCGAGACCCTCTCCCGGCGCGTCCTCGTGATCGATCACGGCAGGCTGCTCTTCGACGGTGCGCTCTCGGAGCTGCGCGATCGCATCCTGCCGATCACTTCGGTCGTCTTCGACGTCAAGACCGTGCCGGACCCGTCGCTGCTCGTCTGGAACGGCCAGACGATCGCCGAGGTCGGCTCGCACCGTTATCGCGTGGACATCGATCGCCGGTTTCTCTCCGCCGCCACGGCGGTCAAGGAGATCATGAACCGGTTCGAGGTCGTCGACATCTCCATCGAAGAACCCCAAATCGAAGACGTCGTCAAGCGGATCTATCGGGAGGGAATCGCTTGAGAGAACCTATGGTTCAGCCCTCGTTTGAACTCTCTCGACCGCCGTTCGCGCGGCGAACGCCGCGGTCGAAAGCCAAGCGCATCGAGCGCGAGGGGATCGCGTGAGAGCCACGGCATCCGACGGGGGGACAGCGCCGGGGTGGCGCCCACCCCTCCTGCTCGCCGGCGCAGCGCTCCTCTCGCTGGCGCCGTTCGCGAACAAGGCGTTTCACATCGACGACACTCTTTTTCTCGCGGCCGCCCGACAAATCCGATCCAAACCCCTCGACTTCTATGGTTTCACCGTCAACTGGTACGGGGTCGGGAAGCCGATGTCGGACGTGATGAAGAACCCTCCGCTCGACTCGTACTTCATCGCCGCCGTGTCCGCGATCGCGGGCGAAAGCGAGACGGCGCTCCATCTGGCCTTCCTGCTCCCCGCCGTCGCGGCGGTTCTCGGAACCTATGCGCTGGCGCGCCATTTCTGCGCGCGGCCGATCGCGGCAGCCCTCGCGACGCTCGCCACCCCCGTGTTCCTGGTCTCGGCGACCAACGTGATGTGCGACACGATGCTCTTGGCTTTCTGGGTCTGGGCCATCGAGCGATGGATTTGCGGCATCGAGACGGGTCGGGCAGGTCCCGTGGTCGCGGCCGGGCTCCTGGCGGCGCTCGCGGCTCTCACGAAGTACTTCGGAGTCGCCCTCGTGCCCCTTCTGCTCGTCTACGGTCTCGTCCGGAGGCGGCGTCTCGGACGCTGGGCGCTTGCGTTACTAGCGATCGCCGGCGTCCTCGCGGCCTACCAGGCCTGGACGCTCGCCCTATACGGCCGCGGACTTCTCTTCGACGCCGCTTCCTACGCCGGAGCGGCTCGATCGCGCCTGGGAATGTCTCTCTCGGACAAGACGGTCGCGGGTCTCTCCTTCCTGGGAGGCTGTCTCGCGTCCGCGGCGTTCTTTCTCCCCTGGCTCTGGAGCCGCGCGACCCTGGCGGCCGGGGCGCTGGCGGCTCTCCTCGGCTTTGCGCTCGTCTTCGCGGGCCGCGTCGGGCCGTCCCCGCTCCGGTCGCCCGGAACACCCGGGACGGCCTTCCAGGTCGCCGTGTTCGCCGCGGCGGGCGTGAGCGTGCTGGGTCTCGCGGCCGCGGACCTCTTCCGGCGCCGAGACGCCTTCTCGCTCCTGCTTTTCCTGTGGCTCTCCGGCACCTTCGCGTTCGCGGTCTTCTTCAACTGGACGATCAACGGCAGGTCCCTGCTTCCGGCCGCGCCGGCCGTCGGAATCCTCGTCGTACGAAGGCTCGAGCTCCAGCGCGGCGCGATTCCGCAACCTCCGCTCGTGGCGGGGCTCTTGCTGGCGCTCGTCGTAACCTGGTCGGATTTTCACCTCGCGGGAACGGCCAGAACCGCGGCCGCCGGAATCACGGAGCGGTTCGCTCCCGCGGGAAGGACCCTCTGGTTCGAGGGTCATTGGGGGTTCCAGCGCTACATGGAGGCCCGGGGCGCCTCGCCGCTCGACGTTCAACGCTCTCGCCTCGCGGCCGGGGACCGTATCGTGATTCCGGACAATGGCTCGAACCTCTTCCCCCTCCAGCCGGACGCCGTCGCGCCCCGAGCCGAGACCGACATCGCGCCTTTTCCGCTCCTCACGACGCTGTCGCCCTATCTGGGAGCCGGTTTCTACATCGACGTCTGGGGCCC
>JBKPBH010000135.1:0-7720 GCA_046726795.1 Acidobacteriota bacterium
TCTGAGAATTGCCGCTCGCCATGGACACCGCGACAAAGATCGCCGCCAGAGCCATGACTCCAAGCCAGCCCCGCCACAGCTTTCGCGATCCGGACGAATTCAAACCCACCTTCGAGAGAATCCCTGACGACGAAACACGCAAACGTATCGTCATACGACTCCCCCCTTTCCAGAATAGGAACAATATGTGGGGCGCGAGTCGTCTGTCAATTGAACATTTTGATCCATCCAAGAGGAGTCCGCTGGGAGGCCACGACCCGTTGGGCGACCACGGCGCGGGTGGTCACTCTTCAGCCCCGGCCGAGGTCAGTCAAGTCACCGATCAGCGCCCGCGGACTCGCGGCAGCCGCACGCTTCGGCCTCGGCCAAAGTCAGTCAATTCAGGTGGTTAGCGCCGCGAATCCGCGGCACCCCGCGGGACACAGCTCCCGAGAACGGCAACCGATCGCTGAAGGCGGCCCGGCGGCGCCCTCCGCCCCGACGAGCGGAGGGCGGAGGCGCCGACGTAGAGACGAAACGGAGAGCCCTGACTACAGACGCCGCATCACAAACAAGGCCGCCGCGAAGAGCGCCAGCGCCAGCAACCCGAGTAACGGGAACGAGAGCGTTGGAACCACCGGGATGTTGGACGGGACCGGCGTCGAGGTCGGCGTCGGCGTATTCGTCGGAGTGTTGGTCGGCGTGTTGGTCGCGATCGTCGTCGGTGTGTTCGTCGGCGTATTGGTCGGGGTGGGCGTGCAGGCAAGAACACTGACGCTGTTCGTGGTGCTACCCGTCGCCAGGTTAGCGCCATCGTTGGCAGTGGCGGCGATTTGATCCCTGAAGAGAATAGTGCTCGCACCGCAGGCAGGCGCGGTCTCCTGTACACTGCCGGTACAGGTATCCGTCGCGGTGCCGTTGGGCCCGAGCGCGGTCACCGGGCTTCCGCTCTGGTTGCACGGAACGGAGGTGGTCGTGCCACCCGTACAAGTCGGAGGATTCGGACAAGGAACCGTATTCGTGACGGCGAGACCGGTCACGCCGTTGGCGGTGTCCAGGTTCGTAATCGAGAAAGTGCATATGAACGTGCTGCCGGGCGGTACCGACCCGTTGGGACAGGTCTTGGAGATCGAGAGACCGACCGTGATTTGGGCCGAGACGTGGGAAAGAAATGCCAGGGGCAGCAATACAACCAACAGCCACCTTTTCATGAATCGCGCCTCCCTTCGGTGGCGAAACTCTAGCACAGCAATCGGGTGAGGAAAGCAACGCCTATTTCTACCGAAATCGACGGCCCGCCGGCATTCCGGCAGCCTCCCGGATAGAGCTTCATCCAGGGGGGTGAGACCACGGCCGGCCGGGTCTGCAATGCTCGAGCTGCGGCCCAGGCGACGGCCTGGTTCATCTCTCCCGCCCCCGAGCTGGTCGGCGGGTTGCGGGAGCCAGGCTCCGAGCCCAGCCTCCGCAGTTGAACCGCGATCTCGCGGCAAACGACTGCCCCTCATGACGCCGACCAGAACGGGCGACGCTATGGCCGCGGGGAGGAGGAAAGAGTCCCGGCCTCGTTGTCGGCAGCTCTCGATCCAATCCGTAACTTCTCTGGACCCAGCAGGATGGATTTCCCTCGGGCATACATCTTGCTGGCCCTTCAACTTTCCGGGTTCTGCGGAGGAAGCCTGGGAAAGGCAGCAGTAGTTTGCGCAAGCCGTTGATACTCGTGGCCGAGGACGACGAGGGGTTCCGTTCCACGCTCCTGTCCACGCTCCAGCTCGAGGGTTACGAGGCCGTGGGAGTCTCGAGCGGGGAAGAAGCGATCGAGCGGGTTCGATCCCTCGAGCGCCGTCCGGACCTGATCCTGCTCGACCTCAACATGTCGGTCGTGAACGGCTGGGATTTTCTCGCGGTCCGCCAGCGCGATCCGGTGATGCTGCTGATTCCGATCATCGCGATGTCGGCGGAGAGCGAGGTCCCTCCAAGCATCAACCCCGAGCTCTTCCTGCAGAAGCCGTTCGGGCTGCCGAGGCTCCGAGAGGCGGTCGCCCGTGTGCTCGAGTGGTCGTCCCCGAACGCGGAACGGATCCCGAGACCCAGCGAGCCATGGTCGCGGGACGAGCAGAATTCGACCGTCGTGAAAAACTCATTCGGGCAGGCCGTGGCCTTCGCCGCCTCCGAGCGGGAAGCCCGGCGGCTCGTGGCGGCGGTCAACGGCACTTCGAGGATCTCGACGGAGGCGCTCGAGCAGGGGATCGTGGACAAGGGACTGCAGTGTCTGTACGAGCTCAATCGCTACGACACCGACGAAGCCTTCCGGAAAGAGCTGGACGATAAGGGAGTCGAGTCGTTGCACCGGCGCCGGCGAGAGATCGCCGAGGCCCTCGAAGCGGCTGGCATGGGCTTGGGCGGCGGACCGGCCGCAAACTGAACAAATTCAGCCACGGGCCTTCGACGGTCCGAGGGCGGTTCTCCACCCGTTTTCCGCCCCTGCGCCCCGCGGCCGTGCTCGCCCCACCGGCCGATTTGCGATAGAGTGCGAGCGCCGATTCAACATTCCTGGCGCGAGGGAGGCGTGGTCAAGGGAAAGACCGGACGCAGACGCGAGAGAGCCTCCGAACGACGCGCAAGAGCGAGCGCGCCCCGAGCGCCACGCAAACCCAAAGGCCGACCCCGCGCCGGCCGTCCTTCGAGCGCGAAGTCCGCTTCCTCCAGGTTGGAGTCCGGGTCGCGTGATGGCTTCCCGATCGTCGGCGTCGGGGCGTCGGCGGGAGGCCTCGAAGCTTTTACTCAGCTCCTGAGCCACCTGCCGGCCGATACCGGCATGGCTTACGTCCTCATCCAGCACCTGGACCCCAAGCGAGAGAGCGGGCTGCGGGACATCCTCGCTCGCTCGACCACGATGCCGGTCCGCGAGGTCGCGAGCAGCATGCCCGTGGAGCCCGACTCCGTCTACGTCATTCCTCCCAACGCGGGCATCGGCCTGGTGAACGGAATCTTCAACGTCGTGCCGCGCCCGCGCGTGCGCGGCCGCGAGATGCCGATCGACTATTTCTTCAACTCTCTGGCCGAGCAGTACAAGAGCCGCGCGATCGGCGTCGTCCTCTCCGGCACGCTCTCGGACGGAGCCCTGGGGCTCCGCGCGATCAAATCGGAGGGGGGAGTGACTTTCGCGCAGGACCAGAAGTCCGCCCGGTTCCAGGACATGCCACGAGCCGCGATCGCGGCGGGCTCGGTGGACTTCGTCTTGCCGCCCGAGACGATCGCCCGAGAGCTGGCGCGGATGGGTCAACACCCCTACGTACGGCTGGCGGCGCGGAAGGCCGCCGAGAAGCCGGTCCCGAAGGGGAGCGACCACCAGAAGATCCTGGCGATGCTGCGGGTGGCGACGGGTGTGAACTTCTCGGGCTACCGGCAGACGACCATCAAGCGCCGCATCTCCCGTCGGGTGGCGCTGCGCAAGGTCGAGAGTGTCAAGGAGTACCTCGAGCTGCTCCGCAAAGAGAAGGGAGAGGTCCGAGCGCTCTACGACGACATTCTGATCACGGTCACCGGCTTCTTCCGGGATCCTTCGGCCTTCCAGGCCTTGAAGACCATGGTCTTTCCCGCGCTCGTCAAGGAGCGGCCAGTCAAGAACCCGATCCGGATCTGGGTGCCCGGCTGCTCGACCGGGGAGGAGGTCTATTCGATCGCGATCGTACTCTTCGAGTCGCTCCTGGACCGCAACGTCAATCCGACGATCCAGATGTTCGCGACCGACGTCTCCGAGAGAGCGATCGAGACCGCCCGGACCGGGATCTATCTCGAGAACTCGATGGTGGACGTATCTCCGGAGCGCCTCAAGCGCTTCTTCGTGAAGGCAGATGGCGGCTGGCAGATCTCCAAGACCATCCGGGACGTGTGCGTCTTCGCGAAGCAGAACGTCACCGCCGACCCTCCCTTCTCGAATATGGACCTGATCAGCTGCCGGAATCTCCTGATCTACATGGAGCCCGTCCTCCAGAAGCGAATCATCCCGCTCTTCCACTACGCCTTGAAGCCCAACGGCTTTCTCCTCCTCGGCAACGCGGAATCGATCACCGGCTTCGAGACCCTCTTCTCTCCGCTCGACCGCAACCAGCGCATCTTCGTCAAGCGCCAGGGCTCGCCGCGACAGTTCGTCGACTTCGCCCGGCACCGGCCCGAAGAGAATGAGAAGGAGCCCGCGGCGGTCGAGGCGCTGCCGGGCGCGGTGGCGCCCCTGGACCTGCAGAAGGAGGCCGACCGCCTGGTGCTCGGGCGTTACGGCCCGGCGGGTGTGCTCATCAACGAGTCCTTCGAAATCCTGCACTTCCGCGGCCGCACCAGCCCCTATCTGGAGGCCGCTCCGGGCACCGCGAGCTTCAACCTGTTGAAGATGGCGCGCGAGGGGCTCCTGGTCGAGCTGCGGACCGCGGTCCAGAGAGCGAAGAAGAGCGGGAGGCCCGTGCGCAAGGAAGGGCTCCGGATCCGGCAGGACAACCACTCCCGGGAAGTGAACCTGGAAGTCGTCCCGCTCAAGGGGGACGCCGGCGAACGCCACTTCCTCATTCTGTTCGAGGAGGCCGGTCTGCGTCGGCGCGACGCGCGGCCTGATCTGGCGGCGGAGAAAAAGCGAGCCCCCTCCGGGCGTGGCCACCAGGCGATCGTCCGGCTCGAGCAGGAGCTGGCGGCCACCAAGGAGTACCTCCAAGCCACGATCGAAGAGCAGGAGGCCTCCAACGAGGAGTTGAAGTCCGCCAACGAGGAGATCCTCTCCTCCAACGAAGAGCTGCAATCTACCAACGAGGAGCTGGAGACCGCCAAGGAAGAGCTCCAGTCCACCAACGAGGAGCTGAGGACAGTCAACGACGAGCTGCAGAACCGCAACACGGACCTGTCGCTCCTCAACAACGATCTCTCCAACCTCGTCATGGGCTCGAACATGGCGGTCGTCATGCTCGACGTGCTGGGCCGCATCCGCCGCTTCACTCCGCTCGCGGAGAGGCTCCTGAACCTGGTTCCGGGCGACGTCGGGAGGCCGATCCGCGACATCAAGCCGAACGTTCCGGTGCCCGACCTGCAGGATCTGGCGATGGAGGTCATCAGGTCAATGGGAGAACGGGAGCGCGAAGTCCAGGACCGGGAGGGCAACTGGTACCAGATGAAGGTGCGCCCGTACCGCACCCTGGACAACCGGATCGATGGCGCCGTCATCGCCTTCATGGACATCGATCCGATCAAGCGGAGCCTCGAGCAGATCCACCGCGCGCGCGATTACGCGGAGGCGTTGGTCGAGACCGTCCGCGAGTCGCTGGTGGTTCTGGACGATCACCTCCGCGTCCGGACGGCGAACCAGGTCTTTTATCGGACTTTTCAGACGTCGTCGCTCAAGGCCGAAGGGAGGCCTCTCTTCGAGCTGCCGGGCTGGGATCGACAGGCCTCCGAGCTGCGCGACCTCGTTCAGAAAGTCAGTCGCGAGAAGAGCGCGGTCCAGGACCGCGAGCTGGAGCTGGAGCTGGAGTCGGGCCACGCGTACACGCTCGTGCTGAATGCGCGGCCCGTGCGATTCCCGGCCGACTCGAGGACATTCGTGCTTCTGGCGATCGAGGACGTCACCGAGCGCAGGTCGGCGGAGATGGGCCTGCGCGCCTCGGAAGCCCGCTACCGCCGCATCTTCGAGAGCGCGCGCGAGGGGATCTGGTTGCTCGACGCGCGCGGCGAGATCCTCGACATCAACCCGTACCTGCTCGAGCTGCTCGGCTACGGGCGCGAGGAGCTGGTGGGCAGGAAGCCCTGGGACGCGGGGCTCTACCCGGACGCCGAAGGAGCGCGGGAGCGCTTCCAGGACCTCCTGGAGCGCGGCGTCGCTTTCCAGCCTCGGATCGAGATGCGGTCGAAAACGGGCGAGGCGCTGGTGTTCGAGACGATCAAGAACGTCTCTTCCGCCGGCGGTCAACGGATCGCCCAGTACAACATGCGCGACCTGACGGAACGCCTCCGGCTCGAGGACCAGCTCCGGCAGGTCCAGAAGCTCGACTCGATCGGGACGCTCGCCGGAGGAGTGGCCCACGACTTCCGCAACCTCCTGAACATCATCGCGGCGCACGTCGGGCTGCTCAAGCAGGGGGAGAAGGAGGACGCCCGGCGGCAGGAGAGCGTCCAGGCGATCGAGAAGGCGATCGAGCGGGGCTCGGCGGTCGTCGGACAGCTCCTGACGTTCGCTCGCCGGACCGACGTGTCGTTCGAGAGCGTGGACGTCAACGAGATCGTGACCGAGGTCGCGGGCATGCTCAAGGAGACATTCCCCAAGCAGATCCATATGGAGCTGGACCTGGACCCGAAGGTGCCGCCCGTGCGCGCCGACCCGAACCAACTCCACCAGGCCATCCTCAACCTCGCGGTCAACGCCCGGGACGCCATGCCCGACGGCGGGAGACTCCGGCTCCAGACGGGAACGGTCGCCGGAAACGATCTCCGCGAGACGATCCCCGGGGCAAGCCTGGATCGTTACGTCTGCCTCAACGTCTCAGACGACGGGAAGGGAATGGACCAGGACACCCGCAGGCGTCTCTTCGAGCCCTTCTTCACGACCAAGAAGACAGGGCGCGGCCTCGGCCTCGCGGTGGTGTACGGGATCGTCAACGGCCACCGGGGCCACATCGGCGTGGAATCGAGCCCGGGCACCGGGACGACCTTCCGGATCTGCCTGCCCGCGCCTTCCGGAAACGACAATGCGAAGAAGAAGGCGAAAAAGGCGGCGGCGTACGCCGAGACGGAGCGGCACGCCGCCGGGTCCGGGACGCTCCTCCTGGTCGAGGATGAGGAGATGCTGCTCGCTCCGATCAAGACCCTGCTCGAGGGCGAGGGCTACAGGGTGCTCGCGGCCCGCGACGGAGACGAAGCGGTGCGGGTGTTCACGGAGCGCTCGCGCGAGATCTCGGCCGTCATCATGGACCTGGGCCTTCCGGGGCTCACGGGCGAAGAGGCCTTCTTCCGCATGCAGGAAGCGAATCCCGCCGTCAAGTGCATCGTCGCGAGCGGCACCGTGGAGGCGCGGCGGATGGAGGAGTTGCGAAAGGCCGGTGTCTACGCCGCGCTACGCAAGCCATACGGGGCCGAGGAGATCCTAAGGGCCCTCCGCTCGGCCATGGAGCACTGACCGTCGCGGTCTCGGCCCCGCGCAATTCCTTTCCGCTGGCGATGAGGATGGCGGAGACGGTCCGCGCCCCCTTTTGCCTGCGGGCACTGGCTCGGTTCTATGCTGAAGAGGGATAGTGTTCACGAATCTCACTGGCGGCCTGAATCACTTCAACTCTTTTATTTGCAGTTAGATCTACCGGAACCTCATGCCGTGAGGAAGAAGATCCTTGTATCTTTTTTGGTGGACAACAGAATTCGATCGGCCTATTCTAGCGGTCAGCACCAAACCAGTTTAAGAGTCGGGTCGGATTATGCCCATAGAGCATAATCCTCTTCTGGAAGGTAAGGGAGAAAAGCAAAATGAGCTTGGGCAAGTTCTCGTACCGCCTGCTCCGGGCGTCTCTCCTCGTTATCGCGGGCCTGACACTGACGGCCGGCCGACTCTCGGCGGTCACCAAGGCCTTTGACCAATGCTCCAACCAGAACCCGACTCTGGGTAACTGTGTCTGGATCGGTTCCGTTCTTCAGTCGAGCAACTCGCAGTACTTCGAGGGAATGTCCACGCCCCAGCGGTTGATCATCAGCGGCATCGCCGACACCCCTGGCCACG
>JBKPBH010000136.1:0-11231 GCA_046726795.1 Acidobacteriota bacterium
CGACTGCGTCGGTCGCGTTGTGGCCGGGATGCCGAGAGTTTCCGAGGAGGCCCCGGGGACCAGACCCCGGTCCTTGCAGCGTGCTGAAAAATGGATGCGGGCGTCGTGGCTAACATTCGGCGCTGCCCCTCCGCTCCCGACTGTTCTGAAGAGCAGGGTCTACCGCTTTCCTCTCCGTCCAAGGCGTGCCGACGGCGGCTGAAGCCCCTGCGAGGGACTGTCCCAAGGCCCAGTTGACGACCCGCCGAGGGGGTGCTATCGGGTTGTCCATCCTTTCTTCAAAACCCGCAGCGATTTGCTGCAGAAGGAGAGAACCGCTATGAAAAGACCGGGCGTTCCAACTCCAATCCGGCCCTCCGCGCGGGCACTCGCGATCGCCTTTCTGCTGACGGGCGACCTCGTGTTCGGCGCGCGGATGTCCGTCGCCGATGTCCTCTGGGGCTCCTCTTCCAAGGGCAGCAACAATCCGAGCAGTGTCTTCACGATCGACACGGCCACGGGCCTGGCCACGCTCGTGGGCGGCAGCGGCCTGGGCGACGGCATCAGCGGCATCCGGTTCGACCCTCTGACCGGCACGCTGTACGGGATCCTCGGCAGCGCCTGCACCGGAGCGCGTCTCATCACGATCGACACGGCGACCGGCGCCGGGACCCTTGTCGGAGTGCTCGTCGGCGCAGACTTCGATGGAGGCTCGACGACCCCCTGCGGTGGCGGTTCCGACGCCCTGGCCTTCGCGCCCGACGGCGCCCTCTACGCCGAAGGGTTCAGCGCCGCGACCTTCACGAAGCTCCTCAAGGTGGACAAGAGCACGGGCGCGGTTCTGGAGTCGCACCCCACTCCGGACCATCTGGCCGGATTGGCCTTCGACCCCTCGGGAGTCCTCTGGGCCTCCCACGGGAACAGCACCTCCGGCTGCGAGCTTCACACGATCGATCTCACGACGGGGGCGTTCACATCGACGCTCTCCCTATCCGAATGCGTCGTGATCTCGGACCTGGCGTTCACCGCGGACGGGACGTTGTTTACCTCCCTGCCGAGCGAGAACAGGCTCGCGACGATCGACGCGGCGAGTGGCGTCCTCACGAGAATCGGCTCCTTTGGAGCCGCCGCCGGCAAGATCTCCGGACTGGCCCTGGCGGTCCGGCCGAATCCTCAGTTGACCGCTCTCGAGCCCGCCCAGCTCTGGGTCGGCCTGAAGAACAGCGACGACCGCGGAGCGGCCTTCGATCTCCGGGTGGAGCTCGCCCGAAACGGCGAGCCTGTGGCTTCCGGCATGGCCCGGTGCGTGGTGGGGCTCTCTCGAAATCCCACTGCCCCCGTGCCGGTCGGCTTCGACTCGTTTTCCCCCGTCTCCGCGAAGTCCGGAGACGTCTTCTCCCTGAAGGTCTCGGCCCGAATGGGGACCAACCCGGACGACACGAGATGCGCCGTGCCCGGCCAGACCCACACGAGCTCCGTCGGCCTCCGTCTCTACTACGACTCGGCCAGCCGTGGCTCGCGATTCGGTGCCACGATGACGCCGGATTCGAGCGAGAGCTTCTTCCTTCACTCCGATGGAAGCTTCTGTTCCACTCCGGGTGAGGCGAGCGCCGGAGTCACGATGCGATCCCTGGACAACTCCGCTCCGACGGCGACGAGCGACAAGTGCAAGGATTCGGCGAGCGGCAACCCGGGGGGAGAGAACCCCTGGAATGAGATCGGTGCCTGGAGCCTGACGAAACCCTAGCAGGCTTGCGGTCCGCGGTGGTCTATCGCGTCGGGGCGAACTTCTTGGTGCCGCGCAGTTCCTGCTCGACGGACTCGATGTTCTTCTCAGCGAACTGCTCGAACCAGGTCCAGGAAGCCCACCGCTTCTGAAGCGTCGGCAGGACCGTCTCGATTACCGCCCGTCCGGACCGGCCCTCCGCGATGGCGCGCTCGACCGCGCCGCGCAATCCGACGAGGTAGTCGCGGAAGTAGCGGACGTCCAGCGCCGACCCGACTTCTCCGTGGCCGGGGACGAATCGGCTCGCCGGATGCTCCGCCAGGAAGCCGTCGAGGGTCTGGATCCAGGCGCGCGTGTCCGCGTCCACGAGGTTGGGGACCGTGTCCTTCCAGAAGAGGTCTCCGGTGTAGAGGACGTCGGCGGAGGGGAGGAAGACCACGGAGTCGCCACCGGTGTGGCCCGGCTTCGCCGAGACCTCGATCCTCTTGGACCCGGTCCAGACCGTGAGGCCGTCCCGGTACGTCACGTCCGGGAGCTCCAGCGCGGCGAGCATCGCCCTCTCCTCGGGCTTGATCTCTCCGCGCCATTTCAAGTTCTCCGTCCGCACCCAGGCCCGGACGTTCTCCTGCGCGAGGAGGACCGCCCCCTGCTTCGCGAAGACGCGGTCGCCGCCGACGTGATCCAGGTGGTAATGGGTGTTGACGACCCATCGGACGGGCTCGCGCGCGATCCGGCGAATCGCCGAGAGAAGCTCTTCGGCCGCCTCGGGCGTCGCGAACGCGTCCACGACGAGGACTCCGCCCTGGCCGGCCACGAAGCCGGCGTTGCCGACGGACGCGCTGTCTTGAGGCTTTGCGACCGCCGCATAGGCTCCCTCGGCGACCGGAACGAGCGTGAAGTGCGTCGGCACGGCAGGCGGCGTCGGAGTCTTCGGCGCCGCGATGAGCGCCGCCGCAAGGACGATTCCTCCCGCGAGCAGCCAGGCGACCGACCTTGTCACGGCGCGAATTCTAGCTGCGCCGCTGCTGCCTCCCTCCCGACTCACGACTCTCCCCTCGCAACTTCCCTATAATCCCGGCATGGCGAGTGAGCCGAAGACGCACCCGGTTCGCTTTCGTTGCGTCATCAACGGCGAGGAAATCGACGTCTGGGAGGGATACCGTCTCTGGGATGCGGCGCTCGACGCCGAGGCGCGGCTCTGGCACGTCTGCGGCGGACAGGGACATTGCACGACCTGCGCCGTAATCCCGGTTTCCGGCGCGGAGAACCTGACCCCTCCGACCCGGCTCGAGAAGTTCTCGATGGCGATCTGGATCTTGAAACCGCTGGCCTTCATCCGAAAACGATGGAAGGGCAGGCCCGTTCGCCTGGCCTGCCAGGCCTACGTTCGGGGACCGGTCGAGGCCGTCGGCCTCTTCGGCAAGAAATCCAAAGAGACGCTGAAGGGCCATGGGATTGGTTAGGTTTCAAGTTTCCTGGTTTCAGGGGACCGCCGGCTCCATGACGCCGATCTGAAACCTGGAACCGGGGCCCGGAACCTCGTTCCATGAGAAAAGCGGTGCGCTGGGTCGCGCTGTCGGTCCTGTCGGGCGCCGGCAGCTACGTGGTCGGATCCTGGCTCGCCGCGAGAGCGCTCTCGAAGAGGTTGACGTCGGCGGAAGGCCTCATGCCCGCCCGGGAGCAGCGCGAGGAGCTGCTCGAAGCGCTGCGCCAACGCGGAGGCGCCGTTCACGATTTCCGACATCGCGGCAGCCTCCGCGACCCGGTCACGCTCGCCGCCATCTTCGCGTCGCCCGTCCCGGACGCAGCCCGGCGGCCGACTGTGCTCTTTCTCCACGGCAAGGGGGGCAACGCCGCCGAATGGCGGCCGGAGGCGGAGCGGGCGCTCGACTGCGGCTACAACGTGCTCCTTCCCGACCTCCGAGGTCATGGCGAGAGCGCCGGAAGCTTCATCACGTACGGCTTCCTCGAGAAGGACGACCTCGCCAACGCGATTTCCTCCGCTAGCGAGCGGTTCGGGCTCGACCCCCTCCGCATGGGCGTGCACGGCTGCTCGGCGGGCGCCACGCTCGCGATCGAGTTCGCCGCCGACCGCGACGTCGCGGCGCTGTGGCTCGAGTCACCCTACGC
This sequence comes from Acidobacteriota bacterium, assembly GCA_046726795.1. Lineage (GTDB taxonomy): Bacteria > Acidobacteriota > Thermoanaerobaculia > UBA5066 > Gp7-AA6 > JAWOLE01. Next base: position 3,836 of record JBKPBH010000136.1, read on the forward strand.
CGATCCCGGAGAAATGGCCCGTCATTACCTCTCGCTCGCGACCGGGCTTCCAGCCTGGCTCCTCGGTCTGACGAGCCGGTTTGCCCTACGCCGCGCCGCCACCCAAGTCCGCCGGGCGCTCGCCCTCGATCCGGACGCAGGCGGTCTCGAGACGATCGATCCCGCTGGGTCGATCTCCCGCGTACGAGCGTCCATCTGTCTCGTCTACGGCGAGAAGGACGAGCTCGTTCCGCCGAGATTTGCCGCGAGGCTCGAGGCGGCGCTCCCTGCCGACAGCCGTATCTGGAGGGCCCCCAACGCCGGGCACTGCCACCACGAGGACGAGCCCGCGAGAGTGGCGAAAGAAGAGTATGACCTTCGATGGAGGGAGTTCTTCAGCCATCACCTCCCGGTCTAACTACCAATCTTTCTTCTTCTCGGGTCTTCCGTCTTCTCGGGTCTTCCGTCCGTCCTTTCAACTGGCCGCAGGCGGCGCTCGCGTCCGGTCCCCGGCTGCGTCGCACCGTCGCGGTCAGGCGCGCCCGGGCCAGGCGCTCGACGAAGCGCTCGATGCCCGGCTCGTCGGGGCGTTTCCAACCAGGCAGGTACACGGGGTCCTCATTCAATGGAATGACGTTGACCTTGACCGGAATCCCGGCGAGAAGGCCCGCCAGACGGTCAGCGTCCGCGGGGGAGTCGTTCACGCCGGCGATGAGAACGTACTCCGCCGTAATCCGCCGCCGCGACTCGAGCGGCCACCGGCGCATCGCGCGCACGACCCCCGCGAGCGGATAGGTCGCCGTGATCGGCATGATCCGCGTCCGCGTCTCTTCATCGGCCGCGTTCAATGAGACCGCGAGGTTCGGGCGCCTGGGGAGCTTCGCGAACCGCTCGAACGCCGGAGTAATGCCCGAGGTCGAAACGGTCACGCGCCGCGGAGAGATCACCTCGAAGAGAACGTCGAGCGCTCCGATCACCCCCTCGGGGTTCAGGAAAGGCTCGCCCATCCCCATGAACACGATGCGTGCTCCCTGCGTCGAGCGCCCGCAGTCGTCGAGGACCGCGTAGAGCTGACCGACGATCTCTCCGGCCGTGAGATTCCGGCCCGCGCCGAGTCGTCCCGTCACGCAGAAGGCGCAGTCCACCGCGCACCCCGTCTGGGACGACAGACACACCGTGAACCTTTCGAGCTTCTCCATCCGTGGTTTCACCCTGGAACCGGGAACTTGGAACGTGGAACCCTCTCTCGCGGCGCGCGCGTCCTCGAACTCGTTGACATCCGCGCGCCACGCTTCGCCCGGCATGAACACCGCTTCGATCAAAGCGCCGTCGGAAAGCCTCAATCCGTACTTGGCGCTGCCGTCGGCGGACTCCTCTCGCCGAACGATCTCGGGCAGATGCAGCGGAAGGTCCCGCGAGAGACTCTCCCGAAGCTCCTTCGGCAGCACCCGCATGGCCGAGTAGTCGCGGACACTCTGCCGGTGGATCGCGTCGAAGACCTGCTGCCCCCGATACCTCGGCAGCGACCGCCCCACGGCCAGTGCCTCCCAACCCGCCACCGTCAAGCCCAGCGGCTCGCGCGAAGAATCCATCACTTCGAGTCTATCCGGAGAGCTCAAGGCTGACAGCTGAGAGCTGACAGCTCGAGCCTAGGCTCGCGTTGGAGAACGCCGGAGCGCGAGCTTAGAAGAAACCCCGCGGCGCGTGCGCACCTTGCGGGTCGGATCGATGCCAACGGATTTCAAGAAGCGGAGGTCCTTGATGTTGATGCGGAACGCTGCCTGCTCCCCCGACGGGACGTCGCGATTCCGCGCGTCCGCCCCGGCGGACCGGCGGCGGCCGCCCGACCGGGGCGCGCGGCGGTTGACGCCGACCTTCGCGTCGAGAACCATGTAGAGGTTGTACCCCTCGTCGCGGATGCGCTGAATGGAATCGTGCACGCGCCCCGAGCCCGAGATGGACTCGTTGATCGCTTGCCCCAGCTCCTTGAGCATCTGGCGAAGATGATCGTTCAATTCCATGACCGTCGCGATTATCGCTTCCGTTTCCGCGGAGCGTCAAGGCCGTTTCGCCGGCCGGTTCGTGCTATCCTGCGGAATCCTGCGCAGCGTGTGTCCGCGCGCCGGAGTTGCGCGATATGAATCAGAGGCAGGCCTGCAGGACTCATGTTTTGAAATCTCTCAACCTCTGGTCGCGGAGCGAACGCCGCGGCTGAGAGCCAGCCGATAGCTTCTCTCCATGTTCTCTGGTCTCTCGCGACTCGTCTGCACGAAGTGCGGCGCTTCGCTCGAGCGCGGCGGCGCGAACCTCTGCCCGAAGTGCGGCGGCCCCCTGTTCGCGCGCTACGAGACCCCCTCGCTCGACCGGGATGCCGGCGCCTCCCGGCCCAAAACGATCTGGCGCTGGCACGAGATGATGCCGGTCGAGGATCCAGCCAACATCGTCTCGCTCGGCGAAGGAGGCACGCCGCTGCTCCGCGCCGAGCGACTCGGAAAAGCCGCGGGCTTCTCCAATCTGTGGATCAAGGACGAGGGGAACAATCCGACCGGATCCTTCAAGGCGCGCGGCCTTTCGGCCGCGGTCTCGAAGGCGAAGGAGCTCGGCCGGACCAAGATCGCGCTTCCGACTGCGGGGAACGCCGGCGGCGCGGCCGCCGCCTATGCGGCGAAGGCGGGCATGGAGTGCTTCGTTTTCATGCCGGAGGACACGCCGCCGCTCTTCCGCCTCGAGTGCGAGCGCTACGGCGCGAACGTGACGCTCGTACCGGGCTTGATCGACGCCTGCGGCCGGATCGTGGCCGAGCGGGCGACGCGGGAGGGCTGGCACGACGTCTCGACGCTGAAGGAGCCGTACCGCGTCGAGGGGAAGAAGACGATGGGCTACGAGCTCGCCGAGGACTTCGGCTGGGAGCTCCCCGACGCGATTCTCTACCCGACCGGCGGCGGCACCGGCCTCATCGGCATGTGGAAAGCCTTCGATGAAATGGAAGAGCTCGGGTGGATCGGCCCGCGGCGCCCGCGCATGATATCCGTGCAGGCCACAGGCTGCGCGCCGATCCCAAAGGCATTTGCCGAAGGACGGGCGGCCTCCGAGAAATGGGAAAACGCGGAAACCTATGCCTCGGGCCTGCGCGTGCCGAAGGCGTTCGCTGACTTCCTCATCCTCCGCGACGTTCGCGCTTCCGGAGGCGACGCCGTCGCCGTGACGGACGATGAGATGCGCCGAGCCGCCGACGAGATCGGCGCAGCCGAGGGGCTCTTCGCCTGTCCCGAAGGCGCCGCCGTCTGGGCCGCCGCGAAGAAGCTGTCCGCGTCCAGCCGTCTCGATCCCCGTTCGAGGATCGTGCTCTTCAACACGGGGACGGGGTTCAAGTACCTAAGCTAGCCGCGCGCGCGAGCCTTTGGTGCCAAACCTGGTACCATATTTGGACCAAAGGGGGATGGCATGCACCTTGAGCCGGATGTGAGGCCGGTCACGCAAATGAAGACGAGGGCGGCGGAATTGCTCAAGAGAGTGGCCGAGACGCGCCGGCCGATCGTGATTACGCAGAATGGTAAACCGCGCGGCGTTCTGCTGGATTTTGCGACCTACCAGGAGATCCGGAAGTCCACCCTGCTGCTCAAGCTACTGGCGCAAGGGGAACTTGACGCCCGCTCGGGTCGCGTCTCGACACAGGAAGAAGTGTTCGCGGCTGCCCGGGGTCGGGTCAGGCGGACGTGAGTCGGAGCCGGTTCCGTGTCCATTGGACGAACGTCGCGCGCAACGATCTCCTTCGAATCCTGGACTATCTTCTTCAAACCAATCCAGCGGAGGCTCGCGGCCTGCTAGACAAAATCGAGAGTCGGGCCGCTGCTCTGCGTTCCTTGCCACTGCGAGGCCGGGTCGTACCGGAGCTCGAGCGCCTCCAGGTCCGTGAATACCGTGAGATTCAGATTCCTCCCTACCGTTTGCTCTACCGTGTCGCCGGCCGCCGCGTCCTCGTGCTGGGCCTCTTGGATAGCCGACGGAACCTGGAAGACGTGTTGCTGGACCGGATACTCGCATCCCCCTAGGAGCGGCTGCTCGAAAGCCACTCCGGTAGAATTACCGCTTCCATGAGATACGGTTCTCTGCGACCCGCTCTCGATCCGCTTCTGCCGACGGTGGAGAAGCCGGGACGCTATGTCGGCATAGAGCGGAATGTCACGCGGAAGGACCTTTCCGCGGCTTCCGTCACGCTGGCACTCGCGTTCCCGGACACGTACGAGATCGGGATGAGCCACACGGGGCTGAAGATCCTTTACGAGATCGTCAACCGCCGGGCGGAGTTCGCGTGCGAGCGCGTGTACACGCCCTGGGTGGACCTCGAGGCGAAGATGCGCGAGCGGGGAATCCCCCTCTTCTCGATCGAGTCTTTCGCGCCGGTCGCCGACTTCGACGTGCTCGGGTTCTCGCTTCAGGCGGAGCTCAACTACTCGAACATCGTCAACATGCTCGACCTGGCGGGCCTGCCCGTCTGGCAGCGCGACCGCCGGAGGACCGATCCGATCGTTCTCGGCGGAGGGCCCTGCACCGCCAACCCGGAGCCGGTCGCCGACTTCTTCGACGCGTTCTTGATCGGCGACGCCGAGGAGGCTCTGCCGAGGGTGCTCGAGGCCGTCGGACAAGCGCGGAAGGCGGCGGTCGAAAGGCGGGGCTTGCTCGCCCGGCTGGCCGAGATCGAAGGGATCTACATCCCCTCCTTCTACGACGTGACATATCGCGAGGACGGAGGGATCGCCGCGATCACCCGCAACGACCCTCGCGCCCCCGAGCGCGCGAAGCGGACCTGGGTGCCGATCCTGAAACCCGACTACTACCCGGACAAGCCCATGGTCCCGTCCGTGGAGATCGTGCAGGACCGGTTGGGTCTCGAGGTCATGCGCGGTTGCACGCAGGGCTGCCGCTTCTGTCAGGCGGGCTACTGGTACCGCCCCGTGCGGGAGCTCGACCCCGGGGACGTCGCCGACATGACGAAGAAGTTCATCGCGGACTCGGGCTGGAGCGAAGTCGGCCTCCTCTCGCTCTCGACCGCCGACTACTCGCAGATCGAGCCGCTCGTGAAATGTCTCGCGCCCCAGCTCTCCGATCGCCGGGTCTCGATCTCGCTGCCGTCCCTGCGCGCGGAGGCGTTCTCGGTTGGACTGGCCGACGCAGTCTCAGAAGTGCGCAAGTCCGGCTTTACCTTCGCGCCGGAGACGGGCTCCGACCGGTTGCGCCGCGTCATCAACAAGACTTTCACCAACGCCGACATGGTCGCGGCCGCCGACGTCGCGTTCGGGCGAGGCTGGGACCTGATCAAGGTGTACACGATGATCGGCCTGCCGACGGAGACGCTGTCGGACTTGGACGAGCTCGTCACGCTGGTCCGGGACATCCTCGCGCAGGGGAAGAAGCACGGAAGAAAGCAGGTCAACGTCTCGGTCGGCTCCTTCGTGCCGAAGTCCTGGACGCCGTTCCAGTGGGCGCCCTTCGACGGGGTCGAGACCCTCCAGAGAAAGCTCGCATACCTGAAGGAGAAGTTCCGGTTCGTCCGCGGCGCGCGGATGAAGTGGCACGAGCCGAGGGAAGCCGAGATCGAATGCGCTCTCTCGCGGGGTGACCGCCGCATGGCTCGGGTGCTGCACACCGCATGGAAGTCGGGCGTCCGGTTCGACGGCTGGACCGAGCACTTCCGCTACGACCTCTGGACGAAGGCGTTCGAGACGGAACGAATCCCGAAGGAATCCTACCTGCGGTCCTACGACACGGACGAGGTCCTCCCGTGGGACGTACTCGATGCCTCGATCACGAAGCGCTTTCTCCAGATCGAGCTGATCAAGGCCAGGAAGGAGTGGCGTACCGAGGACTGCAAGTGGGGACATTGCTATGCCTGCGGAGTGCCGGGCAACGGCGAGGACACGGTTCTCGCGAAGGGAATGGCGGGCAGGCTCCCCTCCTTCGATCCCGCCGCGGCGCCGGCCGCCGATCCCGCCGCCTATCGCGAGGTCGCCAAGGGGGCGGCCTATCGCCAGAAGGCCATGCCGGACCTGCCCTCCGCCGCGCGCCGCGTTCCGCGGCAGGGAGTGCCCGTCTTCCGACATCGCGTGACGTTCGAGAAGACGGGCGACGCGCGCCTGCTCTCGCACCGCAACACGATGGACGTGCTGGAGCGCGCGATCCGGGCCGCCGGCCTTCCGGCGCGCTACTCGGAAGGCTTCAACCCCCACATGAAGCTGTCGATGGGCCCTGCCCTCCCGCTCGGGCTCGAGAGCCTGCACGAAGTCTTCGACGTCGAGGGGAGCGCTCCCTTCGGCTCGGAAGCCTCGCAGGCGATCAACGCGAAGCTCCCGCCTGGAATCGCCGTGCTCGATGTTCGGCAGCTCTCCGCGGGAGAGCCGGCGCTCTCGAAGGCCGTGAGGTCCGCGCGATACGCCGTGCGCCTGGACTCGCCCGAGCACCTGGCCCGGGCCGGCGACGCGCTGGCCAACGGCTGGCGCGAAAGCGTCCCCGCGCTCCGATCCCTCTCGCTCGAAGCCGGCGCGTCCGGCGCGCGGCTGCGCTTCGAGATCAACCTCGACCAGTCCGCCGGTGAGATCTCCACGCCGAAGAGAGTTCTCGAAGCCCTCCTCGCGATTTCGCCCGAGGCTCAGGCCTTGCTTTCGATGACCCGGGAAGCCACCGTCCTCGCCGGCTGAGAGAGGGCTCGCCGTGCCCTACCGCGTCACCGTCTCCGCGCGCTTCGAAGCGGCGCACAACCTGACCGACTACCCGGGAGGCCCGGAGCCCCTGCACGGTCATTCCTACCGGGTCGAGGCCGTGCTCGAGTCGAAGGACTTGCAGCAGTATGACCTCGCCGTGGATTTCAGCGCCGTGAGGAACGCCCTCGAGGCGATCGCCGGGGAGCTCGACTACAAATACATCAACGAACATCCGGCTTTTGCCGGCCGAAACACCTCTGCCGAGAACCTCGCCCGCCACTTCGCCGAAAGGCTCGAGACGAGCGGAGCCCTCGGATGGACCCGCGTGGTCGAGGTCACCGTCTGGGAAGGGCCCGAGAACCGCGCCACGTATTTGCCCCGACCGCGCTGATTGTCGCCTGCCGGATCTCGGTCTTTTCGCTTGTCCGGTCTCGGCCGGACACGGAAGAATGACGCCATGCCCCCGCGGATTCAGGAACTGATTTCCGTCCCCTGCTGGATCGAAATCGAGGAGCTTCTTGGCGGGGCGTGAAGGCGCCGGCGCCCGAGCCGCGCTCGCCGTCCTGACCCTCATCAATCTCTTCAATTACCTCGACCGTTACGTCGTCGCATCTCTCGTCGAGAGCCTGAAGAACTCGGAGCTCTCCTTGTCCGACACGCAGGCCGGGTCGCTCATGACGGGCTTCGTCATTATCTACATGCTGACCTCCCCGGTCTTC
>JBKPBH010000137.1:0-9169 GCA_046726795.1 Acidobacteriota bacterium
ACGGCTTCCTGCTCGAGCGGTTCCCCGCCGGTCACCTCGACCAGGTTTGTTCCGAGCGCCAGGACCCTCTCGGCCGCTTCCGTCACCGGCATCTCCCGCCCGCCGTAGAAGGCGTAGGCCGAGTCGCACCAGGCGCACCGCAGCGAGCATCCCGTCAGCCGGATGAAAGCGCATGGGAACCCCGCCCGGATGCCCTCTCCCTGAAGGGACCGGAAGATCTCCGTCACCCTGATGGTCTCCTCCACAGACTGGATTGTAGTGTCCTGTCATCCCGAGCCCCTCGCCCCTTCCTGTCATCCCGAGCGAAGCGAGGGATCTGCTCTTGACACCTCGAGTCGCGCGTCCGTTCGGGACAGGCTCCGCGAAGATCTGCTCCGCGCCTCACGACGCGCTTTGCCCCGCGGAATGGCGGATGAGGAGTCTTCTACGGCACGACCTTGATCTTGCCGTGGAGCATGTTCATGCCGCAGGAGAACGGGAAGTCGCCCTCGCGGGTGGGCGTGACCTCGATCACGGTCTTCGTATTCGGCGGAAGGGGGCGGCGGATGGCGAACTCCGGCAACACGATCTCATCGCTGCAGGGATTCGTCTCGCGGCGATCGAACACCAGCTTCAAGGGCATCCCCTTCTTCGCGACGATCAGGTCGGGTTTGTACCCTCCGGCGACGACGACCGTGATCTCCTGAGGACCACTTGGCGGTGGCTGGACGGGAACGCGGCGCTTCCCGAAGAAGAAGACGTAGAGGAAGACCACGAGTGCGAGGCCGATCGCCAGCGCGGCGACGCGGTCGGAAGTCCAGGCGATCGCCAGGATCCCGCCGGCGAAGGTCACTCGAGCTTCTTACGGGCCAGGCGCAGACTGTTGGCCACGACCGAGACCGAGGAGGCGGCCATCGCGGCCGAGGCGAGCATCGGCGAGAGCAACCAGCTGGTCAGCGGGTACAGAGCTCCGGCTGCCACGGGAATGCCGACCACGTTGTAGACGAACGCGAAGAAGAGGTTTTGCCGGATCGTGGCCAGCGTGGCCCGGGACAGAACGATGGCCTGCGCGACGGACTCCAGGTTTCCGCCGACGAGGGTGATGTCCGCCGCCTCGATCGCGACGTCGGCCCCTGCTCCGATCGCCACGCCGACGTCCGCCTGCGCGAGGGCCGGCGCGTCGTTGACCCCGTCGCCGACCATGGCCACGGTCTCGCCGCGGCTCTGGAGCTCCTTGACCTTGAGCGATTTGTCGGCGGGGAGCACCTCGGCGAAGATCTCCTCGATGCGCATGCGAGCGGCGACCGCGCGGGAGGTCTTCGCCCGATCGCCCGTCACCATCGCCACCTTCAAGCCGAGCGCCCGGAGCTTCGCGACGCCCCCGCGCGAGGAGGGCTTCTCCCGGTCGGCGACCGCGAGCAGGCCGATCGTCCTGCCGTCCGCCGCGATCAGAAGCGGCGTCTTTCCTTCCGCGGCAAACCGCTCCATCTCCTCGGAGACGGAAGAGAAATCGATCCCCTCTTCCCTGAAGAGACGCGGACCTCCCACGACGACGCGCCGGCCGGCAATCGTTCCGACGACGCCGCGGCCGATCTTGGATTCGAAGCTCTCGAGACGCGGAAGCGCGATTCCCCTCTCTGCGGCGGCGGCCACGAGGGCCTCCGCGAGGGGGTGCGCGGACCCCTTCTCGATCGCGGCCGCGAGGGCGAGCATCTCCTCGTCGGTGCCGGCGACCACGACACGATCCGTCATCCGTGGCTTGCCTTCCGTCACGGTTCCCGTCTTGTCGAGGAGAACGATGGTCAGCGAGCGGGCGCGCTCCAGGGCGTCGGCGTTGCGGAAGAGGATGCCGGAGCCCGCTCCCCGCCCCGTTCCCACCAGGATCGCGGTCGGGGTTGCGAGCCCCAGCGCGCACGGGCAGGCGATCAGGAGCACCGAGGCCAGGACGATCGTCGCGAAGAGGGCGCGCGGCTCCGGGCCCGCGACGTACCAGGCCACCCACGACACGATCCCGATCGCGAGGACGGCCGGCACGAAGACGCTGGCGATCCGGTCGGCCAGCTTCTGGATAGGGGGCTTGGAGGCTTGTGCCTGCTCGACCAGGCGGACGATCTGGGCGAGCGCCGTGTCGCCGCCGACGGCCGTGGCCTCGATGTCGAGGACCCCCTGCTGGTTGAGGGTGCCACCGAGGACACGGTCCCCGGGTTTCTTTTCGACCGGAACGGACTCGCCCGTGACGAGCGACTCGTCCACCGAGGACGCGCCCGAGCGCACGCGGCCATCTACGGGAACCGCGTCCCCCGGCTTGACCCTCAGGAGATCGCCGACTACGACATCCGAGAGCGGCACCTCCTTTTCCACATCGCCGCGCAGGCGCCGCGCCTTCTTGGGCGCCAGATCCAGGAGCTTTCGGATGGCCGCTGATGTGCGGCCGCGCGCCCGAGTCTCGAGGTAGCGCCCGAGAAGCACGAGCGTGACGATGACGCCGACCGCTTCGTAATAAACGTGCGACGCACCCGTGGGGGCGAATGTCCGCGGAAAGAGGGTCGAGCCGGCGGAGAGGAGGAAGGCCGCCGAGATGCCCAGACCAACGAGCGTGTCCATGTTGGCCGTCCGATGCTGGAGAGTGCGGACCATCCCCGAGAGGAAGGGCCATCCCGAGTAGAGATAGACGGGAAGCGTGAGGAGCAGCAGAACGGTCTCGCGCGAGCGGAAGCGGATGTCGGCCATCGAGACGACGAGCACCGGAAGGGTCAGGGCGGCCGACAGGAGCGTCCGCCGAAGGACGAGGCGCGCCTCGCGCGCGGAACGGTCCTGTGTCTGCCCGGGGAGCTCCGGTTCGGCCAATCGGGCCTCGTAGCCGCTGGTCCGGACCGCTTCGATGAGCCTGCGGGCGTTCAGGCCTCTTCCGGTCACGTCCGCGCGCCCTGTCGCGAGGTTGACGGAGGCGTCCGAGACTCCCGTGACTCCCAGGAGCGTGACTTCAATCGTCGAAACGCAGGAGGCGCAGTGCATCCCGTCGATCGCGAGAACGACGCGCGTGGTCGGGGGAGGAAAAACCATCGGAACCGAATCGGAAGGAACGCCCGGCTTGACTGGAGGCTTGCGCAGGAACGCCGACTTGGCGGGGGACTTGATTTCGAAGAGAGGCGACTGGCTCTTCGAGCCTCGGGCGACTCCCGAGGGCGAGGGTCGGGGGGCCGCTTTGGCGGCCGCGTCTGCCTTCGGCTTCGCGCCGCCCTCGAGATACTTGCCGGGAGCCTTGTCGAAGGCCTCGGCGCACCCCTTCGCGCAGAAATAGAAGGTCCGACCCCTGTAGACGCGGCGCGCCGCGGCCGATTGCGGCTCGACGGCCATGCCGCAGACGGGATCCTTCGGCACCGGGTCAGTCGCCAACGGACTAACTCTAACCCCCATGATTCAGAAACGGGACCGCCGTCGAGTCGATGTCCTGACGAAGGTCGGGCCGGCCAGGCAACTGGGCCTTTGCCGTCTCTGGATGTCGGTGGTGTCCGTCGGCGTGGTCAACCGTTAACCGGAAACGTGGATTTCGGGGAGAGGTTGGGGGGCGGCTCCGGAGAACCGGAAGGCGAGCGACATCGAAGCGGTGTAGGCGAAACCATTGAAGAAGATGAGCAGGAACGGGACGCCGACCCAGTAGTTCTCGGCGATCGCGAAGACGATGGCCCCCAGGAAGTAGGCCGCGAGGAGGATCTCCGCGGTCAGCGAGAAGTTCCCTGGGGCACGGTACTTCTTGTTCCGCCAATCGCCTTTTCCCCCGGCGATCCCGAACTTCGGCGTACGCGTGAACTCGGTCTTGCGGTTCGTCAGAGCCTCGAGAACCGCGTGCATGTTGTTTAACGAGAGTCCGATCCCGAGCGAAAGGAGGAGCGGCATCCACCTCAAGGTCTTCTTCCAGTCCCGGCCGATCTCCCGTTGCGAAGAGATGTAGAAGGCGATGAACGAGAACGTGGCGCCGAAGAAGAGCGGGAAATCGAGAAACGCGAGGCGCCGCCAGCCGATCTGTTCGCGGATGATGATGGCCGGCACGATCAGGAGGGCGAGCAGCACGACGAGCAGGTGCGAGAAGTTGTTCGTCAGGTGGAAAAAGGCTTCGGCCTTGACGCTCCACGGATAGGAGCTCCGGAAGATCGCGGGCAGGAGCTTCCGTCCCGTCTGGATCGATCCCTTCGTCCACCGGTGTTGCTGGGACTTGAACCCGTTCATGTCCACGGGCAACTCCGCCGGCGTCGCGAGGTCCTTCAGGTAAACGAATTTCCAGCCGGCGAGCTGCGCGCGGTAGGAGACATCGAGGTCCTCCGTCAGCGTGTCGGACTGCCAGCCGCCAATCTCCTCGAGGCACCGGCGACGCCAGATGCCGGCCGTGCCGTTGAAGTTGAAGAAGCGCCCGGAACGGTGCCGCGCCGTGTGCTCGATGACGAAGTGCCCGTCGAGGAAGATCGACTGCACCCGAGTCAGGAGCGAGTAGTCGCGGTTCAAGTGCTCCCACCGCGCCTGGACCATTCCGACGCGGGGATCCGAGAAGAAGGGGAGGGTCTCGCGCAGGATGTCGGGGCGCGGGACGAAGTCCGCGTCGAAGATCAGGAGAAACTCGCCGCGCGCGCTCTCCATCCCGGCCTGAAGCGCCCCCGCCTTGTAACCCTGGCGATCGGTCCGCGTCCGATGGACGATGTCCAGGCCGCGCTCGCGGTAGCGTGCGATGAGCCGCTGAGCGACGTCCCGGGTCTCGTCGGTCGAATCGTCGAGGACCTGGATCTCGGTCAGCTCCGGGGGGTAATCGATCGCCGCGACGGCCTCGAGGAGGCGTTCGACGACATACACTTCGTTGTAGATCGGAAGCTGGATCGTGACGCGCGGGAGAACGGGCAGGTCGCCCGCCGGGTGGGGGGTATCACGGCGATGCCGGTAATAGAGACGGACCATCAGCGCGCGGTGAGTCCCGTACATCGCCAGGAGAGCCAGGACGATGTAGTAGACGGTCAGCGTCGCGATCTGCGCGGTTTCATTCGACATCGTTCGAACCGATGGTTCCTTCTGGCCGCGGCCGAGGTCGTGGCCGTCGGTTTTCTCGCGGCTCCCGACCCGAAGGAGCACCTCGCGCCCTACCTCGCGCTCGTCCTCGCGGGAGCCGTGACCTCGCTTCTGGCCGCGGGAATCTTATCCGCATCGAGCCTCGGCTTTCTCCTCTTCTGCGGGGGGCTCCTGCGCGCGACGCTGCTCCTGCGAGCGCCGGCGCTCTCCGACGACGCCTTTCGCTACCTGTGGGACGGGCGCGTGGGGGCCGAGGGGATCTCGCCGTATGCCTTTGCGCCCGACGATCCCGCGGTTTCGCGGGTGGATCCGGACCTGAATGGGCGGGTGGCGCACCGCGACATCCGGAGCGTCTATCCGCCTGTCGCGCAAGCGGCTTTCCGGGTCTTCGGGCGCCGCGGGGGCCTGTTTGCCTGGAAGGCCTTCGCCGCCGCGGCCGACCTCTCGGTCGTGGCTCTCCTGGCCGAGGCGGGAGGGACGGGTGCGGGCTTCGCGGCCGCCCTCTACGCTTTTCACCCCCTGCCGGTGACGGAGGCGGCCGGAGAGGGGCACGTAGACTCCCTGGGCGTCGCGCTGCTGCTGGCTTCTCTCGCTCATTTGGCGCGCCGCCGCCGCTCGATCGCGGGCGTCGCGTTCGCGCTGTCCGCCCTGACGAAATATGTCTGCCTGGCGGCGACGATTCCCCTCTTACGCCGTGGCCGTTGCAAGTTTCTCGCCGCCGCGGCGGCGGCGACCGCGGTCTTGTGGCTCGCCGCGTCCCGGCCGGGAGCTTCCCCACTCGGAGGGATCGGCCGGTACGCGACCCGGTGGGACTTCAATTCTCCGGCTTACGCTGCGGCCTCTCTTCTGATGGACGCCACCCGGCTTCCCGAGGCGGCCAAGGACGTCTTCGTGGATCTGAAGGAGAGGTGGAGGAACCCGGATTGGACGCAGGCGGTCTTCCCCTATTTCTACTCCGCGTTCTTCGCGAGGGCTCTTCTCGCGGCGGTGCTCGCGGCCGCGCTCCTCTTGATCGCCCTGCGCGTTCGCGACCTGGAAGCCGCGGTCCTTGCGAGTCTCGCGGCTCTGCTGCTTCTCTCTCCGACGCTCTACCCCTGGTACCTTCTCTGGCTCCTCCCTTTCGCCGCAAGGAGACGGGAACCGGCCTTCCTCTTCCTGTGCTTCTCCGCGCCGCTCTCTTACGCGCTCCTGTATCCGCTGCCGGGCATCTCGCGCGACCTGGTGTACGGCCTCGAATTCGGACCGTTCGCTCTCCTCCTCGCCTGGATGCTCCTTCGACCTGCTCTGAGACTGAGGACTGCGGACTGAGGACGGAAGTGGCCAGGGCCTCTCCGCGACCGAGAAGAGTGGTGCCCGGACGGAAGCCGCTCGAGTCCCCAGTCCCAGGTCCTCGGTCCTCCGTCAAGCGCTACCGCGCGGTTCTTTCGTACATCGGGACCGACTTCCACGGCTGGCAGATTCAGAAGAATGCGGCGAGGACGGTCCAAGCCGTGCTCGAAGAGGCTCTGGCCGGCTTCTCGGGGGAGAGACCTCGGGCGGTGGCCGCGGGCCGGACGGACTCGGGGGTGCACGCGGACGGGCAGGTCGTGCACTTCGATCTGGAGCGGCGCCGCGATCCCGTGAGGATCCGCGACGGCGTCAATGCCCGCCTCCCCCGGGACGCGAGGCTCCTCGCGGTCGCCCCCGCGGCCCCGGACTTCGACGCCCGGCGCGAAGCCGTCTGGAAGGAATACCTGTACCGCTGGAGCCGCGCCGACGTGATCCCGCCGCGCGACGCTCCCTTCGCCGCGCCGCTCTCGGGCCGCGCCGATCCGCGAGCGATGCGGGCCGCGGCCGAGCTTCTGCCGGGAGAGAGAGACTTCGGCGTGTTCGGCGCGCGGCTCACCGCCGGCGAAGCCCAGGTGCGGAGGCTCCACTTCGTCCGGATCGAGGAATGCGGAGACGAGATCCGAGGACTCTTTCGCGGTGACGCCTTTCTGCGCGGCATGGTCCGCTCGATGTGCGGGGTTCTCGCCGACATCGCGAGGGGCCGGGTGCCGCAAGGGCGGATCCAGGAGCTCCTGGAAACAGGAGACCGGCGTCTCCTCACCCAGAAGGCTCCGGCCCGCGGCTTGACTCTCCTCCGCGTTCACTACGACGAATTGACCCATTGATTCATGGACCCTTTGTTTGATTGACCCATCGATCGACTTTTCGAGCCAATCAACCATTGAACCGATGGATCACTGAATCAATCCTCAATTAAACTGTATTCGTGATCGAAAAGGACAACCTGGCTTCTCCGGGCTCGGCGGAGCGGGAGCTGCTGGAGGAGGTCGACTTGTCCCGGCTGCCGCGGCACGTAGCGATCATCATGGACGGCAACGGTCGCTGGGCCCGGCAGCGCGGCTCGCCGCGTGTCGAGGGTCACCGAGCGGGGATCGCCTCGGTGCGGGAGACCGTCGAGACCTGCGCACGGCTGGAGCTCGACGCGCTGACGCTCTACGCCTTTTCGGTCGAGAACTGGAAGCGGCCGCGTTTCGAGATCGTGACCCTCATGTCGTTGCTCAAGGAGTACCTGAACCGGGAGCTCGCAAACCTGCTGAAGAACGACATCCGGTTCCGCGTCGTCGGGAGGATGAACGAGCTCGACGCCTCGGTGCAGAAGGAGCTCTCCAAGGGGCTCGCGGCCACCTCCTCCTGCCGCGGCATGACGTTCAACATCGCGTTGAACTACGGCGGGCGCACGGAGATCGTCGACGCGTGCCGCTCTCTCGCCAACGACGTGGCATCGGGACGTCTCACCCCCGAGCAGATCGATGAAGAGACGCTGGGGTCGCGTCTCGGCACGGCGGGGGTGCCCGATCCGGACCTGCTCATCCGCACCAGCGGCGAGATGCGCGTCTCCAACTTCCTGCTCTGGCAGATCGCCTACAGCGAGATCTGGGTTACGCCGACCCTCTGGCCCGACTTCCGCAAGCGCCACCTCTTTGAGGCCATCCTCGAGTTCCAGAAGCGCGAGCGCCGATACGGCGGCGTCATCGACGAAAGACGCTCGCCGGAGAGCGAAGGCCGCGCCGAGGCCGGTAGGCGGTGACGGGCGGTGTCATCCTGAGGTCGCCGACGCGCCAAAGCCGCTATGGCGACGGCGCGAGAGAAGCGACGAAGGATCTGCCCTGGACGTGGAGAACGGGAGTGGGTCCTTCGTTGCGCTCGGGATGACAAGAGGCCTCGGGATGACAGGGGCTGCCCCGTGGCGTTGAAGCGCGAGGCCGCGGCGGCCGTCGCGATCCCCGTCGTCCTCGCCGTCCTCTTCTACACTCCGCCGATTTTCTTCGATCTTCTCGTGGCCCTCGTCTCGCTCGGGGCGCTGTGGGAGTTCTATCGGATCGCGGAGAAGACGGGTCACCCGGTCGCCAAGACGGTGGGGCTCGGAGGCGGGGTCCTCCTCTTTGCGGCGGCTCCGGGCATCTTTCCGCTCGTGCCGCCGCGCGAGTTCCATCTGGTGCTCGTCGTGGGCCTCGTCGCCCTCCTCTCGGCGTTCGCGGAGCTCGCCTCCTCCGTCGAGGTCGCCTCCGCGCTCGCCGGCGCCGGGTCCACCGTTCTCGGCGTATTGTTGATCGCCCTGCCGGCCCTGGCGTTGTGCGCCCTGCGTGAGTTCTCACCGCGCGCGGTCCTCTTCCTCTTCCTGATCGTTTGGGGTTGCGACTCCTTCGCCTACTACGTCGGGAAGAATCTCGGACGCCGGAAACTGGCGCCGGTCGTTTCGCCGAAGAAGACCTGGGAGGGATCGATCGGCGGTCTCCTCGGCGCGACGGCGATCGGCGCCGCAGCCGGGACCTGGTGGGTGATGCCGGAGTTTGGGCCGGTTCGCGGCGCCTTCGCCGGCGCGCTCGCTTCTTCGGCGGGGCAGGTCGGCGACTTAGTCGAGTCCCTCTGGAAGCGAGGCGCGGGCGTCAAGGAGTCGGGAGTCTTCCTTCCAGGCCACGGCGGGTTTTACGACCGCATCGACTCGCTGCTCTTCGCCGCGCCCGTCCTCGCGGCGTTCGTCGCGCACCTTTGAGGCGGGACTCGGAAACCGGGAATCGCCGATCGAATCCTTCTCTCGTCCGTTTCCGGTATTGATCGACTTTGCTCAGCCGCCCCCGCGTCGGGGGGG
>JBKPBH010000138.1:0-2553 GCA_046726795.1 Acidobacteriota bacterium
GCGGGGAACCGTCCCCGCCGACAGGAAGCGTCGGCCGCGGCCGTGGGCCGGGTCCGGCGAAGCCGGCGGCCGACACGACTCCCTCCTCCGGCACCAGGCACAAGGATCTTTCGACCAACGGACTCTGCGTCAAGCGGATCGATTCTTGACCGCTGCGGGGTGCGGGGGGAGGAGAGGAGAACCCTCAAGAGGGGTGCGGGGAACCGTCCCCGCCGACAGGAAGCGTCGGCCGCGGCCGTGGGCCGGGTCCGGCGAAGCCGGCGGCCGACACGACTCCCTCCTCCGGCACCAGGCCGTTTTCCCTCGTACCAGCGGACTCTGCGTCAAGCCGATCGGTGTCTGACTTGCTCGGCGCCGCCGAGGGGCGAACCTTTCCTCCCTGAGAACAAAGGGCTTGGGCCGGCCGTCGGAGCCGCCGCAACCTCATTGGATTGTGTATTTCGGTCGTTTTCTCTATAATTACGGGTTCTGCAGGGTCGGGTAAAGAGCGACGGGTGTTTTTAAATACATTTGAGGAGGGCAGAGTGGTGGGTTTCCGAGTGGGCGAGAAGATCGTCTATCCCAATCACGGCGTTTCCGTGGTCGAGAAGATCGGGGAGGGATTCGCGACGGAGCCAGCCAAGCCTCGCAGCTTCTATCACCTGCGTCTGTTGTCCAACAACTCCAAGGTCATGGTCCCGATCGGGAACACCGACCTCATCGGCCTGCGCCGGCTGACCCTGCGCAAGGACATCACGGGGCTGATGAAGCGGCTGGCGGATTACCGCTTCTCCGCGTCCGGGGATTGGAAAGGACGATACAAGCAGAACCTCGACAAGATGAAGAGCGGCCGCCTGCATGACATCGCCGACGTGTTGAAGAGCTTGAACTACATCATGCTGCGCAAGACCCTCTCCTTCCGCGAGAAGAAAATGTACGAGCGGGCCAAGTACCTGATCGTTTCCGAGATCGCCGTCATCAACGGCCTGGATGAGCAGGAGGTCGAGCGGCAGGTGGATCGCGCGCTGCTCAAGTCGGCGCAGAGTCGCTCCGCGCACTGAAGCTCGTTGCGCGGCGGCAAGAGAGGGACTTCGGCGACTTTCGGCCGCGGGCGGTCGCCGCGCAAACGGCGGCTGGGAATCTTCAAAACGGGGGGCTTCGTCACGTAGGAGCGACGGCACCCGTATCCCTTTTTCAGTCCTGCCGCCGCCGCCACCGGTTTTTTCGGCCGCGATAGAATCCTTCTGATGCGAAGGATCCTGGCGGGCGTGCTGCTCGCGGCTGTCGCTCGAGCCTCCGCGGTCGGGCAGGCTTCCGAGGCGGTCAAATCGGAGCTCGCCCGGGAGCGCCGGCGCCTGGTCTCTGATTCTCGAAGCCTCGCGGACGTTTCGCGCAGGCTCGAGTCCGCCTTGAGCCAGCTCGGGGCAGCCAGCCGAGCCGTCGCGGAAGCCGCCGGCAAGAGCGATGCCGGCCCCGACGAGATTTCCCGTCGCGAGGACGCGGTGTCCGAGAGCGAGCAGGAGGTCCGCGCGCTTCTGGAGAAACGGCGACTGCTGGCCGACCGGATCGTGGAGCGGCGGCGCTCGATCATCGCTCTGGAAGCAGAGCTCCTGACGAAGAAGCCTCCCGATTCCGTCACGGGGAGGTGGGTCGTCACGCTCGACCCAGGTTCTCAGCGTGGAGTCTTCCGGATGAACCTGGATGGCACGATCGTCTCGGGCGAATACACGCTGGATGGCGGCTACTCGGGATCTCTCAGGGGAACGCTCGTCAACGACCGCCTGAGGCTGGAGCGCGTCGACTCCCGGCTGGGCTTCTCCGCCGTCTTCTACGGGCGGGTCGCACGGGATGCGGCCTCGATCGCGGGGACATGGGAGGCCACGACGTTCGGCAACGGCGGGACCGGTGCCGGTGTCTGGAAGGCGGTCCGGGAGGAAGAGAGAGAGGAAAATCCGTGAGCGGACCGGCCGGCTTCCGCCGGTCCGTGATTCCTCTTCTCTTAGGCGGCCTCCTGGGCTTCATCGGAGGGTATTTCGCCGGAGGAGGCGGCCGGCCGGCTCCGGCGACGCCGACGGCCGGCGCCGGCGAGCAGGACCGTCTCCAGGAGGCCCGGAAGGCCGTCGAGAAAGACCCCGAAAACCCGCGGCTCCTGATCGCTCTCGGCAACACCTGTTACGACCGGGAGGATTGGGACGGCGCCGTACGAGCCTATGAGAAGGCCCGTCGCAAGGCCTCTTCCGATCCGAATCTCCTCTCCGACCTCGGCGCGGCCTACCGCAACCGCGGTGACTTCCGGAAGGCGATCGTCTGCTTCGAGAAAGCCCGGGCGGCAGATCCGGACCACTGGCAGTCGCTCGTAAACCTGGTGTTGATCGAAGCCTTCGACAGGCGCGACCCGGACGCGGCCCGGCGCCACTTCGAGGAATTGAAACGCCGCTTCCCCGACATGCCCAACCTCGAACGGATCGAGAAGCAGATCAACGGCCTCGGGGCCGGCGGCCGCGTGGCCCGATCATGAGAGAGCCGGCGCGTCGCCTCGTCCCGCTTTCCCCGGGGGCTTGATGCCCCGGGTCG
>JBKPBH010000139.1:0-7403 GCA_046726795.1 Acidobacteriota bacterium
GAGTCGAGACGACGACATAGGCGCGAAAGCTGTCTTTGGCTTCTGGTGGGTACGGATAGGGACCAAACCACTTGATCCGGGCCTCCAGGAAGCAGCCGTATCGGTCGGGCAGCATTGCGAGCTCGGCCGGGTTCTGACGGACCCGGTCCAAGTGCCGCAGCGGGTCGGTCAGCGGGTGCCCGAGGTGATTGGCCAGCATGTCGAAGCCGGCCACGACGTCGGGCAGCGGCTTCACGGGCGCCGAGGAGATCTTCGCCCACTTCGCGACGAGTTCCTCGATCGGCCGGGCCGTGGGCGATTCGAACTCGAGAAGGCCGTAGCCCGCCATGACCGTCTCGATCCCCCAGAAGCGGACATCCCGCAGGACCATCTCGTTCGTGCCCCCCTCGTTCAAGACAACGGCGATGCCTTCGAACCATTCGGGGCGGTGCTCCAGGAGCCAGCGGGAACCCCACTTCTGCTCGGATTCTTCGTCGGCCTCGGCCAGGAACAGGACGTCGGAGGCTGGCACGATGCCGTGGTCTTTGAGATTCCGCATCGCCAAGGCTTCGGCCAGCCCCAGCGACTTCATGTCGTAGGCGCCCCGGCCGTAGAGAAACCCTTTCTGGATCTTCCCCTCGAAGGGCTCCGACTCCTTCCACAGGCTCGGGAAGACATGGGCATCATCGATGTGGTTCAAGAGCAGGAGTGCCCCTTCCCGTTTTCTTCCCGGCAGCCGGGCCAAGCGGTTGCAGCGCTTCGGAACCGGACAGACGATCTCGTTCTCGATCCCGGCGCAATCGAAGAAGCGTCGGAGAAACAGGGCCCCTTCTTCTTCACCCGTTTCGTCGGTGGTGTCCAGACGCACATAGTCGCGCAGGAGGCGCACGGGCTCGAGCCTCAGCCAGTCCGAGGCCGGGCGAGTCTGGTCGGATTCGAGGCTCGGGCGTCTGTTCCTCTGCCTGTGGCACCCGATCTCGAGAAGGAGGAGAAGGGCCAGGACGCTCAGCCGGCACGTTCTCATGAGCGACGGCCCCGGATGCGCTCGGAGGCCAGGAGGAGGGCCGCGAGAGCAAAGAGCAGCGGCCCCCAGCGGGAGACGGCGGCGCCGGGTATGCGCTCGCTCCACTCGATCGTGTGGAGCCCGGCGGGAACGCGAACGGCCGAGAAGGCGAGCTGGGCGGGAAAGTCGTCCGCCGGCCGACCATCGACGAGGACGGTTCGATAGTTCCAATAGCCCCGGAGCACGAAGAGCCAGGTCGGGTCCGGGGCCTGTGCCTCGAGGCGCAATCTCTCGGGGTTCCTCTCGAGAATCCGGAGCCGCCCCGGACGGGCAGACCCGAGGCTTCTAAGTCCCGACTCGATCACGACCTGCCCCGACTTGAGCAGCGGCAAGCCACTGGCGGCCGGGAGGGCTCCCGTCTCCTCCACCCAGCTCGTCAGGAGCCGTATCTCGGGATAGGGCCTCTCGTGTTCGTCCCAATCCATCAACGCGTCCCCGCCGACGCGGTGAAAACCGGCCAGACCCTGCTGGTCGCGGAAACGGATGGCCCACCGCAGAGACAGCGCGCCGTAGAACGCCTGCGCGTCCATGTAGCTCGACGCGATGAAGGAGACATTGCGGAGGCTCGCCAGCCGCGAGAGGTCCCCGTTGTCGTAGTCGTCGTTGAAGATCGTTCCGCGCCGCCATAGACAGTGCACGTACTGCGTCCAGTTGCGCCGGCAGTACTCGAGCTGAGCCTCGTCGTTGGGGCCCTGTTCCGTCTCCAGGGCGGAGGGAGGCCGGTATCGGCTGGCGCCGATCGTCCGAAAGGCTCCTTGGGGGTCCCTGCGGGCGATGAAGCGCGCGAACGACGTCGGCGCAAAGAGCGCTTCCTGTCGAAACGTCCGGGCGATCCGCCGGTTGGCGGCGATCGGCACGGCAGTCAAGAGCGCCAGGGAGATTCCGACAGCGACACGGCCCCCACGGCGGAGCAGGTCCAGGGCGACCAGGGTCGCCATCCAGAGGAGTCCTCCCTCCGCGATCGCCGCCGGCAGGACCTGCGCCGCGATCGGAGCATGCCTGTCTTCGCCGCCGACGAGGGCGATCGCGAGCCAGCCGCTTTGCTGCGGGAACAGGCGAGCGCAGGCCGCGAGCAGGGCGAGAAGAGCCCCCACGGCCAGAGTCCAGCGGGACCCGACACGCGTCCGCCGGAAGAGATCGAAGGCCAGCGCCGAGTAGATCGCCAGCGCGAGGACGAGGGCGACGCCGAACTTCTCAGGAAACCGCAGGGCGACCGGAGAATGTAGACCGCGCCAGGGTAAAGGAATCAAACTCCCCGGAACGGTGACCAGGAGACCCGCCAGAAAGAGTCCTCGGGCGAAGCGAGCTCCGACCGGCCGATGCCTTCCCATCGCAGCCAGCGCGATCGCCGCCAGCGCGCCCGCGTAGAAGCTCGCGAAGAAACCGATCGCCCGGCCTTGAAAGATCATGACTCCCCAGATGCGGTCGGTGTCGATCGTCCAGGTCTCCCCGAAGGGGAAGGGGACTACGAGCTCGAGCAGCCGAAACGGAGAGAGGGAGTAGAGGAAGGCTTCGCCGAGGCGCATTCCGAGAACGCCCCGGTTCGTCTCCGGAATCCAGAGAAGAGTCGCGATGATCTGGGGCAGCGCGAGCAAACCCGCGAGGCCGAGAGCAACGGCGAGAGCAGTCGCGAGGCGCCGGCGCATCGGCTCGGCAACTTCCAGGAAGATCCAGAGGATGCAGGCGCCGAGGGCGACACCGATCGTGAAGACATCTCCGGCCAGGAAATCGAGGCCGAAGAGGAGCGACAGCGCGAGCGCCTGTCGGGCCACGCTCTGGAAGGGTCGCGCGAGCGCCCACAGGATCCAGGGGAGCAGCATGACGCCGGGATGGTGATTCGTATAAAACACTTCCGAAACGCCGAGGCCGGAGAACGTATAGGCCACGGCGCCGATCCAGGCCCCGCCCATCGAGACCCCCAACAGCCGCAGGAGAGCGATCATCCCCGCGCCCGCAAGGGCCCAGTGCAGAAGCGGAAACAGCCGGAACGCCAGCGGAAAGGGGACCAGCGACAGCAGCGGCCGCGCCGGGTAGAGCGCCCCGGTGTTGGGATTGGCCAGAAGCGGCCGTCCGCCGGCGATCCACGGGTTCCAGATGGGGAGCCTGCCGCGCGAATAGGCATCGTGGATGACCGATTCGATCGGCAGGTTGTAGCCAAGCAGATCGCGTCCGCCGAAATTGCGGCGGAAGAAGAGCGGGTCGGCGTACACCGCCAGGACGAGAAGCAGGAACAGCCCCGCGAGACGGAGTGTTCCGAAGGGCTCGCGGGCCGGGAGGGTCCCCGCGTTCAAGACGTGGCCGTGGCTTTCAAAGCGCGATTAGGATAAGGCATCGAAAGCGAGCGCGACAACTTCGGCCGCTTCGCTCCCGCGGTCGCGCTGGGAGTCGCCTTCCTGTCCGCCGGCGCCCGCCTCTGGCTGCTCGTGACGCGCCCTCTCTGGCACGATGAGGTCTTCACGGTCTGGGCCTCGAGGCTCGCGCCGGGCCAGTTCCTGCGGGCGCTCCGGTTCGATTCCGGCCCGCCTCTCTTCTATCTTCTGGAGAAGCCGCTCGTGGCGGCCGCGGAGGCCCTCGCCCTCCCGGACGCCGTGGCGCGCCTCCCCTCCTTCCTCGCGGTCGCCCTCCTGTTCACGGTCGCTCGAAACCCGCCGGCGGGAATCCGGAGGCGATTCCTCTGGCTTGTGGCCTCCTCGCCGTTGCTGCTCCTCTATGCCTCGGAGGCAAGAGCCTACGGCGTGATCGCGCTCCTGGGTTTCGTGCTCTTCCGCCTCGCGGCGCGGGATGCCCCCGGTCCGGGGACCCTCGCGGCAATCGCGCTCGCAACCGCGGCTCTGGTCTGGACTCACTACCTTGGAGTCGCGTTGGCCTTGTCGCTCGTTGCCGGTGCCTTGCTCGTCGGGCGGCGGGCGGCGGCCGCCGCTCTAGGCCTCGGCCTTCTCTCTTTTCTGCCCTGGGCGCCCATTCTGCTGGCGCAGCCCGCGGCTGCGACTGGCTGGATCCGGGACAGCCTCGGCGTCTCCGCCGGCGGCTTCCTCGCGGGATTGGGGGGAAGCGTCCGGGTCCTGCCGCCGTTCGGACGCCCGCTTCCCGAGCCGATCCTGTGGCTCGCCGGCGCCGTCGGGCTCGCCTCGCTCGCCCTGTTCCTCCTAGTCCGCTCCGCGGATCCCGATTCGCGAATGGGACTCTGCGCGGTCGTCTTGACACTCGGCGGCGTCCTCGCGGCCTCAGTCTGGCGCCCGATCGCCATCGCCGGCCGGAGCGAGATGGCGGTCCTGCCGATCTGGCTCTGGCTCGCCGCGCGCGCCGCAGAGAAGTCGCCCCGCGCGCGACAGGCCGTCGTGGCCATGACCGTCCTTGGGATCGTCTCGAGTCTCCTCGTCCTCGCTTCGCCCCGGACGTCGCGCCCGTACGCGGAAGTGCCGGAGGGTCTCGAGGCTTCGTCTCGCGCCGGAGACCTGGTCGTGGCGACCGCGAACTTCTATCTCCCCGCGGTTCTCACGCGCGACCGCGGCCTCCTCGCCGGCCGCCTGCGCGCGTTCCCAGCGGACCTCGAGACCCACCCCGGCTGGTTTCGCGGAGAGCTTCCGTCCGAACAGGACTATCGCCGCCTCGGTGAGGAGATTTTGGGGACGGGCCCGAACCGGGCGGTCTTCCTTCTGCTCGATTCTCCGTACTGGACGCCGAGACTTCGCCAGCTCCTGCTCGCGCGCGGCCCCTTCCATTCCTACCCGCTGCCGCCGGCCGGACTGTGGATCGCCTCGCCGCGCCGCCCCGCTGCTTCTCACTGACAGGAGCCGCGGGCTCCCTCCATCAGCCCGGTTTTCCTGCGACGGCGAGAAGGGACATTCCGGAACGGGGCGGGTTGCGCTCCTCGCGCCTCAGCAGAGGAAGGAAGAGCTTGAAGGCCTGGACCTGGGAGCTCGGCAGGACACGGCGCCGCAGGATCCGGCCGTTGAGAAACCAGCCGAGGATGCCGACTCGATTGACGAAGCGGCAGTCCTCGATGGCGAAGCCGGAACGCGCCAGCTTCTCTTCGAGCTCCTCCTTTTCGTACCGCCGGAAGTGGCGCAGCTGTTCGTCGAGCGTGCCGTAGAGCCAGGCCAGGGCCGGCACGAGGAGGACGAGCCTTCCTCCCGGCCGCAGGATCGCGAGCATGTCGGCGAGCGTCCCGGTGTCGTCCTCGATGTGCTCGAGCACGTTGCAGCAGACGATCGTGTCGATCGCGAGGCCTCGGATCTCCTCCCGCTCGGAGGGCGTGAGCGGAAAGCGGTAGGAGGCGACCCGCACGAGGGGGTTTTCGCGGAAGCTCCCTTTCAGGTACTCGAGGGCCACGGGGTCCACGTCGGAGGCCACGACGAGCTCGCGGACAGGCCCGTGTGGCTCCCTCTCGATCAGGTGCCGGGTCAGGTTTCCAAACCCCGCGCCGATCTCGAGCACGCGCCGGCCGAGCGCGTGCGCGAACCGCTCGACGAGCCACCGGTTGTAGGGCTCGAGCTTGGCCAGCCGGGCCAGCGTGACGTGGCCGACGTTGTCTGTGTCCTCCGCCTCGCGGAACCGGTGCTTGACGATCGTCCAGAGGGCTGAAAAGGCGTCCTTCCACCCGATCTTCTTCCCCTCGTCGTAAGTGCGGCCGTAGTAGGAGATCGGCACCTCGTAGACCCGGTAGCCGCGCCGCGCCACCTTGGCCGTGATCTCCGGCTCGATCCCGAAGCGCCGCGACTCGATCCGCATGGACTGCACGACCTCCCGGCGGAACATCTTGTAGCAGGTCTCCATGTCGGTTAAGTTCAGATTCGTCGCCATGTTGGAGGCGAGCGTCAGGAAACGGTTTCCGACCGTGTGCCAGAAGTAGAGCACCCGCCGCTCTCCTCCGCCCAGGAAGCGCGAACCGTACACGACGTCCGCGTGCCCCTCCTCGATGGGGCGCAGCAGCCGGACGTACTCCCGCGGGTCGTATTCCAGGTCGGCGTCCTGCACGACCACGACGTCTCCCGTGGCATGCCGGAACCCGACGGAGACGGCCGCGCCTTTGCCCTGGTTCTTCGGCTGCAGGAAGACGCGAACGCCGTCCTTCCCGTCCATGCCGCGCAGAATGTCCCGCGTTCCGTCGGTTGAGCCGTCGTCGACGATCAGGATCTCCTTCTCGACCGGCACGGCCTGAACGAGGCGCACGATCTCCTCGACCGTCTTCGCCTCGTTGTACACGGGCATCACGACCGAAAGCTTCAAGTCCGGAGTCTCCTTCTGCCGGCATTATCGGTCATGGCGAGATGCTTCCGGGCCGCGGCAGCTCGAAGAGCTCGATCGAGTAGCCGACGCGCCCGGCCGGTCGGCCGCGGGCCGCGAGTTCGGCGAAGAGGCGCTCGAGCGCCAGAGCGACTTGCGGCGCGCCGTGGTAGCGCCAGTACGCCGGGCCCTCCGTCCGGTAGAAGACGGAAACGGCGACGAGGCGGCCGCGGACGGCGGGCTCGGCCACGAAGTCGGGGACACCCAGACGGAAGAGGGCGTCGTCTCCTCCGAAGTACGCTACGGTTGGCCTCGCCTCCCCCCGCCGGGCCAGCTCCGCGGCCAGGCGCCTCAAGTCGAGCCCCCAGTCCACGTTCGAGTCGGAGAGGATCTTCTTGCCTCGCTCGGCTCCCCCCGCCAGGGGGTTGAAGTAGGAGAGCTCGTGCGGATGGATCCGGAGGACCTCGACCGCCGAGAGGACCGGAAGGAGCACCGCCAGCCAGATGGCGGGATGGCGCGACCGCCGGCGCTCCCGCGCGAAGAGACCGGCCGCCGAGAGCGCCAGCAAGGGATAGACCGGCAGAAGGTGCCGGATCCCAATGTTGTAGCTCGAGCCGACCGAGGCGAGGAAGAGGACTCCAACGGGCAGGAGAAAGAGCGGCGCCTCGCGCCGGGCCTCCCGATCCCGGGCGAGAAAGACGAGCGCGAGCGCGGTGACGAGGAGAAACGCCGGCGTGCTCTTGGCGAGAAAAGCCACGAAGAAGTAGAGCGGGAACCCGGTCACCGAGACCCTTCCGAAGAGGTAATTGACTCCTCCGCCTTCCGCGTTCTGCCGGACGACCGAAGCGAGGCCCCCCAGGTAATGGCCGAGTGGCGGGCAGACCCCGGCGATCCGCTCGATCGCCGCCGAGAGAGCTGGAGCCCCCCGCCAGGCGACCATCTCGTGGATAACCTGGCGTTGATCGGCCCGATCCATGCGGGCCGTCACGAACGCGTACACCGCGAGAACCACGAGAAGCGCCCCGGCGGCGACGACCGCGAAGCGCCCGAGCATCCGGGTCGCCGCCCGCCCGGGTTCCGGCGCCCGGCGGACGGCGAGAAACCCCTGGAGCAGCAGGATCGGAAAGAGATACAC
>JBKPBH010000140.1:0-6338 GCA_046726795.1 Acidobacteriota bacterium
GTCGAGGCCTTGAAGGGAATCGACCTCGTCGTGACGCCGGGAGAGTTCGTCGCGATCGTCGGGCCGTCGGGCTCGGGCAAGTCCACGTTGATGAACCTGATCGGATGCCTCGACACGCCGTCGGACGGGCGCTACCGCCTCTCAGGCGAGGATGTCTCGAGGTTCGACCGCGACGAGCTGGCCGACGTGCGCAACCGCCGGGTCGGTTTCGTCTTCCAGGGCTTCAACCTGCTGCCGCAGATCTCGGCCTTTGAGAACGTTGAGATGCCGTTGGTCTTCGGCGGTGTGGCTCCCAAGGCTCGCCAGAAGCGGGTCGAGGAATTGATGGCCAGGGTCGGCCTCTCCGACCGGATGGAGCACAAGCCGACGGAGCTATCCGGCGGCCAGATGCAGCGGGTCGCGATCGCGCGCGCGCTCGCGATGAAGCCGGACGTGCTTCTCGCGGATGAGCCGACCGGCAACCTCGACTCCTCCGCCGGAGGCGACATCATGCAGCTCTTCTCGGAACTGTGGGAGCAGGGCGGGACCGTCGTCGTCATCACCCACGACATGACGCTCGCCCGCCGCGCTTCGCGCATCGTCGAGACCCACGACGGCCGCATCGTCACCGACACGACCGTCGCGGCTTAGGCCTCGGCCCTCTCTCCCCGCCAGGCGAACCCTTCGGCCGGTCCCATCCGTATTACCATGCGGAAAAAACCATGTTCCGACTGGATCGAAGGGCTCTTTTCCTTCCGGCGCTCTGGCTCGGACTCGTTGCGGCGCCTCTCTCGGCCTCGAACGGCAAGACCGAGGAGGCGATCCGGCTCTTCGAGGCGCGCCAGGTGACACAGGCGCGCCCGCTCCTCGAGGCGGCCGTACGCGAGGACCCCTCCGACGCGCGGGCCGCGTTCTATCTGGGGCGCGCGCTCCTCTCGACCGACGAGGTGGACAAGGCGGTCGAGTGGATCGAGAAGGCGGTGGCGCTCGACGTCGGGCGGGTCGAATACCACCTCTGGCTCGGGCGGGCCTACGGATCGAAGGCGATGCGCGCGAGCGTTTTCCAGCAGCCCTCGCTGGCCGGGAGGGTGAGGCGGGAGTTCGAGCGCGCGAGCGCTCTCGATCCCGACAACCTCGAGGCGCGGTTCGGACTCGTCGAGTTCTACCTGCGCGCGCCCGGCGTCATGGGAGGGTCCCTCGCGAAGGCGAAGGAACAGGCGAAGCAAATCTCCAGGCGCGACCCCTTGCAGGGCCACCGCGCCGCCGGCCGCGTCGCGGACCACGAGAAGAGGTTCGACGACGAGGCCCAGGAGTACTCCGCCGCCCTGCGGGACTTTCCCGAGAGCCCCGAGCCGCATTACTGGATGGGCTTCTTCTACGAGCGCCGCAAGGACTACGACCGCGCCTTCGAGATCTACGAGAAGCTCTTCGAGAAGAGGCCCGAGGAGTGGAACGCCTGCTACCAGATCGGCAGGATCGCGGTCGTCTCCGGCGAAAGGCTCGACCGCGGCGTCGAATGCCTGACCCTCTACCTGTCGCACACGCCGGGCGCGGACGAGCCATCGCTCGCCTCGGCGCACTTCCGCCTCGGCCTGCTCTACGAGAAGAAGCGGGCGAAGGACCTGGCTCGGGCGGAATACACCGCGGCTCTCGAGCTCGATCCAACCCTCAAGGACGCCCGCAAGGCCCTCTCCACGTCCCGCTGATCGGGGCCGCCTCCGTCAGCGGACCGTGATCGATGCGCCGGAGGAGTAGGCGGCAAACTCCGGAGCGTAGAGGGACTCGACCTGCGCCGGCGCGACGCGAAAGACTCCGGCCATGTTGGCGCGCAGGCGGTACTTGAAGGTGTACTCCCCGGCCGGGAGCTGCTCGAAGAAGAAGTTCGTCCCGGAATCGCGGGTCTCCTCGTACCACGAGATTCCGAGGTTCCCCTTGTAGCGGGAGAGGACGTTCTCCGGCTCGAGCCCCGCGGCGCGCGGATCACGTAGGTGGATGTACTCGGCCGCGTGCCGGGAGCGGAGCGAGATCTGCACTTCGATCTCGTCGCCCGCAGACACGGTCGTCGCCTCGTCCACGGGCTGAAGGACGAAGCCCGACGCCGTGCTCCGGCGCTTGAAATAGCGGCGGGAGACGGAGAAAAAGTCGCCCCGCTCCTCCTTCGGAAGCCTCTCCGTCGAGAAGTGCCACGTCGCCGAGGCGAAGGCGAGCCCGGGCCCTTCCTTCCGGACCGCGACGCTCGAGGACGCCTTCGGATCGAGCTTCTCGCCGGGCACGACGATCTGGTTCTTCCGCCCGGTATAACGATCGGGCTCGAAGGTGAAGGTCACGGTCTCCGAGCCGGTCGCGACGGACACCGCCTCCCGCGACGACAGCGCCCCTTCGGACTTCAAATAGTGCGCGAGAGAGGCGATGACCTCCGCCGTGGCCTTCGTGGACTTCCACTGATTGAGCTTCTTGTTCAGGAAGAGCCATTGCACGAGCCCCTCCCGACGCGGGTCCCGCGGCGCAATTTCCGTCAGCGTCCTCAGGGCGAGCGCCTGCGTCTCGATCGTGTCGTTGTACCAGAGCCAGGAGCGGTCTTCGGGCGCCCAGAAGGTTCCGAGGTCCGGATCTGTCTTCGCCGAGTCCATGACGCTCGACCACACGAGCCCGGCGTCCGCCGGACGTCCCATGCGCTTCAGGACCAGGGCGAGCTGCGACTTGGAATAAGGCGAATGCTCCTTCCAGTGCCGGAACGAGAAGGCCAGGAGTCGCTGCCGGTCCTCCGGCGTGAACGCCTTCGCGTACCAGGAGGCGTCGGGGTAGGAGGAAAGCGTGTAGTTGATGAAGGTCGCGTACTCCCAGCATCCGTTGTGCGCCATGCAGCGGTCCAGTTCTTCGCGGACGTAGCCGGCGACATAGCCCCAGGCCTTCTGGACCAGGTCTCGCGGCGCCTCGGCTCCGAATTCCAGCGCGTTGGCGAAGCCGTGCAGGATGTAGATCGTCATGTAGGGCGAGGGCGGCCCGCCGGGCCACCAGGGGAACCCGCCCGAGGCCGTCTGCGCCTTCTTGAGCTTGCCCAGCGCCGCATCCCGCTCCGCCCGGGCGATCCGCGGATCGAGAACGCGCGCGAGATCGCCTCCCGCGTCTTGCCCTCCCCGGGCCTCCGCGAGCCACGGCGTCTCCTCCAGGGCGATCCTCCGGTTCGGATCGAACGCGTCCCAGGTCTCCAGGCGAGTGTCCCGCCGGGACAGCTCCTCCGCCATCTTCGCGACCGCCGGATAGTCGCGGAAGAGCGCCGACACGATCGCCATGGGCACGAACCGGTTGAGCGTCTGCTCCGTGCACTCGTACGGGTAATGAACGAGGTAGGGAAGCGCGTTCAAGACGGAATAGAAGAGCTGCGCGTCCACGGTCACGACGAGCTGCTCGTTGACCCGCGTCGGATCATCTGTTCGGCCCATGTCCTGGAAGGTCATCGTCCGGCGCGCGCCGTCGTTGAAGCTCACGAAGCGCGACTGGACCAGATGCATGCGCCCCGGCAGGACGGGAACGGGACGGAGCTCTCCGTCGGAGGCCCCTCCGGAGACCGCCGTAACCTTGAAGGCGTAGGTCCCGACGCGCGCCGGCGTGGTCAGGGAGAACGCGACGTCGGCACCACCGCCCGAGTCCGCGGCGAACGGCGCCGACCCGCCCCCCGGCGGGAGTCCGAAGTCAGTCGAAACGTCGGCATTGGTGGCAGTGTCGAGAATCGCGATCGCCACCCGCCCGTCCAACCGGCCGGCCGACGCATTGTTGACGACGACCTTCAGTTGCGCCCGGTCGCCCTCGCGCAGGAACCGCGGAAGGTAGGGCCGCACCATCAGGTCCTTGAAACTCTTCGCCTCCTTCTCCAGAGACCCGGCCTTCAGGTCCCTCGTCACCGCGTGGACCCAGACCCTCCAGGAGGTGACGGAATCGGGAACGGTGAACTCGATCGCGGCGGAACCGGAGGCATCCGTCAGGAGATGCGGCCTCCAGAAGGCGGTCTCCGCGAAGTTGCCGCGAAGCGGCGGCGCAAGCACGCCGGCGGCCGGCGCCGCGGCGGTGGCCTCCTTCCTTTCCATCCGGTCGGCGGCCTGCAGCGCGGGCGCCGCGGCCACCGTCGCCTCGGCTCTCTGGACAGTCGCCACGCCTCCGGCGATTCCTCCCTCCACCGGGAACCCTCTTCGCCCCGGCCCGCCGAGGCCGTATCCCTCCAGGAACTTCAGGCGGTTTCCAGTTAGGGCGGGCGGCGGCGAGACGTTTCCATAGTCCTGGCTCGAGACCCACTGGGCGTAGGACTGTCCGATGCTGGTTCGTTCGAAGCCCACGACGGCCCTGTTCGGGTACTGCTCCAGCGGATCCTCGGGCTTCTGCAGGCGAAAGGCGTCGAGGCTGCGGTCGTACATGTAAGCCAGGAGCTCGGCCGCCCGCTCTTCGACGGGCTTTCCGTCCGCCGCGCGGACCATCACGCGCCAGGTCTCGTGTGATCCGGGTCGAAGGGCGTCGCGAAAGGTCGAAAACGAGAGCGAGAGCTTGCGGTCGTCCCACGGGACGAACACCGAGGCGGTCAACGCGACGAACTGATGGTCTCGAAGCAGCGCCAGGCGAGCGCCGAAACCGCCCCGGTCCTTCTCGCCGACCGGGATCTCGACGAGCGAGCTCTCGGAGCCCTCGAGCCGGCGCCGCTCGATCAACCGGCCGTCGCGGAAGAGCTCCAGGAAGAGCGTCTGGCCGTGGAAGCCCGAGAGCGCGAGCAGCCGCGCGACTCCGCCGGCCGGCACGGACGAGGACTCGGCGACGAGCGCCGCCGCGACGTTCAACGGAGTTCGCTTCCCGGCGACGACGAAGTCCTTCGCGGACTCGAACTTCGCCCCCGACTCGTCCGCGGTCTCGTAATGCAAGCGATAGGCGCCCGCCGGGAGCGGCGGCCAGGCGACTCGAGCCTCCCCTTTCGCATCGTGCTCCGCGGAGCCGCGCGAGCGCTCCTTCCCGTCCTTCCAGTCGTGGAGAATGGATTCCAGAGGCGGCGGCGCATCCCAGCGCGGACGGAGACGATCTCCCGGCGTCGCGTAGCGCTCGGCGGCGGGCTCGACGATCACGGGCAGGTCTGCCGGAAGCGCGGGCGCCTCCGGCTGCGTGAGCTCGACGATCCGCCAGGTCGCCTTTCCCGGGCGCGGAGTGCCGTTCAAGTCCGTGCGCAGGACGGTCACGGCTCCCCCGGCGCCTTCCCGGAAGAATCCCGTCTCGGAAGAGATTGTCGCCTCGACTCCGACGAAGCCCACGCGAAAGGCGCGGGTGTCGGATCGCGTCTCGCCCCCTTCGTCGGTCACATCGGCCGCCGCCACGTAGCGGTAGGTGATTTCCTTCCTCGCGCCGAGCCGCTCGTCGGCGCGGGGCGTGAAGGTGATCGCGAAGGATCCATCCGGCTTCAGGGCCGAGGTTCCTGCAGCCACGGTCTCCGCCGGTCGCTGGGGCCTCATCCATCCCCAGCCCAGGGCCCGGCCCCATCCCCAACCGAAGGGGACCTCCTCCTGCCGCGTGACGCGCCACGACGCGCTCCCGCGAGCGACCGGCAACCCGAAGTAGTAATGCGCCGTCCCGGTCATCGTCAGGGGCCGATTGAGCCTTGCCGTCGCCTCGATGTCCTTCCAGGTCACCTCGAAGGTCGGCCGCTTGTACTCCTCGACGCTCACCGAAACGGACCCGGGCGCCGAGCTGTCGATTCGCCAGGAGCCCAGCGCGCGCCCCGCAGGGATCGGAAACTCCCCCGAGGCCGTGCCGAAGTCGTTGGTCGAGGCGGTCTTCGAGTCCACCTTCTGGTTGTTCGCGTCGAAGAGCGACACGGTGACGGGCGAATGGGCGAGCGTCTCGAATCGCGCGAGGTCCCGACGGCCATGGAAGACAAGGACCTTCCAGGAGATCGTCTGGCCCGGCCGGTAGATCGCCCGGTCCGTGTAGAGCAGTGACCGTGTCGTGTCGGAAGGCTCGACGGGCTTGGAAAGCGAGAGGGAGCTCGTGTCGATCGTGAGGTCCTTCCCTTTGCGCGCCAGCAGGAAGTACGGGGCGTTTTCCCGGCCGGGGGCGTAGTCGAACCGAACGAGGCCATCGGCTCCGGACGCCTTCGTCTCGACCGGCGCGTGCCGACTCTTCCAGTCGAAGTGGTAGAGCGTGACCGCCGCCCCGGACACGGGCGCGCCGGTATCGCCCGTCATGGCCTGCGCCTCGATCGTCGAGGGCTCCAGCCGCGTGACGAGCGCCAGGTCGGTCAGGATCAAGTTGGTCGAGACGATCCGGTTGCCGCGCTCTCCGAAATCCTCGCGAGCCGAAGCGACGACGACGTAGAGCCCCGGCGCCTC
>JBKPBH010000141.1:0-5579 GCA_046726795.1 Acidobacteriota bacterium
GCTCTAGGGCTTCCGCGATGTAGCCGTCGAACTCCTCTTCCTTCATGGCGAGCTTCGGATCGCGCTCGGCCACAGGAAGGAAGTAGAGCGGAATGTGATCGGTCAGGCCGACCTCCGCCAGGCCGCGGTCGATCGCCTTGAGGACGAAGTCGCGCGACTGGCCCGCCGCGTGCCCGCAGCGAAACGTGTGGACGTGGTAGTCGGAAAGGCCCCTCACGCTCTCTTCCAGCGGGTGCCGGAGGGCCCGTCTTCCAGGAGAATACCTCCGGCAGCGAGCTCCCGGCGGATGCGGTCGGCCTCGGCCCAGTCACGGCGCTTCCGCGCGGCGTTCCTTGCCTCGATCCGCGCTTCGATCTCGGCCGGAAGGGTCTCCGGCACGGCGGGAAGCACGCCGAGCACGCGGTCCGACGAACGGATCGCGTCAAGCGCCGCCCGCGCGCCGCCGGCGTCGAGCGAGCCTTCGTCGATCGCGGAGTGGATGTCGCGCAGGTACGGAAACAGCGCGCCGAGAGCCTCGGACGTGTTCAGGTCGTCGTCCAGCGCGGCGGAGAACTCCATCAGGAACTTCTCGCCCCGCCCTCTCGCGTCGAAGGCGCCCGGCTTCTCGACTGCGGAAGCCGCGACCTCCTCGATGCGCGCTGCGGCCGAGCGGATTCGCTCCACGGCCGCCGCAGCGCCGGCCAGCGCGTCCCAGGTGAAATTGAGCTTGCGGCGATACGGGACCGAGAGGAGGAGATACCGGACCGCGGCCGGGTCGTCGCGGCGCGCGAGGACGTCGTCCAAGGTGTAGAAGTTCCCTTTCGACTTCGACATCTTCTCCCCGTCCACCACGAGGTGCTCGGCGTGGAGCCAGATCTCGACGAAAGGCTCGCCCGTCGCCGCCTCGCTCTGCGCGATCTCGTTCTCGTGGTGCGGGAAGATGTTGTCCACGGCCCCGGTGTGGATGTCGAAGCGACGCCCGAGGTACTTCATGCTCATCGCCGAGCATTCGATGTGCCAACCGGGCCGCCCGTCGCCGAACGGCGAGGGCCACGTCGGCTCGCCGTTCTTGCCCCCCTTCCACAGGGCGAAGTCCCGGACGTCCTCTTTCTCGTATTCGTCGTCGGCCACGCGCTCGCCGCGCCGCGTCTGGGAGAGATCGATCTGCGAGAGCTTGCCGTAGTCCGGGAACGTCGAGATGCGGAACCAGACCGAGCCCTCGGATTCGTAGGTGTGCCCGCCCTCGCCGAGCTTCTGGATCAACTCGATCATCTCCGGCACGTGCTCGGTCGCCTTCGGGTACCGCTCGGCCGCTTCCAGGTTCAGGCGGCGGATGTCCCGGAAGAAGGCCTCGATGTACCTGGCCGTGAACTCGGGGAGCGAGAGGCCCTCCTCTTTCGCTCCGCGGATCGTCTTGTCGTCCACGTCGGTCAGATTCATGATCTGCGTCACGCGCAGCCCCCTGGCGAGCAGGTGTCGCCGCAAGACGTCCTCGAACAGGAACGTGCGCAGGTTGCCGATGTGGACGACGTTGTAGACCGTGGGGCCGCACGTGTAGAGGCGCACGTGGCCCGGCTCGAGCGGCACGAGTTCCGTCCGGCGCCGGCCGAGCGTATTGTGGAGCGTGAGCCCGCTCACCAGCCTGCCTTCCGCCGGGCGCGCTCGATCTTCTTCCACATCAGCTCACGCTTCAGACCCCGCAGGCGATGCACGAAGAGAAGGCCGTTCAAGTGATCGATCTCGTGGGAGAGGGCCCGGGCGAGAAGTCCCGTGCCCTCGATCTCCCGGATCTGTCCCGACGCGTCGCCCGCGCGGACCCGGACGCGTTGCGGACGCACGACCCGCTCCGCAAAGTCCGGGATCGAAAGACAACCCTCCTCCTCCTTCTGTTCCCCGAAGGTCTCCACGATCTCGGGGTTGACCAGGACCAGCAGTCCGTCCGGGTCCTCTCCCACGGAGAGATCGATGATCGCCAGACGCTGGTTGATCCCGATCTGGGGGGCGGCGAGCCCGATTCCGGGAGCCGCGTGGCAGGTCTCGATCATGTCGCCGAGAAGGGAGGCGAAATCGGCGGAGGCGGGGTTGGCCGCGGCGTTCTCGGCGAGCAGGCGCGCGTCCCCGTACCGGACGACGTCCCGGATCATCTTGAAGGCGAGCTTTCGATGGAGAGTCGTGAGTCGTGTGCCGGGACGGGCGTGTCCTCGGAGCCCTCCAGAACGTCTCCTGGATGGGACAACCCGGCTTCGCGATCCCCTCGGGAAGAATTCATAAGTCCTTTATCTAGAGCACATTCTTGCCTCCGACGCAAGGCGGTCGCGTGGCACGGGGATCGCTCCTTGATGGACGTGGGGGAGAAACGGAGATGACGATCAAGGGAGTTTTCAGAAGCCTGCCTGCGGCGGCGGTGCTGCTGTTTGCGGCCACCTGCGGCCTCGCGCAGGAAGGCCAGGAGCGCAGCGGCTATTCCTACATTCGCTCGATGACCGGAGCGGCGACCGTGACGTCCCGGTTGAACGGCGAGGTGGAGGCCCGCCGCAACATGCCGATTTCGGTGGGAGACGAGCTCTCCCTTTCGCAGGCGGGCCGTGTCGAGGTCGGGCTGGCCGATGGGAACATCCTCTTCGTGGGAGGCGGCAGCCGAGTCTCCTTCGATTCTCTCTACGAGCAGCAGGGTGAACAGGATCAGTTCTCCGCCGTGCGTCTGATCGAGGGCGAGGTCGTGCTCTCCGGGCTGGGCGCCAACGAACAGGCGATCCCGCGCGTGGACACGGAAGACGCGACGGTCTATCTCTCGGCGGGCGCGTACGTCCGCGTCAACAGCGACCCGCGCCGCGGAACGGTCGTTATCGCCCGAGCCGGTTCGGTGGAAGTCCGTACGCGCGCCGGGACGCAGACGGTCAAGGCGGGGCAGTACTTGATGGTCCGCGGAGACGAGGAGCCCGAGATCGCCCGCGGAGCCTTCTCTCGCGATCGCTTCGATCTCTGGGTGGCCAATCGCCTGGAATCGCAGGACGACGCGCGCAGCGCGTCCGTCCGATACGTGGGCGACCAGCAGTACGCCGGCGACGTCGCCGCGCTCGACGGATACGGAGATTGGGACTACGATTCGAGCTACGGCGGGGAAGTCTGGTCCCCACGGGTGGACGCGGACTGGAGCCCTTACTCCTACGGCTCGTGGTACTACACGACCGCGGGCCTGACCTGGTGGCCCTATGACCCCTGGGGCTGGTACCCGTTCCACTACGGCAACTGGTTCTTCGCCCGCAACCGCTGGTGCTGGGCGCCCGGTTACGCCTACTCTCCGGCGTGGGTCTACTGGGGTTACACACCTGGCTACGTCGGGTGGTGTCCGATCGGCTATTACTCGTTCTTCTCGCCCTGGCGGGACACCTATTACCGGCAATGGGGCTTTCAGCCTCGGACGAATCTGTACTTCGCCCTCCAGGGGACGTTTCCGACGCGGCAAGTGGACTTTCGCGGGTGGAACTTCACGGGCGCCGGCTCTTTCGGGACGACGACGCTGGCGCGGTCGAGCGTGATTCCCGGCTCGCGCATCGGCGACCGGCTGGGCTCCCAGGTCGCGATCTCTTCGCGGCCGATCCTCGTCAACCCCCGGGAAGGCGGGACGCGGGAAGCGATCCGCACCTACGTGCGGGAAGCCCCGCGGACGATCGAGCGCGCGGCGGGCCCCGACTCGGGGCGGCTGGCGCCGGTCCTCGCGCGCGAGCGCACGCTGCCGGCTGAGACGGTGGCGGCTCTTCGCGACCGTGCGGTCGTGGCCGAGCGCGGCCGCCTGGCGGGCCCGGCTGCCGCGGAGCTGGCGCCCCGCGGCGCGGTCGTGGAAAGGTCGCGGATCCCGACATCGGTCCCGGGCGGGCCGGGTCGTGAGCCCGGGATGGTGGATCGCCGAGGCGTCCTCGCGGAGCGCGGGGGCTCCGACCGGACAGTCCGAGAACGCAGTTCGGTCGGGGAACAGGGACCGGTCCGTGTCGCACCGCGCGCGACGGCGGAGGATGCCTGGCGGGGTCGTGGAAACCCGCGGGGGGGAGAAGCGCGGGAGATCGCGCCGCGCGAAAGGGCGGCGGAGCCGCAGCGGCCGTTCGTGTCCCCTCCCGGGGCGGCTCGGAGCGAGTCCTGGCGCTTCCGCTCGGACGTCCCGCCGGCGCAGAGGGTGATCGAAGGCGCGGTGCCAAGCCATCGCGCTCCGGAGGCCCGGTCGGAGTCGTGGCGGGGGCGGGAGTTCCGTCCGGAACCCGCCGCGCCGCGGCGCATCGAACGGGGGCCGATCGAGCGAGGGCCCGCCACTGCGCCCGCCCCGGCGCAACGTTCGGAGTCGTGGCGGGGACGGGAGCTCCGCCCGGAGTCGGCTGCGCCGCAGCGCATCGAACGTCCGCCGATCGAACGAGGACCCGCCTCTTCCCCGGCCCCGGCGTACAGAGATCGAGCGCCGGCGTACGCTCCTCCGCCGGCCCGCATGAACCGTGTGCCGTCTGACGAGCTGCCGCGTCCGCGGGTGGAACGGGGACCGTATTCCATGTCGGCTCCGCCTCGCGTGGAACGGGCGCCCTACTCGCCCCCGCCAGCGCACATCGAGCGCGCGCCCGCGCCAGCCCCGGCTCCCAGGTCCGAAGCGCATCGCGAAGCGCCGCAGCGGTCAGCGCCCGCCCCGCATCCGGAACGGGGCCGCCCGCCTCACTGATCGAGAAGTCCCGAGATCTCCTTGCTCCTCCCCTTCGCCGCGCCGCGAGGCGCGGCTCTTTTTTTAGGTCGTCGGCGATAGGTCGTGGGTGTCGGGGGGACCGACCACCTCCGTCACGGCACGCGATGGCTGCGAATACAATCAACCGCACACCATGGACCGGCGCGTACTGTCCGTTCTGGGCTCCGCTCTCTTCGTGTTCTACTGCACCGCCGTGGGCGTGTACCTGCTCCTGCGCCCCTGGTCGGCCTCCCGCGCCCCGGGAATTCCCCAGTCGGGCTTCTTCCGAGGCTTCATTTCCGGGCTCGGGCTCGTCCACCTCGCGGTCGGATGGAGCGATCTGCGACTGTTGTCGCGTGGCCTGGCGAAGCCGCCGTCGGAAACCGGATGAACTCGCTCTACGTGACCGACCGGCACGCGGTCGGGGACGCGCGCTTCCAGAGGACGCTCGCGGCTCTGTCGGGGGCGCCGGGCGTCTCCGTCCAGTTGCGCGAGAAGGAGGCCTCCGACCGCGACTGCTTCGACTGGGCCGGGGTCGCCCGGCGCGTGCTCGGCACGACGACTCCCCTCTTCGTCAACCGCCGGCTGGACATCGCGCTGGCCGCGGGAGCCGACGGCGTTCACCTTCCCGCCTCCGGCCTTCCGCTTCCGCGCGTGCGGTACGCGGCGCCGCGGGGGTTCCGCGTGGGAGTGTCCACGCACTCGCCCGGCGAAGCCCGGCTCGCGATCGAGGAGGGGGCCGACCTGGTGCTCCTCGGGCCGATCTTCGACACGCCGTCGAAGAGGGACCAGGGCCCGCCGCTGGGGCCTGAGGCGCTGGCGGAGCTGCCGCCGCACTCCGGGCACGCCTGCGAGGTGCTCGCGATCGGCGGTATCTCCGAGGAAAACCTCCCACGGCTCG
>JBKPBH010000142.1:0-16716 GCA_046726795.1 Acidobacteriota bacterium
GGTCCCTTCCTCTCGCTACGCCTCCCGCGGCGCGCGCCTCCTCCCTCGCTCCGCTCGGGAGACTTCCCGCGCCGCGACCGGTAGTCGTAGTCAGAGTGCCGCGGTTAACGGCAGCTCCGCCACACGACGTAGGGAGAGGGGCGCCGGGCACGTCGGCTTCGCTCGCTCGAGACCTGCGGTGGGCGGCGGCCCGCCTGGTCCCTTCCTCTCGCTACGCCTCCCGCGGCGCGCGCCTCCTCCCTCGCTCCGCTCGGGAGACTTCCCGCGCCGCGACCGGGGCGGGGGTTACCTGGATACGCAACACGTCGGGGCTGGGAAAGTCATTGCCTGGGCGGCGCGGTTGCGCGCCCTGATATATTGGCGGCCGGACGCGGCCACCGGGGTCCATAGCTCAGCGGTCTAGAGCCACCGGCTCATAACCGGTCAGACCTCGGTTCGAATCCGAGTGGACCCACCAGAGTGGGACGCAGGACGAGGAAGGAAGACAACCGGACTTGAGGGGTACGAGGGCTTGAGGCGGCGGAATCGAGATCGAACAGAAGAGGCCAACACGATCCCTGAAGGGTGTCCTCCTGCCGGGACACCCTTTTTGATGCGACTTTCGGCCGGGGGCGTTCGCTTCGCGAACGGCGGCCGAGAGTTTCAAAACCGGGACCGGACACCCGGCAAGCCTTCGGGAGGCTGCTGACTTGAGCGGCCTCCTGGACGAGCTCTACCGCCTCCAGGAGCGCCTTCGGTTCGTCCAAGCCCGCGAGCGGGAGCGAGACACCGTGCCGGCGGAGCTGACCGAAGTGGACAGCGCATTCCGGGAGAAGCTCGATGCCGTCGCCCGCCTCAAGCAGCGCCTCCTCGAAGCCGAGCTCGAGAACCGCCGTGCTTCGGCGGAGCTGGCGGACCAGCAGGAGAAACAGAAGAAGTACCAGGCCCAGCTTCGCAACGTCCAGTCCAGCCGCGAGTACAGCGCAGTGTTGAACGAGATGGACGTGGTCGAGAAGCAGATCCGCGCGACCGAGGACCGCGTCCTCGCGCTCGAGGAGGAGCTGGAGACCTCGCGCGCGGAATTGAAGGGTCGCGAGGAGAGCCTGCCGAAGGAGACCCAAGAGCATGAGGTGAGGATGAAGGACTGGCGTTCCGCCCAGCGCGTGATCAACGAGGAGCTCGAGTCGGCGCGGACGGAGATCAAGGACCTGGAGTTCCGGATCCGCCCGAGGGAACGCGCGGAGTTCCAGCGCCTCCTCGAGAAGTAGGGCGGGCTTGCCGTCGTCCGGGTCGTCAGCAACTCCTGCTCCGCCTGCCACGTCAAAGTCCGGCCCGCCGCGATGCAGGCGCTGAAGGCGGGTAACGAGATCATCTACTGCGACAGCTGCAGGCGGATTCTTTATTACGA
This sequence comes from Acidobacteriota bacterium, assembly GCA_046726795.1. Lineage (GTDB taxonomy): Bacteria > Acidobacteriota > Thermoanaerobaculia > UBA5066 > Gp7-AA6 > JAWOLE01. The sequence goes on from JBKPBH010000142.1 coordinate 1,388, forward strand.
CCCTCACAACCCCTGAAGCGTGAAAGCGTTAATCGTTAAACGTTAAACGAAGCCGATGAACACCAACCCGTTGCGCGTTTTACGTTTTACGTTTTACGTTTAACGCCCGTGCGTTTCCGGGCGCACATCGACGGAGCGGCGCGCGGGAATCCCGGGCCGGCGGGCGCCGGCGTTTACATCGAGCCCGAGGAGGGGCGGCCGGAGGAAGAGCTCTTCGAGCCGCTGGGCGAAACGACCAACAACGTGGCCGAGTACCGGGCGCTGCTGCTGGCCTTGAAGCGCGCGCATGAGGTCGGCGCGGACACCGTCGAAATCCTGTCGGACAGCCTTCTGCTGGTCCAGCAGGTCAACGGGATCTTCAAAATCAAGGCGCTCCATCTGATCCCGCTCGTCTCCGAGGCCGTGCGTCGGGCCAAGAGCTTCCGCCGGTTCTCGATCCGCCACGTCCGCCGGGAGGAGAACCGGCGCGCCGACCGGCTCGCCAACCTGGGCGCGGACGCGAGCGAGCGAGCGCGATGAGCCTCCTCTCAACCGGGGAGATCTCCGCGCGCCGCGACGAGGTGCTCTCCCGGATTGCCCGGGCTTGCGAGCGGGCTGGCCGCGATCCTTCGCGCGTCTCTCTCCTGGCGGTGACCAAATCCCATCCGGCCGAGACGGTCCGCCGGGCGGCACTCGCCGGCATGACGCTTTTCGGCGAGAACCGCGTCGCCGAAGGAGTGCACAAGATCCAGGCGCTCGGGCAGGAGTTTCCGCAGCTGGTCTGGCGGCTGATCGGGCCCCTCCAGACGAACAAAGCGAAGCCCGCGCTACAATACTTTTCAGTGATCGAAAGCCTGGACCGGGAACGTCTCGCCGCGCGTCTGGAAGGGCTGCTCGCGGCGCAGGAGAAGGTGTTCCCGGTCCTCCTCGAGGTGAACCTGGGGGGAGAGACGACGAAGTCGGGCGTCCCGCCCGGGGAAGTCGAGGCGCTGGCCGCAAGCGCACTTGCCTGCCCGCACCTCGAGGTCCGCGGGCTCATGGCGGTTCCTCCCTTCGGGGACGACCCCGAGCAGGCCCGACCCTACTTCCGGCAGTTGAAAGAGATCCGCGACCGGCTCGCCGACCGGTTCGGGAAGGCGTTCGCCGAACTGTCGATGGGAATGACTCACGACTTCGAGGTGGCCGTCGAAGAGGGTGCAACCGAGGTCCGAGTCGGGACTGCTCTCTTCGGGCTGAGAGACGAGGCGTGAACGTCGGCGGCGCCTTCACCGCGGCCGTCCTCGACGTGATCTTCGCGATCCTTTCGGTGATCCAGTGGCTCGTGATCATCGCGGCCGTGATCTCCTGGGTGAACCCCGATCCGCGAAACCCGATCGTCCAGTTCCTCTACCGCTCGACCGAGCCCCTGCTGCGTCCTTTCCGGCGGCTCCTGCCCCCGGGCCGCACCGGCGGCATCGACTTCTCTCCCCTTCTCGTCATCCTCGTCATCATCTTCATCAAGACGTTCCTGGGCCGTCTCTTCATGCGCCCCGGCGGCTTCTTATAGGAGGATCCTCATGTCCAAGGTCACGCCGATCGAGATTCAGAATCGCCGTTTCTCGCGGAAATGGAGAGGGGTGGACCCGGTCGAGGTGGAGTCATTCCTCATGCTCGTCGGCGAGGAGATCGAGGACCTGGCGCGCGCCAAGTCGGAGCTCGAAAGCCGGGTGCGAGGGCTCGAGGCCGAGAACGCCGAGCACCGCGAGCGCGAGCGCACGCTGCGCGACACGCTGCTCTCCGCGCATCGCGCTTCGGAGGACATCCGCGGCGCCGCTCGCAAGGAGGCCGAGCTCATCGTCCTGCAGGCGGAGGACTCGAGCGAGCGCCTGACTCATCACGCCCTCCAGCGCTCCGCCGAGATCGAAAAGGCGATCGAGGACCTGAAGATCCAGCGGACGCATTTCCGCCTCCAGGTCGAGAAGCTGATCGAGCTCGTGCAGAAGACCCTGGAATTCGACCGTCTCGAGGACGAGAAGGACCGGCCGCTGTCCTACATGACCAGGAAAGAGAAGGGCGAGACGGGCTGAGAATTTGTGATTGGTGATCGGTGATCAGGGCGGAAGGGCCGCTTCCTGGATCCGATCACGAATCACAAATCACGAATCACAAATCGTCACTCGAGGTCCGGAACGCGGCCTGCCTGGCCACGCCTCTCGGAAACTCGGCTCGGCGCGGCCCCGACCAGGGTCAGATCCTCCGCATCCGCGACGCCGCGGTGCGCGTCGAGGACGGGCGCATCGCTTTCGTCGGAAGCGAAGCCGACTACCGGCGGGAGTATGAGGGCCGCCCGGCGGGCGTCTCCCTCGACGCGACGGGGAAGACCGTTCTTCCGGGCTTCGTGGACGCCCACACCCATCCGGTCTGGGCAGGCGACCGGAGCGAGGAGATTGCCCGCCGGCTCGCCGGCGAGAGCTACGCCGCGATTGCCGCGCGGGGGGGCGGGATCCTGGCCACCGTCGCCGCGACGCGGGCAGCGCCGGACGAGGAGTTGGAAAGGCTCACACGCGAGCGCTTCGGCCGGATGCTCTCCTGCGGCACCACGACCGTCGAAGCCAAGTCCGGCTACGGCCTGACGGCCGCGGAAGAGATCCGCTCTCTTCGCCTTCTCTCGCGCATCTCCTCTCCCGCCCTCCCCCGGATCGTGCCGACGCTTCTCGCCGCGCACGAGGTCCCCCCCGAATACCGTCAACGCCGGGCGGAATGGGTCCGGATCGTGGCCGAGGAGCTCGTCCCTCAGTGTGCGCGGGAGGGCCTCGCGCGCTTCTGCGACGTCTTCTGCGAGGAGGGGGTCTTCACCGTGCCCGAGACGCGGAGGATCCTCGAGGCCGCCCGGGCCGCCGGCCTGGGCCTTCGGCTCCACGCCGAGGAGTTTTCCCGCTCCGGGGGAGCCGCGCTGGCGGCCGAGCTCGAGGCCGACTCGGCGGACCACTTGCTCTGCATCGGCCCCGAGGAAATCGAAGCCCTCGCCCGGACGGGCACCGTCGCGGTCCTCCTGCCGGGAACGGCCTGGTGGATGCGTTCGAAGCCGTCTCCCGCGCGCGCCCTGGTGGCGGCCGGAGTCCCGGTCGCGGTCGCGACGGACGCGAATCCGGGAACCTGCAACACCGAGTCGCTCGCGTCGGTCGCCGCGCACGCGTGCCTCGACTCCGGACTGACGGTCGAGGAAACGCTGACCGCCATGACCCTGAACGCCGCGGCGTCGCTCCGGCTCGCGCCGGAGACCGGATCGCTCGAAACCGGCAAGAGCGCCGACCTCGTGCTGCTCGACGCACCCGACGACCGCCACCTCGTCTATCATTGGGGCGTGAACCTCGTCGCCGCGGTCGTCCGCGGCGGCCGCATCCTTCCATGAGCGATTTTTCCGATCGGACGATCCGCGGGTTCCTCGAGGACCTCGCATCCTCGGCGCCGACGCCGGGAGGCGGGACGGCGGCCGCGGTGGCGGGCGCCATGGGAGCGAGCCTCGCCGAGATGGTCACGGCGTTGACGCTGGCCCGTGAGAAGTACGCCGCGTCTCACGAGGCGATGCGCCCGATCGCGGCGGCCGCGGCCGCCGCCAGGGCAGACCTCATGCGGCTCGCCCGTGAGGACGCCGAGGCCTACGAAGAGGTTGTCGCCGCGAGGCGCCTTCCCAAGGGGACGGAAGCGGAGAAGTCCGCCCGGGAAGAGCGCGTGTCCGCCGCCGTCCGCCGGGCGGCCGAGGTCCCGCTGCGCACCGCCCGTGCGGCCGCCGGCCTGCTCGAATTCATCCCCGAGCTCGCCGAGAAAGGAAATCCCAACGCGGCGTCCGACAGCGGCGCGGCCGCCTTGCTCCTCGAAAGCGCGGTCCAGGCCGCGCTGCTGAACGTCGCGATCAACCTGCCGGGCATTCCCGACTCGACCCTGGCCCAGGAGATGCGCCGGGAGGCCGAGGCCCTGCAAATCGATTCCGAACGGCTCCGCGACCGAGTCCTCGGGATCGTGCGCAGGAATCTGTAGTTTCTATCTCGCATCCTCACAAAGAGTTGCGGCGATCCGGCGCACGATTTCTTTTTCGTTGACAAGACCGTGCCCGTTTGTTAGTCTGTCTTTATTGATTCGCGCGATTCCGAGAAGGGGTCGCGCGTTTCGTTTTCAGGGCGCCTTTCCCCTCTCCCGATCTCCTTTCCTGACCAGCACATAGAATCGCAAATCTGATGGCGGAGGCCCCCCGGAAGCTCTACCTGGTGGACGCGATGTCCAACATCCACCGCGCCTACCACGCGATCCAGCGTCTCTCGACCTCCGCCGGCAAGCCCACCAACGCGATTTATGGGTTCGTGACGATGCTGCGGAAGATGCTTCGCGAGCACTCCCCGGACCTCCTCGCCGTCGCCTGGGACGGGCCGGAGAGGACCGTGCGGCACGAGGCTTACAGCGACTACAAAGCCAACCGCGCCCCGATGGCCTCGGACCTCGCCTCGCAGATCCCGGACGTGCGCCGCGTGCTCGAGGCCTACCGGATCCCAGTCCTGGAGCTGCCCGGCTACGAGGCGGACGACGTCATCGGAACGCTGTCGAAAAAGGCCGCGGCGAAAGGCTTCGACGTCGTCATCGTGACCGCCGACAAGGACATGCTGCAACTGGTCTCCCCGGGCATCCGCGTGTACCACACGGGCCGGGAGAAGTTCATCGACGAGCCGGGCGTCGAAGAGTTCTTCGGCGTCAAGCCGGATCAGGTCATCGACGTGCTCGCTCTCATGGGAGACAGCGTGGACAACGTCCCCGGCGTGCCCGGCGTGGGACAGGTCACGGCAAAGAAATGGATCTCGACTTACGGAGACCTGGACACCCTCCTGGCCAAAGCCGACGAGATCAAGGGGAAGGTCGGCGAGAGCCTGCGGGAGCACAAAGGAGCCGCGGTGCTTTCGAAGAGCCTCGTCACGATCCCGATCGATCTGCCCATTCCCTTCGAGCCGGCGGCCTTCGAGCGGACGGCGCCGGACGCGCCCCGACTGCGGGACCTCTTCGTCCAGCTCGAATTCCATTCGCTCGCCGCCGAGCTCGGCGCGGAAGCCGCGGCGCCGCCGGTGATCGAGGCCGCGCGCGTTGCGCCTGGCGCCCCTTTCGAGGCGGCGCCCGGCGAGCCCTTCGGCGCGGCGATGCTGCGCGCGCGCGAGAAGGTCCTGCTCGCGGTCGCCGGAGCAAGAGGCGTCCAGGTCGCGGAGGAGACCGAAGGCGAGATCCTCGACCGCTGGAGCCGGCTCGACCGTGCGGGCGTCGAGATCTTCTTCGCCGATGCGAAGCCCCTCGACACGGTGCTCGCCCGGGTCGGCCGGACCGTTCTCGGAGAGGTCTTCGACGTCTGCCTCGCGCAGTACGTCCTCTCCCCGGGCGTCGGAGGCTCGGAGTTCGAGACCATGGCTTTTCAGCGCCTGGGCCAGAGGGTCACGGCCGACAAGGAGGCCGGAGTCGTCTCCTGCTCCCTGCCCGAGGGGTACGCGATCGAGACGGCGGACCGCTGGCTTGCGGAGCGCGCGGCCGGGGCGCGGGACCTCGCGGCGCGGTTGAAGCCGGAGCTCTCGAAGCAGCCGGCCCTGGAGAAGATCTATCGGGAGATTGAACGGCCGCTCACTCCGGTCCTGGCGCGCATGGAGATCGCCGGGGTCGCGATCGACACCTCCCTCTTGGCCGAGATGTCGGCGCGGATGGAGAAGGATCTGCGCGCCCTCGAGCAGAAGATCTGGGAGGCGGCGGGGGAAGAGTTCAACATCAACTCTCCCGTCAAGCTCGGCCAGATCCTGTTCGAGAAGCTGGGCTATCCGGTCATCAAGAAGACGGCCAAGACGAAATCCTCCTCGACGGGCTTCGAGGTCCTGACCGATCTGGCCGAGCGGGGCTTTCCCGTTCCCCGCCTGACGCTCGAATTTCGGGAGATCGCGAAGTTGAAGGGGACCTACGTGGACGCCCTTCCCGCGCTCGCCGACGAGGCCGGGCGAGTCCACACGTCTTTCCGGCAGACAGTCGCGGCGACCGGCCGGCTCTCTTCCTCGGACCCGAACCTGCAGAACATCCCGATCCGCACGGCCGCGGGCCGCGAGATCCGCCGCGCGTTCATCGCGCCGCCCGGAAGCCGGCTCGTCGTGGCCGACTACTCGCAGATCGAGCTGCGCGTGCTCGCGCACCTCTCGGGCGACGAAGCGCTCATCGCGACGTTCGAGCAGGACGAGGACATCCACCGCGCCACCGCCGCGCGCCTCTTCGGCGTTTCTCCCGACCTGGTCTCCCACGAGATGCGCAACGCCGCCAAGCGGATCAACTTCGCGCTTCTCTACGGAATGGCCGCCTTCACGCTCGGCAAGGAGCTCGGCGTCTCGACGGCGGAAGCGAAGAGCTATATCGAATCCTACTTCGCGAAGTTTCCGAGGGTGCGCGCCTGCCTCGACGGCATCGTCGAGGAAGCCCGGCGCACGCGCGCCGTCACGACGATCTTCGGCCGCGTCCGCCCGATCCCGGACATCGCCGCCTCCAACCCGAACGTCCGCGGCAACGCGGAGCGGATGGCCTTGAACGCGCCGTTTCAGGGCTCCGCCGCAGACATCATCAAGATCGCGATGATCCGGCTGGACCGGGAGCTCGCACGGCGTGGGTCCGCAGCGAAGCTCCTCCTGCAGGTTCACGACGAGCTCGTGCTCGAGGCGCCGGAGGAAGAAGTCGAAGAGATCAAGACGCTCGTGCGCAGCGTCATGGAGGAAGCGGCGTCTCTGCGCGTCCGGCTCGCGGTTCACGTCGGCTCAGGCCTCGACTGGCTCTCCGCCAAGTGATCCTCCCTGGGACGGCCCCCTCCGCTATACTTCGGCGGAAAATCATGGGACAGGCGCGGTATTTGGGTCTGGCGCTCGCGTTGGCAGCGGCGGTCGGTAGCTTCGCGGCGGCTTCGCAGACGGCTCCCCAGACGGCTCCGCCGCCGACCCAGACACCGGTGGAAACTCCGGCCCCGCCCCCGGCCGACACGCCGACTCCGCCGCCCGCTCCCGTGCCCGCCACGGCGACTCCGGCCGCTGCGCCGGCGACGGCGCCGACCCTGGCTCCCACTCCCGTTCCTCCGACGCCGGTGCCGATGGGCCCCCCGCCGCGGCGGCTCCTGGACACTCCGATCGTCTCGGTCTCTCACCTGTCGGCGGACAACCCCTTCGGGCTCGCGGTGGAGGAACCGGCGGGCCTCCCTCCCAAGCCCGCCTTTGCGGAAACCGTCGTCCCGGCATCCCTCTTCGCTGCGGTCCGCGTGGACACGAGCGGCAAGGTCGTGCAATCCCGCTTGATCCGCGACCCGATCCCGTCGCTCGCCGCGGAATCCCGGCGTTCCTTCGAGCAGCGCTGGGCCTTCGATCCTGCCGTCCAGCGCGGCCAGCCGGTCGAGACCTGGGCGAGCGTGCGTCTGGATTTCCAGGTCGAGGTGCGCCCACGGGAAGAACAGGCGACGCTGACGCCCGTGACGCCGGCGACGCCGCTGCCGCCGCCCTTCGTGTGGGGGGAAGACGCGAAGTGGTACGAGAGTTACCGAACGAGCCCTCCCACCGATGGAACGGTTCCGGTCGAGCAGGTGGACACGGCCCCTGTCCCGAAGAAGACGAAGTGGAGCGCCGACTCCTACAGGGGCCCCTTCTCCTGCCATCTCTGGATCAAGGTCAACGCGGCCGGCCGCGTCGAGAAGATGATTCCGATCCAGGCGAGCGATCCGGTCCTGGTCCCCTACATGCGCCGGACGGTGAGCACGTGGATCCTGCGGCCCGCGCGGGTCAAGGGCCAGCCGGTGGATACCTGGAATGAACTCTCCGTTTCAGGCCAGCTCTCCTACTCGATCGACTTGAAGCAGATCAACAACCTGAGGAAGACGCTCGCAACGCCGTAGACGACCCCGGCCTGTCAGTTCGTCGCGAAACCGATCACAATCAGACGCGCAACTCGAAGCGGTCAGAACAGATCCCTCCGCGCTCGGGATGACTGAGAAATACCAGGGCTCGACAGCGAGGGACGGCCTCGCGAGGTCGTCAGTTCTTTGTCTTGGAGATGACCTGCCTCTTGTCGCCGATGCGGCGCGTGACCTTGGAGGCGTCGAGGTATTCGAGGAGCGGGATCGCGAGGCGGCGGGTCAGGCCGAACATCTCCTTGAACTGCGGGACTTCGAAGCTCTGCACACCCGAGGCGCGCAGTCGGGCAATGACCTCTTCCACGGCGTCGCGGGCGATGAGCCATCCGCCGGGCAGGCGGACGAGCTGGCCTTTCTTGACGAGATAACCGGCGAGCCCTTCGATGACCTTGGGCTTGTGGCCGATCTCCTGCGCCACGTCCGCGATCGACGGGGGATCGAGCCCGCGCCGGCGGAACGCCTCCGCCACGCGTTCGGAGAGCTCGCGCTCGGCGCCGGGCAGGTCTTCGCGCCCGGGGAGTCGCGCCTCCTCGCCCGCGACGAGGTAGGCGCCGCGCGCGACGAGCGCCTTCTCGACCGCCTCGGCCCAGCGCGGATCGGAGGAAGGCAGGAGGCGCGCCAGAAGCGTTCCCCGCGAGATTCCCACGGAGCCGCTCGCCGACTTCAGACTCCGATCGATCTCGGTCTGCGCGCGGGAGGCCAGGCGAGCCAGCGCGTCTTCGCCGATGTAGCGCTCCGGCGAACGCCGGAGAACGTACGCGCGCCCTTTTGTAATCGCGGCAGCCATGGCCGCGCGGACTTCTTCGTGCGACGCGCCGGCGCGCGCCGCCAGCGCTTCCTCGCCGCCCCCGGCTTCTCGCCCCTGCTCGACCCACGCGAGGAGCTTGTCGCCGAGACTCCCGTCGAGCGGCTCGAGTTGCCCGAGGGCTTCGGGCGTCGCGCGGCGGATGGGAGGCCAGAGCGGGTCGAGCACAACCCCTCCGCCGATCGTCTCGACCGGCGAGAGACGACGCAGGACGAAGCGATCCCCGGGAACCGCGGCCACGCGCCGCGACAGCCTGAGCTGAACGCGCCCCGTCTCACTTCCCGCGAGCGATCTGCCGTCCAGGAGCCTCGCGATTGCCCGTGCCTCCGAGGAGTAGTGGTGGAAGGAGAGTCGGTCGCCGCTCTTGACCGGCGGCGCGCCCGCCAGAAGCTCCACCCTGGCGGTGAGCAGCGCGCTCGTCGCGAACGCGCCCGGCGCCGCCAGGACGACCCCGCGACGCAGTTCCTCGAGCTCCACGCCCGAGAGGTTCGCACTGACGCGCTCTCCGGCCCGCGCCTCGGGCACTTCACGGCCGTGCACCTCGATCCGCCGGACGCGCACCGGCCGGCCAGCCGGCAGGAGCTCCAGCTTCTGATCGCGCGAGATCGCGCCAGTCACGAGGCTTCCGGTGACGACGGCCCCGAACCCGGCAATCGAGAATGCGCGGTCGACCGGCAGCCGGGCGCCGCGCGCTTCGCGCGCCGCGGACTCCTCATCGAAGGCCAGGGCCAGGAGCGCGCGCTTCAACTCTTCCAGTCCCTCGCCGGTGCGAGACGAGACAGGCACCACGGCGGCCTTCTCCAGGAATGACCCGCGCGTCAGGTCTCTCGCGTCCGAGGCGGTGACCTCGACCAACTCGCGCGCGACTCGGTCCGTCTTGGTCACCGCCACGACGCCCTTGCGAATCCCCAGGAGCCTAACGATCTCGAAGTGCTCGCGCGTCTGCGGCATGACCGACTCGTCCGCCGCGACGACGAGGAGCACGGCGTCGATCCCGCCGGCTCCGGCCAGCATGTTGCGCACGAACCGCTCGTGCCCCGGCACGTCCACGAAGGAGACCCGCACGCCTTCCCATTCCGCGTGCGCGAATCCCAGGTCGATCGTGATCCCGCGCCGCTTCTCCTCCGGCAGCCGGTCCGCGTCGATTCCTGTGAGGGCCTTGACCAGCGCCGTCTTGCCATGATCGATATGGCCGGCCGTGCCGACCAGGAACCGCCGCATGCGCGAAGGCTATATGAAAGACGGTAGACGGCAGGCGGAAGGCGGGAGGCGTACGATAATCTCCAGCTCATGCAGGCGCGGATCGAGTCGGACCTGAAATCCGCGATGAAGAGCGGCGACAAGCGGCGCGTCGCGACCCTGAGGCTGGTCCTCTCGGCCTTGAAGAACGAACGGATCAACTCGCAGCGCGACTTGACTGGAGATGAGGCCGAGGCCGTCCTGCGCCGCGCGGTCAAGCAGCGCAAGGAGGCGATCGAGATCTATGGCTCGAGCGGCCGCGCCGACCTGGCCGCAGCGGAGAAGGAAGAGCTCGCGATTCTCGAATCGTATCTGCCGCAGGCGATGCCGGAGGAGGAGCTCGAAGAGACGGTGAGCGCGATCATCCGGGAGAAGGGGCTCTCCTCCGCCAGAGACGTCGGGGTACTCATGAAGGAGCTCATGACCCGGCACCGCGGGCGCGTGGACGGAAAGCGCGCGCAGGAGATCGCCCGCAAGCTGCTCGCGTGACCGCTCAAGAGGTCGGCTCGACGGGCCGGCACGACGAGGTCGAGGTCAAACTGCCCTGCGACGATCTCGACGGAGTGAGACGGAAGCTCCGGGACCTTCGGGCTGTCGCGAAGGCTCCGTTGCACTTCGAATCCAACGACCTCTACGACGACGCGGAGGGCCGCCTCGCCGCAGCCGGGCACGTCCTGCGGCTTCGCCGCGAGAAGGTCCTCGGCGGAGAAGCTTCCGGCGCAACTGCCGCGGACGCGAGAGTCCGGGCGATTCTGACGTTCAAGGGCTCGGCTCGTTTTTCCGGAGGCGTCAAAGCCCGAGAGGAGCGGGAGACGTCCGTCTCAAAACCGGATGAAGCGGATGCCATCCTCCGCGGCCTGGGATTCAAACCGTACTTCCGCTACGAAAAGAAGCGGGAGGAGTGGACTCTCGAGAATTGCGAAATCGCCCTGGACGAGATCCCGATCGGAACTTTCGTCGAGATCGAAGGAGAGCCTCCGGAAATCAGGCGCATCGTCGCCACGCTCGGCCTCGACTTCTCTCTCGCCATCCCCTACAGCTACGCACGCCTCTACGCCGAGCGCCGCAAGGCAGACCCTTCCCTTCCGGCCGACATGGTGTTCCAAGACGTGAAACGTGAAACGTGAAACGTTAAACGCAGAACCAGAAGCGGTCAGACCCCGGGCGTGCTTCGTTTTACGTCTTACGTTTTACGGTTCACGGCTCCGATGAGGGCCTTCCTCCTCGCCGCCGGATTCGGACGGCGCTTCCTCCCGGTGACCGAGGCGATCCCCAAGCCGCTTTTCCCGTTCCTAAACGTGGCCCTGATCCGGCAGCACCTGGCGCGGCTCCGGCGGCACGGCATCCTCGAAGCGGGCGTCAACCTTCATCATCTTGGCGAAGAGATCGAAAGCGAGCTTCGCAATGGCTCGCCGGATCTCCCGAAGCTCGAGTTCTTCCCGGAGCCGCGGATCCTGGGCACCGCGGGCGCGCTGCGAAACGCCGCCCGATGGCTGTCGGAGGGAGATTTCCTCCTGGTCAATCCCGACACGGTCATCGATCCCGATGTGCCCGCGCTCGTCGCTCGCCATCGGGACAGCGGGCGGGCAGCGACGCTCCTCGTCGTAGAGAATCGGGATCCCGACAGGCACACGCCGCTTCAAGCCGAAGGGGATCGAATCGCGGGCTTCGGAGGCAGAAACGGTCATCCTCTCCTCTACACGGGAGTCTGCGTGATGTCGCCGCGAGTCCTGTCCCTGATCCCGCCCGGCGAGACGGCGCTCGCCGCCGATCTCTGGATGCCTCTCCTGGCGGAGAAGCGCGAGGAGATCGGTTGGCTCTTCCATTCGGGTCCCTTCGAGGACTTGGGCCGCCCGAGCGATTTCCTCCGCGCCACGCTCGAAGCGCTCGACCGCGGCGGACCGTTCCCGGAGGGGGGCGGGGACTTCGACGCGGAGACTCGTGTTCTGTCTCACAATCGGTCCGGCGGATTCCGGGCAACCCGCAGCGTGCTCGGCCGCGTCGCGATCGGAAGCGGAGCGCGCATCGCCGACAGCGCGGTCTGGCCGGGAGTCGAGATCGGCGAGGGCGCCGAGCTGCGGGCGTGTCTCGCCGCGGGCGGGCGAGTCCCCGCCGGAGCGCGGCAAGAGGGAGCCCTTCTCTGGAACGACCGGGACGGCCTCGCCGTCGCGCTCCCTCTGTCCTGACGCTCGGGGTTTCATGGTTTCCACTCCTTTTCTCCGCGCCGGTAGTAGAGCGTGCGGACCTTGGCCGTGCGGCCGAAGACACGGACGACCGCCATCCGATGGTGGCCGTCCCAGAGGTAGACCGATCCGGGCGTGGACTCGCCGACCGCCGAGAACGAGCAGATGTCGGACGAATTGAAGCGGATCGGATCGTCCAGTCGGTCGAGCGTCAGTTTCGGGTTACCCGGATCGGGTACCGGGGTCCCGGTCAAGATCCCGGGGAAGACGTCGTTGCGGCTCCAGGGAATCGCTATTCCAAGAGGCCGATCCAGCCCCTTCGCGATCTCCGTCGATCGTATGCCGTTGCCATTGCCGTCCACGTACAGCGCCCACTCGTAGCGGCTTCCGTTCTTGTGAAACTTCAGTCCCACGTTGCGGCCGCGAACGATGGCCTGCGTGCGGGCCTCGAAGAGTGCGGCGCGAACCTCGCCGGCCGCCGAACGCACCGCCAGGGCCGAGGTCAGTTGAAACGCCGAAGGAGCGGCGATCAGGGTCACCGAGGCCGTAATCGCCAGGACGAGGACGAGCCCCGCCACCGAGAAGCCGGTGGCGAGAAGAGGAAAGGGCCCGGAGCCGCGGTTGCGACTCCGGGCGGGCGGAAGGATCACCGGCCCTTGCCCACGGGACCGGCGTTGCGGGCAGTCTTGGTCCCGGCCGAGCCCCCGCGGGTCCCCTTCGAGGAGACTTTCCCGGAGAGCGTCGTCGGACCGGAGAGCGACAGATAGGGCTTCAACTGTGTGAAGAGCTTTTCCCCGACCCCCTTGACTTCCATCAGGTCTTCGACCCGGGCGAATGCGCCGTGCGCCTGGCGGTACTCGACGATCCGATCGGCGACCTTCGAACCGACCCGAGGCAGGTTGGCGAGGTCCTTGGCCGAGGCCTGGTTGATGTTGATCTTCTTGCCCGCGGCCGCCTCCGACGAGTCGGCCGCGGCGAGGCCCGAGACGCACAGGACTGCCACGAAGGCGAGCGCGGCGCGGGCGATGTTCCGAGAATTCATCAAGGGCTCCTTTTGAAAGCGTTGACGTTTGTTTCGATGGGTTTCGATGGGCTTCGTGGGTTTGGTGAAAGTTGTCTTGTCCTCATCGGGTCCCTGCGATCAGGCGTTCTCCATCGGCACCTCCTTTCGTTTCGAGAGGGGGGCAAAGGCGAGAGCCGTGCCGCCCGTGTGTCCGGCAAGGCAACCCGATGGATTGAAAGGGGTTGACCGTTTCCGGTTAACCGCGTGGCGCGCGCGCCAGCGACAGAGACTTTGCCCGAAATGAAGGATCAGGCTGAAAAGCGTCCTGGAATCAGATACTTAAGGGTCGACAGAATTTCTTGACACCTGTCGAAAATGTTGGCGGTGATACCCCGGATAGACTCCCACGCGATGCCGGGTCTGGAAATCGTCGTCGGGGTTTCCGGGGCTTCCGGCGCGCTGCTGGCGAAGAGGTTCGTCGAAATCGCCTTGACGGCGCAGGATCTTTCCCGGCTTCACCTGGTGTTTTCCGAGGCTGCGATCGAGGTGGCCAAGGGGGAGATCGACCCGGCCATCCGGACGCGAGAGGACTGGGTGTCACACCTGGCCGCCCCGGCGGGCTCGCGCCGCCGGATCGAGCTGCACGACAACGGCGAGATCGGCGCCTCGATCGCTTCCGGGTCCTACCCGGTCTCGGGCATGATCGTCGTTCCCTGCAGCGCGGGCACGCTCGGCGCGATTGCCAACGGGATCTCCCGTGACCTCCTCCAGAGGGCGGCCGACGTGACCTTGAAGGAGCGTCGACCCCTCGTCCTCTCGTTCCGAGAGTCTCCCTATTCGCTCGTGCACATCGAGAACATGAGACGTGCCGCGCTCGCGGGGGCGGTCATCGCCCCTCCCGCCCCGGCCTTCTACGTCGCGGAGCCCTCGGTCGAGCGATTCCTCGACGCCTACTGCAAGAGGGCGGCGAAGCTCCTCGGCCTCCAGGTTCCCGGCGAGGACTTCCGGTGGAAAGGCAGCCCGCCGTCCAAGAGCAATCGCCAGCGGCCGTGAAGAGTCCGGCGTTCGCCCGGTCCCTGAAGACGACGCTCGAGATGATCAAGTTCTCGCACACTCTCTTTGCGCTTCCCTTCGCGCTGCTCTCCGCGGTCCTCGCGGCGGGGGGTATGCCGCCGGCCGGGGTCCTCGTCAAGATTCTCGCGGCCATGGTCGGAGCCAGAAGCGCCGCGATGGCGCACAACCGGCTGGCCGACCGCGAGATCGACGCCGCCAATCCGCGCACGGCCTCGCGGGCGATTCCCGCGGGGGCGCTGTCGGTCGGTTTCGCCCGCGTCTTTCTCGTCGCCTCGGTTCTGCTGTTTCTGGCGGCGGCGGCGAGCCTGAACCGGTTGACGCTCCTCTTCTCCCCGGTCGCCCTCGGGCTCCTCCTCGCCTACGCATACACGAAGCGATTCACATCGGCGTCGCATCTCCTGCTCGGGCTCTGCCTCGCCCTGGCGCCCGTCGGGGCCTGGATCGCCGTGCGCGGCTCGATCGCGCCGCTCCCGATCCTCCTGGGGCTCGCGGTGCTGGTCTGGACGGCCGGCTTCGACATGCTCTACGCGCTCCAGGACGAGGACTTCGACCGGCAGTCGGGTTTGAAGTCGCTTCCCGCGGTCCTCGGAGCCCGGGCGACCCTCGCGACGTCCGCCTTCCTGCACGCCGCGATGATCCCGATCCTCTTCCTGGTCTGGAAACTCGCCGGCGGAGGCCTCCTCTTCGCGGTCGGGATCTTCGCGACCGGAGTGGCCCTCCTCTACCAGCACACGATCGTGAAGCCCGGAGACCTTTCCCGGATCAACACCGCATTCTTCACGGCGAACGGCTTCGTCTCCGTCACCCTGGCGGCCTGTGGAATCGCCGACGTGCTCTTACGCCCCTGAGAAGAGGCGAGATCCGAGAACCGCGACCGGACCGAACGCTGACGCCCAGCTCCGGTCGTGGCGCGCGAAGTCTCCCGACGTCGCGGAGGGAAGAGGCGCGCGCCGCGGGAGCGGAGCGCTGGCGCGGGAGCAGGCGAGCGATCGAGGCCGCATCTGGCCGAGTTGCTCGCCGGTGCGCCGAAAGGCGCAGATCCCGCGTCAGAGTGGAGCGACGGCGATGACGACGGTCTCGCCGGAGAAGTAGTCGTACGGGCGGCGGTCGAAGCCGCCG
>JBKPBH010000143.1:0-10493 GCA_046726795.1 Acidobacteriota bacterium
GCCCCGTCTGCGCCAGCGCCGAAAGGAGCGCGAACTCATCGCGCCGCGCCTTGAGCGAGCTTGGGATCCTCTGGTAGGGCGTCAAGGTCGGCGCCGGCGCGTGGAAGATCCGGGTCAGCCCCGCGGCGCCGAGGTCGCCGATGAGCCGCTCGGCTTCCCTCTCATCGGGCACGACGACCGCGAGCGCGCGGCCCAGATCCTCCGCGAGCGCGGCGAGCAGAAGCCCGGGCCGGGCCCCGACGGCTCCCGAAACGACGGGACGATCCCCTCCCTCCCGGACCTGCCGGAGCAGGTCGGCGTAGAGAGGAAGGCTTCGAACAATCTCGGTGAGGAGGCTCATCTCATGGCACCGAGTCATCCTAAGGCGCAACAGCGATCAATCATTCCGCGGGCTTTCCCCCCTTGAACACTGGGCGGGCGGGGACCACCGACAAGAGGCCTGCGGTCACGCCCCGCGCCGTAGGGGCGGCCCTTGTGGCCGCCGACTTTCGGCCGGAGGCGTTCGCTTCGCGAACGGCGGCCGAGAGTTTTCAACGCGCGGGCCTTGTCGCGGGCCGGGGGAGCGCGAGGGCTCTCCCCTCGCCTCGTTTCAGCGCCGGCCGCGACCAAAGGTCGCGCGGAGCGAAGCGACCGGCTGGCAGAGCCCCGCCCCTACGGCGCGAGGAGTACCCGGGATCTGAGAGCGCCCGCAATGTTCACGGCGCGGGAGTCGACATCTTCATCGGCGCCATCTCCCGCAGGCGCTTCACGGTCCGCGCGACCGCTTCGACGGTGAAGTCCACTTCTTCCTCCGTATTCCAGCGGCCGAGGCCGAAACGGATGGACGCGTGAGCCAGATCGTCGGGGACGCCCAAAGCCTTCAAGACATGGGAGGGACGAAGCGACGCCGAGGTGCAGGCCGAACCGGATGAGACCGCGACATCCCGCAGGCCCATGAGCAAGGCCTCCCCCTCGACGCCGGCGAAGGAGAGATTGAGATTCCCCGGGAGACGCTCCTCGGGGCCTCCCGGAGCGAGGCTCCCATCCTCCGCGACTTCCGGCAGAGGCGGGCCGTTCAAGGAGACGTCCTCGACGCGTGACACGATCCCTTCGTAGAGGCGCTTGCGCAGGAGCCGCAGACGCCGCGCCTCGGTCTCCATCTCCGCCATGCAGGTCTCCGCTGCCTTGCCGAACCCAACGATGCCCGGCACGTTCAGGGTCCCCGAGCGCAGTCCCCTCTCGTGCCCGCCGCCCAGGATGATCGGGGAGAGGCGAACGCGTGGATTCTTCGAGCGGACGTAGAGGGCACCGACTCCCTTGGGGCCGTAGATCTTGTGCGCCGTGACCGAGGCCAGGTCCACGTGCATCGTCTCGACGTCGAAGGGGATCTTGCCGAAGCCCTGCACCGCGTCGGTGTGGAAGAGCACCCCCCTCTCACGGCAGACGGACGCGAGCTCGGCGATCGGCTGGATCGTCCCGACCTCGTTGTTGGCGAGCATCAAGGAAACGAGGATCGTCCGCTCGGTCATTGCCGCGCGCAGCTCCTCGGGCGTGATCCGTCCGCGGCGGTCCACCGGCAGATAGGTCACCTCGAAGCCCTCCTTCTGCAGCGCCTCGCAGGTGTCGAGGACTGCCCGGTGCTCGGTCTGCCCCGTGACGATGTGATTCCCCTTCTGGCGGTACATCCGCGCCGCGCCCAGGATGGCCAGGTCGTCGGACTCTGTCGCGCCGGAAGTGAAGACGATCTCCTTGTCTGCGGCGTTCATGGCGGACGCGATCTGGTGCCGCGCCTCGTCCACAGCCGCCTCCGCCTCCCACCCGAAGACGTGGTTTCTCGAGGCCGCGTTCCCAAACGTCTCCGTGAAATAGGGCAGCATCGCCTCGAGAACGCGCGGATCCACCGGCGTCGTCGCGTGGTGGTCCATGTAAATCGGCAGCTTCATCGCTTCCAACTATGGCCCTCTGAGGGCGCTGGTTTCAACCGTCAAAACCAACGGCGGGCGCGCGAAATCCTCCAGGCAATGTCATTCTGAGGTCGCCGACGCGCCAGAGCCTCCGCCGAAGCTGCGGCGCTCCAGCGAAGGCGGAGAGCCGCTATGGCGACGGCGCGAGCGACCTGTCCTCCGAAGCGCGCAGCGCGAAGGAGGAAGCGACGAAGAATCTGACCCGGAGGACGGAGCAGATCCTTCGCTTCGCTCAGGAGGACAGCGAGAAGAGCGAGGATGACAAGGCAAGGAGCAAGACCGGCGCTTCGCTCGGGACGACAGGGCGCTAGAATGGGCCATCCGATGTCCAGCCTGCCTCGGAACGACAGAGCGTTTAGTTTCACGTCTGCCCCGCCGAGGGTTCGCCTGGTCAACGCGTTCGCGAGGCCGTTCGAGAACGTCGTAGCGACGGCACGGACGTGCTACTCCTCGAAGGGGATCGTCACGGAGGATCAGGCCTCGGCGAAGCCGGAGCGGCGGGACGCGCTGGCGAAGTCCATCTACGCAGCCGGCCACCATACGACGTTTCAACACGCGCACTTCCAGTTCGCGCTGGAGAACGTCTCGCGGCAGTTCCTCTGGAGTTTTCTCCACAGCCACCCTTTCTACAACTCCGAACAGGTCTCGCAGCGCTACGTCGAGGTCAAGGGGGGCAACTACGCAGTGCCTCCGATGGGACCCGCGGAGCGGGACCTCTTCGAGGCGGCGGCGCTCGCCCAGCAGTCCGCGTACGAGCGCTTGACGCAGCTCCTGACCCCACTGGCGGGTGAGCGCTACTTCGGCATCTTTCCGGGGCGGACTCGGGGAGACGGAAGAAAGAGATTTGGCGGCGCGGTGCAGAAGCGGGCACAGGAGATCGCGCGCTACGTGCTGCCCGTCGCCACGTTCGCCTACCTCTACCACACGGTCTCCGGCATCACGCTCTTCCGCTACTGGCGCCTCTGCGAGTCCTTCGACGCGCCGACGGAGCAGCGCGAGGTCGTCTCGCAGATGGTGGAGGAAGTCCTGCGGCACGACCCTCTCTACGAGGCAGTGTTGCAGGACCCCAAGCCTCTCGAGGAGACAGCGGAATATGCGGTCTTCCAGTCTCTGGCGGGTCAGCGCTCCCCGGGTGGGGAATTCCGCCGCGAGTTCGACCGGGAGCTCTCGGGCCGCGTCTCGCGCCTGGTGGACTGGAAGGCGAACAACGAGGAGATCCTGGCCTCTTCCGTCCGCGAGATCCTGGGGCTCGCCCGAGCCGCCTTGTCCGACGACGAGGCGATCCGGCTCGCCCTCGATCCTGCGAAGAATCCGCTTCTGGGCGAGACGCTCACGCTGACGACCCACGGGAAGCTTTCCCGAGCCCTCTTCCACCCCTCTTACACGTTCCGCAAGAAGCTCTCGCACACGGCCGACAGCCAGGACCAGCGCCACCGGATGACGCCGGCCTCGCGTCCGGCGCTGCCGGCGTACCTCTCCGATGAGCCCGACTACATCGTTCCGATGCTCGTCGCAGACGTCCCGGAGGCCGAAGACCTCTACCGTCAGACGATGGAGAGGGCCTGGGAGGCCATCAACGAGCTGCGCGCCCGCGGCGTCCCCGACGAATACGCGGCGTATCTCCTCCCCAACGCGGTCGCGATCCGCTTCACCGAGTCGGCGGACTTGTTGAACCTCCATCACAAGTTCGCCATGCGACTCTGCTATAACGCGCAGGAGGAGATCTGGCGGGCGTCTCTGGACGAAGCGCTTCAGATCCGCGAAGTCAACCCGAGGATCGGCCCGTGGCTCCTTCCTCCCTGCACCCTGCGCCACCTGGCGCAGGTCCGCCCCGTCTGCCCCGAAGGAGACCGATTCTGCGGCGTCGTCGTCTGGAAGCAGGACGCCGCGCAGTACGCTCGGACGTTGTAGCGGCCTTCCTTTTCCGATGAGGGTCGCTTGTCAGAGCAGCTCGCGGAATCTCTCCACCGTGAGTTCCATATCTTCGAGGATGCCGAGCAGCGTCCCCGGTCGGATCGCTCGGCCCGAATGCATCGGGATCACTACTCGGGCGCCGTCCGCCTCGCGCAGGTAGACGGCATGACTCCCTTTCTGGCGATCCAGAACGAAACCCAGCTTCCGCGCGACGCGAGCGAGGTCCTTCGCCTCGACGACCGGGAGCCGTGGACTCAAACGCCGACTTCGACGGGCCGGATCAGAAGCTCTTCGGTTGGAATCGGCTCTCCGTGGGCCATCATGCTTTCCAGGTACACGGCGATGGCTTCCTGCGCATTCGCGAGAGCCTCTTCTTCCGTGTCTCCCTGCGTGTGACAACCTCTCAAGGCCGGAACGAAGGCGTGGAAGCCGCCGTCGTCCTCGGGTTCGAGGATCACCGTGTACCGATGCTGCGTCACGAGAGCCATTCTACGCCGCCGGTACAAGAGGGTGGCTGACTCCAGGATCCTGGGTCACCTCAGCAAGAAGATCCGCTCTCCCCCAAGAGCTCACGATCCTGCGACCAGGAAAATCTTCAGCGTTTCCGGCCGGATTTCTTGCCGGCCGGCGCGGCAACAGACGTAGCAGCTGCCTGTCCCAGCTCCCGCGAGCGCATCGTCGCGACTTCGACGGCATCCATCAAGATCGCCCGCAGTCGGTTCCTCTCCAGGCTGTGCAGCGCGGCAATCGCCGTTCCTCCCGGCGATGTCACCGAGTCTTTGAGAACACCTGGATGGATTTTCAGCTCCTCGGCCATCCTGGCCGCGCCGAGCACGGTTTGAACGGTCAGCGCCGTCGACACGTCGCGAGAAAGCCCAACGCGCACCCCCGCGTCGGACAGTCCTTCGAGGATCTGGAAGACGTACATGGGACCCGAACCGCTCAAGCCCGTCACGGCGTCCAACTGGTACTCGGGCAGCTCCACGACGAGACCGATCGACTCGAAGATGCGGCGCGCGTCGGCGAGGTGCTCGGCTTCCGCATTTCGACCAGCGCACAGGACAGTTGCGCTCGCCCGCACGACCGCGGCCACGTTCGGCATGGCTCGGACAACCGGAACCGAGCCCCCGAGAGCCGCCTCGATGCGGGATGTCGGAAAGCCCGCCGCGATCGAAATGTAGAGCACATCCCGGCGCCGAGCAGGCCGGATCTCCTCGAGCACAGACTCCAAGATTTGAGGCTTCACAGCGAGAATGACGATCTGCGCTTGCCGAGCGGCTTGATCGTTCCTGTCTGTGACGGCGATTCCCAGCTCGGACGCCAGCGCGGCGCACTTCGAAGGCTTGGGATGCGAGGCGATCAGACTCTCCTTCGTTCCCCACCCCGAGGCGAGGATGCCCCGCAGGAGAGCCGTCCCCATGTTCCCCGCTCCGATCACCGCGATTCTCTTCCCGACCATTTCAGCCTTCTCCCCTACGACGCCGTCCCCTTGGACGCGGATCCCCTCGCCACGCTCTTGTCCACCTCTTGGGAACGGCGATCTTCCGTCGGCAGCGACTGCAAACGACGAATCACATTCCCTCTTCGGTGCGCCAGAATCGCCGCCGCTCGCTGCACTCGATTCTGTCGCTGCAGACGAGTTCCTCGCCCTCTTCGAGCGGTTTGCCGCACAGCTCGCATGTGGGCGGGGAGTTGTCGGGATCGGCCATCTGAGGCCCTGCTTCGCGCCGATCATACACAACATGTAAGGAGCCCGCAGGTCAGGTCCAGGTCTCAGTTTTAAGCCCAACGCCCTCGATTGACGTGCCACTCGGTCGCGCTGAAATAGACTCTCTGCCAGAAAGGAACAGGTCAATGAAGGCTCGAAGTGGCGCAACAGCGCTGGCCGCGTTTCTGCTCGCCGGCGCCGCTTCCTTCGCATACGCGGCGTCGGCTCTGACGCCGTCGGAGTTCCTGGGGTTCGAGGTGGGGGCGGACAGGAAGCTCGCAGACTACCGGCAGATCGCGAAGTACTTCCAAGGCTTGAAGGCGGCCTCGCCCCGCGTGGAGATCGAGGTCCTCGGCAAGACGACTCTCGGCGAAGACATGTTCATGGCCATCATCTCCTCGGAAGAGAACATCAAGAACTTGAAACACATCCGCGAAATCGCGAAGAGGCTCGCCGATCCGCGCGGACTCTCCGACGCCGAGGCGCGGCGACTGGAAAAGGAAGGGAGGGTCGTCCTCCTCGTCACCTGCAACATCCACTCGACCGAGATCGGCGCCTCGCAGATGGCCATGGAGTGGGCCCATGGCCTTGCGACGGCGAGCGACCCCGAGACCCTGCATCGCTTGAAGGAAGTCGTCCTGCTCCTCCTGCCGTCATTGAACCCTGACGGCCAGATCATGGAGACCGAGTGGTACCGGAAGAATCTGGGCACGAAGTTCGAGGGCAGCCGGATGCCGTGGCTCTATCACCATTACACCGGCCACGACGACAACCGCGACTGGTACATGTTGACTCAGAAGGAGACGAAGGCGCTGACTCGCGCCGTCTACAAGGAGTGGTTTCCACAGGTCTGGCTGGACGAGCACCAGATGGGCTCGAACGGCCCGCGCATCTTCGTGCCGCCTTACGCCGACCCCGTGGACACGACGATCCACCCGCTCGTCTGGCGCGAGGTCAACGTCATCGGCACGAACATGGCGCTGCGCCTGGAGCAGGCGGGAAAGTCCGGCGTCATCTACGGCTTCTCCTACGACGCCTACTGGCCAGGCGGCACGAAGAACACCGCCTGGTACAAGAATATCTCGGGACTCCTGACCGAGGTGGCCTCCGCGCGCCTGGCCACACCGATCGAGCTTCCCGCAGGAGAACTCGCCGGCGGTCGCAAGGGCCTGATCGAGTACGGTCCGCAGACTAACTTCCCCAACCCCTGGCCGGGCGGGCGCTGGCGGCTGCGCGACATCATGGATTACGAGCGCATCGCCTCCGACGCGTTGCTCGAGAGCTGTGCCGAGCACCGCGAGGACTTCCTGCGCGACATGGTCGCACGCTCACGCCACGCGATCGCCGCGTTCGGAACGACGGACGCCTACCGCATTCCCGCGTCTCAACGCGATCATCCGACCGCGCTCAAGCTGGCGAGGCTCATGGAGGAGCACGGCGTGGAGGTGAAGGCCGCCGACAACGGGGACATCTGGATCCCGCTCGCACAACCCTACGGCGCGTTCGTCAACGAGATGCTCAGCGAGCAGCATTACCCGGAAGTCAAGCTCGTCGCGGGCAAGGACATCGTGCGGCCCTACGATGTCACCGCTTGGACTCTGCCGCTGATGATGGGTGTGACCGTCGAGAAGGCGGCGCTTCCCGGCGGCCTCCATCCCTTCAATCCGCGCGCGGAGGCCAAGGTCACGGTGGCCGGCGGCTCGGTCGCGATCTCGCCCGGCAGCCCCGAGAACTTCAGGGTCGTCAACGCGGCGCTTCGTGGCGGCGGAACGGCTGCGATCGCTCGCGCCCCCTTCACGGCGGGAGATCGCCGTTTCGCGGCCGGAACCGTCGTGCTCGACGCGGCGGCGGCGAAGGCCGCGGGAGGCGTCGCGGGAGAGACGGGCGTCTCCTGGGTCGCGGTGTCGGCACCCGCCAACCTGGAGAAGTTGAAGAGTCCCCGGGTCGGCCTCTACAAGCCGTGGGCCGCCTCCATGGACGAGGGATGGACCCGGTGGCTGCTCGAGCAGTACGGTTTTGATCCGAAGCCGCTCGACAACAAGACCATTCGCGAGGGAAAGCTCTCCGAGAATTTCGACGCGATCGTGCTGCCCAACGTGGAGAAGGACACGATCGCGACGGGCAAGCCGCACCGGGAGGAGACCGACATGCGTTACTTCGCGGAGCTTCCGCCGGAGTACGCCGGCGGCCTGGAAAAGGAAGGTGCGAAAGCTCTCAAGGACTTCGTCGAGTCGGGAGGGACCCTCATCGCCTTCGCCTCCGCCTCCGATTACATCGCCGACGAGTTCAACGTCCCGGTCCGGAATGTGCTCGCGCGCTCGAAGCCCGACGATTTTTCCTGTCCGGGATCGCTCCTGCGCGTGCACGTGACGCCGGACCACCCGGTAACCTACGGGCTGCCTGCCGAGCTCGCCGTCTTCCAGGACGGCCCGGTCGCCTTCGCGACGGCTCTGCCCGGCCTGGAGATGGAGCGGTGGGTGCTCGCGGCCTATCCCGAGGCCCCGCGGGACATCCTCCTCTCCGGCTGGATTCACGGAGAGGATCGCCTGGCGCGCCGCGCCGCCGCGGTGGCCATGACCTACGGCAAGGGGAAGATCGTGCTGCTCGCCTTCCGGCCGCAGAACCGCGCCCAGACGCACGCGACGTTCCCTTTCGTCTTCAATTCGCTCTACTGGTCTGTCCTGCGACCGTAAAGTCGGCGCGAGGCTCCTCCCTTCGGTTACTTTGGGAGACTCCTCGCGCCGCGAACGGGGCAGGGATTACCGGGATGCGCTCCTAGGCCGGCAACCTGCTAGGCTCCTGGTATGAGAAGGGCGCTCGCGGCGGGGAGCGTTGCCGCGGTCCTGCTGGCTGTCGCCTCTGGATGCACGACGACGAGGGTGACCGTGGCGAAGTTCGCCACAGCGACGCCGACTTCGGTCCCGCCTCCACCGCCGACCGCGACTCCTCCCCCAACACCGACGCCGATGCCGGTCGTCACCGCGCCTCCCTCACAGTACGACCGCACCCCAGGAGTGCTCTACGAGGAGAAGCGCCCAACGCCGACGCCGAACCCCACGGCCAGACCGGCGGCTCCCGCAGCCGCTCCACGCCCGTCGGCTACGGCGACTGCTCCGAGGCCAACGGCAAGACCCGCGGCTCCGACCGCGACGCGCGTCCCGCCGACTCCCAGACCGTCCCCCACCGCCCGGGCCACGGCAGCTGCCGCTGCGACACGCGTTCCTCCCACGACAACGCCGGTTCCATCTACGGCGACTCCGGCGCCTCCAACCTTGACCTCCGTGCCGGCGACGGCGACTTCCGCTTCTCCGACCGAGACTGCCACGCTCACCCCGACCGAAGCGGTCTCAGCGAGTCCGACGCTGACGCGCAAGCCCGGCGCCTACTACGAGGGCGCAGACGTGCCATTCCGCCTCGCCGTGACCTGGACCCCCACTCCCACGCCGCCGGTCAAGCGCCGCTCCTAAAGGTGGGGGCCGTGGAGAGTGGCCTCGAGAAGACGCGGACACATTTCCGGGAAGCCTTCCGGTCCGATCCGGCGGCCGCTTACCGCGACTGGTTCCGCCTCCAGGAGGAGCTGCGCGAAGAGGAGGACGTGGAGACCTCTCGCGCGATCGCCGAGGACCTGTGGACTCTCATCGACGATCTGAGCTTCTCCTCCGCGGAGGAGCGGGCCCGCTTCTTCCACAACGTCGCGGTTTTCTTCGGCAGCCCGGGTCCGGCCGCGGACCTTGCGCGCGCCCGGAAATGCTTCTCCGTCGCCCTGGAACATTTTCACGCCCACGAGGAGAGCGGATGGCACGCTCGGGCCCTGCACAACCTCGCTACGTCTCTCTCCAACCTCGGCGAAACCGCCGAGGACCTGGCCGAATCGGTCTCTCTCTTCGAGCGCGCCCTGGAGTGGCGAACCGCCGAGCGCGAGATCGCCCGCGGCGTCACCCTTCACAACCTGGGAATCGCCCTGCGCCGCCTGGCCGTCCTCGACCCTTCCACGGAACATGGCCATCTCGAGAAGAGCGCCACCGCCCTGAGGGAAGCTGCGGACATCCGAGCCCGCCACGCCCTCGCCGAAGGCCACGCGCTCTCGCTTTTCCACCTAGCACTGACATACGAATCGCTCGAACGATCCGACGAGGCCGGGGACTGTTTCCACCGTGCTGCGGAGGAGTTCGAGCGTCTGGGCAAGCTGGACTCCGCCGCTATCGCCCGCGAGCGTTCCGCATCCGCGAGGCAGTCCTAGCCGGCCGGGAACTCACCAGATTTCGCAGCGGTCGGCTCGGACCATGGGATCGTCGGCTTTGCAAGAGAAGGCGCGGGCGAATTCCTGTAGGTTGGAGGGAGGACCAATGGCGCGGAAACGGCCGAGTGGGTGCGGGTTCGTGTTGACGATCAGCCTCGCGAACTCCGGGCGGTCGTTGGTGGCCCAGATGCGCGCCCAGGAGAGAAAGAAGCGCTGGTCGGCCGTCAGACCGTCGATGGGGGGAGGCGAAGGCTTCCCCTCCCGACTCTTCAAGAGAGCGCGGTATGCGATCGCGACGCCGCCCAGGTCGGCGATCGATTCGCCTAGCACGAGCTTGCCGTTCTCGTGGAGGTCTCCCTCGACGACATAAGCGTCGAACTGTTTCTGGACGCAGAGGGCCCGGGCCTCGTAGTTCTTGAGGTCTTCCGGCGTCCACCAGTCCCGCTGGTTCCCGTGAGCATCGAACTTGCGCCCGGCGTCGTCGAAGCCGTGCGTCATCTCGTGGCCGATGACCGCGCCGATGCCGCCGTAGTTGACCGCGTCGTCCGCGGCCGCGTCGAAGAAGGGGGGCTGCAGGATCCCGGCGGGAAAGACGATCTCGTTGCGGGCGGACTGGTAGTAGGCGTTGACCGTGGGCGGCGTCATCTCCCAGTCGGTGCGGTCCACCGGCTTGCCGATCTTGGCGGCG
>JBKPBH010000144.1:0-31906 GCA_046726795.1 Acidobacteriota bacterium
GGCGCCTCTTCATGTCGAGCGCGCAGTTCTCGAGAATCTTTCCTACGATCATGCAGGTCCGCGAGGCCACGGTCGGCCCGCTGTCGGGAACCCGTCCCGTGTCCGCCTCGGCGACCTCCACTCGGCTGTAGGGGATTCCCAACGTGTCGGCGACGATCTGGGCGTGCATCGTGCGTGTCCCCTGGCCGATCTCGGTCGACGCGACGAGGATGCGCGCTCCCGTTCTAGTCAGCTCGAGCGACGCCTTCGAGGCGAGCTTGACCTCGCCGCCGCCTGTGAAGCCCGATCCGTGAAAAAAGAGCGCGAGGCCGATGCCGCGGTTGGATCCCGCGAGCTCGCGTCGGCGCCGGCGAAAATCCGTCCGCCGCACGGCCTCCCGCAGGACTTTCAGGGCGCTCGTGTCCCGTCCCAGCCTCTGGCCGGTCGCCGTCGTGTCGCCAGGCCGGAAGGCGTTTCTCTCGCGCAGGCGCACCGGGTCCATGCCGAGCGCCTCGGCGATCCGCTCCATGTGCACCTCCGCGGCGAACTGGGTCTGCGGCGCGCCGAAGCCGCGGAACGCGCCGTTGGGCGGCGTGTTAGTCATCGCGACGCGCCCGCGGATCCGGACGTCGTCGCAGCGATACGGGCCGGTGGCATGGAGGACGCCTCGGGAGAGGACGACGGGAGAGAGTGTGACGTACGCGCCGCCATCCAATAGCACGTCGATGTCCTGGACGGTCAGGCGCCCGTCCTTTGTGACGCCCGTCCGATGTCGGATCACGCCAGGATGCCTCTTGGTCGTCGCAAGCATGTCCTCGACGCGGTCGTACACGATCTTGACGGGGCGGCCGGCCTTCAAGGCCAGCAGGCACGCATGCCCCGCGATCATCGAGGGGTACTCCTCCTTGCCGCCGAATCCGCCTCCCGTCTCTGTCTGGATGACGCGGACTTTCTCCGCGGACAGCCCGAGAAGCACGCGCAGAGCCTTGTGGACGTAATAGGGACACTGCAGCGATCCGTAGACCGTCACGCCGCCGTTCTCAGGCACCGCGATAACCCCGTTCGTCTCGATGTAGAGCTGCTCCTGAAGCCCGACGCGGTACTCTCCTTCGACGACGAGGTCCGCCCGGCGGAATCCGTGTCGGAGATCGCCCTTGTCGATGGAGATTTCCTTGAAGGTCTTCCCCGAGCGTTGCGGGTCGTAGACCGGTTCGGCCTCCCGGTACTCGATCTCGACCCTCGCTTCCAGGAGCCTCTCCTTCTGCTCGTGCGCGAGCAGCAGAATCGGCTCCGCAGCGTGCCGCACCTCGCGCTCGGCCAGGCAGGGCTGGTCTTCCTCGATCAGAGCGACGACGTTCTTTCCCGGGACGTCCCGGAAATCCGCGACCGTGAAGCCGGCCGGATCGAAGGCAAGGCGGACCGAGAGGATCTCCCCGCGCGAGATCGTCGAGCGGACGGTCGAGCCGTGGAGCATCCCCGGGAAGGAGAGGTCGTCGACGTACCGGGCCGCGCCGGTGACCTTGGCGATCCCCTCCTTGCGCGGGACTCTTCTTCCGACGGAAGGCATTCGCGCCGAGCGAGGCCGGCTACCGAGCTCCGGCGGCTTCCAGCGACTCCCGCAGGATCTCGAGCGCCTCCTCGATGTCCGGCTTGCCGACCGTCAGCGGCGGCGCGATGCGGAAGGAGTTCCCGTCGAGCCCCCCCTTGCCGATCAGCAGGAAATGCTTCTTGGCCTCTTCGAAGACGCGGTTGGTCAGGGCCTTCTCGGGAGTCCGGTCGCCGGCGGGCTCGTCGGCGACGAATTCGATCGCCTGCATGAGTCCCATGCCGCGCACGTCCCCGACGTTCTTCGGGAAGCGGCGCTTCAACTCCTCCAGCCCCTGCCGCAGCAGCCGTCCCATCCGCTCGGCGTTGGCCGGAAGGCCCTCCTCCTCGACGATCTGAATCGTGGCGTTCGCGGCCGCGCAGGAGACGGGATTGCCGCCGAACGTCGAGATCGTGAGCGCCTTCAGGGACGCCGCGATCTCCGGCGTCGCGATCGTGACGCCGAGCGGCAGTCCGTTGGCGACTCCCTTGGCCATCGTCATGATGTCGGGCTGGACGCCCCAGTGCTCGATCCCCCACATCTTTCCGCCCGTGCGTCCGAATCCCGTCTGCACCTCGTCGCAGATGAAGACGCCGCCGTACTTCTTGATGATGCCCACGGCGATCTCGAAGTATTCGGGAGGGGGCGTGATGAACCCGCCGACCCCCTGGATCGGCTCTGCCAGGAAACCGGCGATGCGTCCCGTGGTTGTGGTGCGGACGAGTTCCTCGATATCCCTGGCGCAGGCGACGCCGCAGGAGGGGTAGGTCAGGTGAAGCGGACAGCGGTAACAGTAGGGAGAGACTGCGTGCTTGATGCCGGCGATCTGCGTGGGAAGGGCGCGCCAGGTCGAGTGCGCCGTCAGCGACTGCGCGAGCATCGAGCGGCCCGAGTAGCCGTGCCGCAGCGCCACGATCTCGTTCGAGCCGGTGTACAGCTCGGCCATCATGACCGCCGTCTCGTCGGCCTCGGTCCCGGAAGCGGTGAAGTAGGACTGCTTCAGAGGGCCCGGCGCCAAGCGCGCCAGCCGCTCGGCCAGCTCCACGAGCGGCAGCGTCGGATAGAGGGTCGAGACGTGGGAGAGCCGATCCAACTGGGCCTTGATGGCCGCATTGACTTTGTCGTTGGCGTGGCCGACCGAAACCGTCAGGATCCCGCCGAAGAAGTCGAGATACTCGTTGCCATCGGCATCGCGGATGCGGAGGCCCTTGCCCTCGGTGAAGACGACCGGCTCGGCGTAGTACTGGATCGTGGCGGGAAAGAGGTACTCCTTGTGCTTCTCGCGCACGGATTTCGTTAGAGGGGATGTGGGGGACAGAGTCTTAGTGGTGCTCATATGGCGTTCCTCCTGCGGGCGGCCACAAGGGCCGCCCCTACGGCACGGAGGGCACGACGGGGATCGGCACCTGCCGCTCTCCCCGTGTCGTAGGGGCGGGGCTTGCCCCCGCCCACCTCCGGTCCCAGACTTCTCATGAACTCCTCGGTTTCCTTCGCAGGAACTCTCCCGCCCCGGCCTTTCCAGTGAACCTGCCGTTTTCCACGATCACCCTGCCCCTCGAGAGGACCGTCTCCACCGCCCCCGTGACTTCCCGCCCTTCGTAGGGGTTGTAGTCCACGCGCATGTGGTGCGTCTTCGCCGAGAGGGTGTGCTTCTTCCCGGGATCGAAGACGACGATGTCGGCGTCGGAGCCGGGAGCGATCGTCCCTTTCCTGGGAAAGAGCCCGAAGATCTTCGCGGGCGAGGTCGAGGTCAGCTCGACGAAGCGGTTCCAGGAGATGCGTCCGGTCCGCACGCCGCCGTCGTGGAGCAGGTGCAGGCGCGTCTCGATCCCCGGCGCGCCGTTGGGGATCTTCGAGAAGTCGTTTCGCCCGAGCTCCTTCTGTTCCTTCATGCAGAAGGGGCAGTGGTCGGTGGAGACCGCCTGGAGGTCGTTGCCGGCCAGGCCGCGCCAGAGTTTCTCCTCGTTCCCCTTCTCTCGCAGGGGCGGGCTCATGACGTACTTCGCTCCCTCGAACCCCTCCTCCTCGTAGTTGGCATAGGACAGGAAGAGGTACTGCGGGCAGGTCTCGGCGTAGGCCGGGAGGCCCCGGTCCCGGGCCTCGGTCACCTTCTCCAGGGCCTCCGCGGCCGAGAGGTGCACGATATAGATCGGAACTCCGGCGATCTCCGCCAGGCAGAGGGCGCGATACGTCGCCTCGGCCTCGGCGCGCGGCGGGCGTGTCAAGGCGTGATGCTTCGGGGCGGTCCGGCCTTCCGCGAGCGCGCGGCGGACCAGGACGTCGATGACGTCCCCGTTCTCGGCGTGCATGCAAATCGTCCCGCCGTTCTCGCCTGTCCGGCAGAGCGCCCGGAAGATCGAGCCGTCGTCGAGCATGAGGACGCCGCGGTACGCCATGAAGAGCTTGAAAGACGTGACGCCCTCGGCGACGAGCGCATCCATCTCGGGCTCGAGCTTCTCCGGCAGGTCGGTCACGATCAGGTGAAAGCCGTAGTCGATCGCGGCTTTCCCGCGTGCCTTCTCCATCCAGTTCTCCCACCCCTGGCGAAGCGTCTCCCCCTTGTACTGGATCGCAAAGTCGATGATGGAAGTCGTGCCGCCGTGCGCCGCCGCGACTGTTCCGGTCTCGAAGTCATCGGCCGACGTCGTGCCACCGAAGGGCATGTCGAGGTGGGTGTGGACGTCGATGCCACCGGGCAGGACATACCGTTCCTTCGCCTCGATGGTCCGATCCGCTTCAACGGGGAGCGAGGTCCCGATCGCCGAGACCCTTTCGTCTTCGACGAGCACGTCGCCGGTGTAGAGATCCGTCGCGGTGACGACGGTCCCGCCGCGGATCAGGGTCCTCACACCTGCGCCATCGGCTCGTAGGTCTCGGGGCGCCGGTCCCGGAAGAACTGCCAGACGCGGCGGACCTCCTCGATGACGTCGAGGTCCATCTCGGCCGTGACGAGCTCGTCCTTGTCCTCGGAGCCGACCGCCAGGAAGTTGCCGCGCGGGTCGACGAAGTAGGAGGAGCCGTAGAACTTGCCCAGGTTCCATGGGGCTTCGGTCCCGACCCGGTTGCTGCACGCCATGAAATAGCCGTTGGCGACGGCGTGAGCGGGCTGCTCGAGCTTCCAGAGGTACTGCGAGAGGCCGGCCACGGTCGCCGAGGGATTGAAGACGATCTCCGCGCCGTTCAAGCCCAGCAGGCGCGCCCCTTCCGGGAAATGGCGGTCGTAGCAGATGTAGACGCCGACCTTCGCGAAGCGCGTCTGAAAGACCGGATACCCCAGGTTGCCGGGCTTGAAGTAATACTTTTCCCAGAAACCGGACGTGTGCGGGATGTGGTTCTTACGGTACTTGCCAAGGTAGGACCCGTCCGAGTCGTAGACCGCGGCCGTGTTGTAGTAGACGCCCGCCTGCTCGCGCTCGTAGACCGGCACGACCATGGCCATCTGGTATTTCTTCGCGTATTCCGCCATCCGCTGCGTCGTCGGTCCCGGGACCGGCTCCGCCATGTCGTACCAATGAGGATCCTGGGACGGGCAAAAGTAAGGTCCTTCGAAGACCTCCTGGAGGCCGAGGATCTGGACTCCCCGTTTCCCGGCCTCCTCGATGAAAGGGATGTGCGCGTCGATCGCCGCCTGCTTGACCTTCTCGATCGGCGCGGCCGGGTCGGAAAGGGGCGCGTGACACTGGATCAGGCCGCCTACGACTGTGCGAGGCATGTCGCTGTCCTTAGTCCTTAGTCTTCTTACTCAGAACCATCTCGAAATGACGACCTTCTTATCCGTGTAGAACTCGTACGCGTCCCGGCCGTGGACCTTCAGATCCCCGAAGAAGCTGTCCTTGGCTCCGCCGAAGGGGAAGTAAGCCATGGGAGCGGCGACTCCGATGTTGACGCCGACCATGGAAGCCGAGGCGTGACGAGCGAACTCCCGGGCGGCCTTGCCGCTGGAGGTGAAGATCGAGGTGGCGTTGGCGTTGGGGTGCGCGTGCATCACGCCGATCGCCTCCTCCAGGGTCTTGACCGGAGTAATCGAAGCGACCGGGCCGAAGATTTCTTCCCGGCCAATCGTCATCGAGGGAGAGACATCGTCGAACAGCGTCGGCCCGAGGAAGAACCCATTCGGCCGCTCGGAAACCGTCAGCTTGCGGCCGTCGAGAAGCAGCTTCGCCCCTTCGGCGACCCCTTTCTCGATGTATTCCGTGACCCGCTCGCGATGCCGGCCGGTGATGACGGGGCCCATCGAAACGCCCTCCTGGCTGCCGTCGCCGACGCGCAGGCTCCTGGCCGCGGCGACCATCCGCTCCCGGGCCCCCCGGTGAGCCTCTCCAACCGGCACGAGCACGCTTCCCGCGAGGCACCTCTCGCCGGCGCAGCCGTAGAAGGACTCGGTGATGACGTCCGTCGCGCGGTCGAGATCCGCGTCCGGCATCACGACGATGAAGTTCTTGGCGCCGCCAAGAGCCTGTACGCGCTTACCCGCGTGCGTGGCGCGCTGGTAGACCGCGCGGGCGACCGGCGTGGATCCGACGAAGGAGACCGCCCGGATCCCGGGGTGATCGCAGATCGCTTCGACCGCCTCGCGCCCGCCGTTGATCAGGTTGACGACCCCCGGCGGGAGGTCACACTGCTCGAGCAGCTCGAGGATCCTCTTCTGGGACAGCGGCACCTGCTCGGAAGGTTTCAAGACGAACGTGTTGCCGGTTCCGATGGCGAAGGGGAGGAACCAGAGGGGCACCATGGCGGGGAAATTGAACGGCGCGATCGCCGCGCAGACGCCGACGGGCTGGCGGATGACGTTGCAGTCGATCCCCGAGGCGATGTTCTCCAGGGCGTAACCCATCATCAGCGAGGGTGTCCCGCAAGCCACCTCGACGCACTCGATGCCGCGCCGGACGCTCCCTCGCGCCTCGTCCAGTGTCTTTCCGTGCTCGGTTGTGACGATGCGCGCGATCTCCTCGAAATGTTCCTCGAGCTTCGCCTTGAGTCGGAAGAGCGTCCGCGCCCGGGTGACGGGAGGTGTGTCGCGCCAGGCCGGGAAGGCCTTGTTCGCCGCGGCGACGGCGGCGTTCACGTCCTCCGCGTTGGAGAGCGGCGTCCGGGCGATCACTTCGCCCCGGGCCGGGTTATAGACGTCGAGGAACTCCGTCGCGCGAGACTCGACCCAGCGACCGCCGATGTAGTTGCGGAGCGTTTCGACACCGACGCCGCGAGCCGGTGCCCTGTCTTCGACTGCCGACGTTTCCGCCATGGAACCTCCTATCCCGAAGGAAACCCCAATACTAGCCCGAATCGCACGGGGACGATCCCCAGTGCAAGTGATTTCCCGTGTGAGGCTTACGGCTCGTGCTCGGAGAGGGATCAGGCGAGCGTAGAATTCCTTTTTCTCGACAGGCCGTCCAGGAGGACTCATGAGCACCGATCTTTCAGTCGTTTTCACCGGAGTCCGGTTCCAGAACCCGTTCCTGCTCTCCTCGGCTCCGCCGACTGAGTCGGAGTCCAACATTCTGCGCGCCTTCGAAGCCGGTTGGGGCGGAGTCGTGACGAAGACGATCGGACTCCACCCTGTCGTCAACGTGCGGGGGCCGAAGACCAAGTTCCTGCGGGCCGACGTGGACAGCCCGCGGCTCTCGATGAAGAAGCGTGCCAACACGGCCCTCCATTCCTCCTGGAACTGGGAATTGATCTCCGACAAGCCGCTGGACTGGTGGGTGCCGCGGATCGGCCGGATCAAGAAGGCCTTCCCCGACCGGGTCCTCGTCGCCTCGATCATGGCCGGTTCGGGCAACGACACGGAGCTGGCGCACTGGCAGACGCTGGCCAGGGCCTGCCAGGACGAGGGGGCGGACGCGTTCGAGCTGAACCTCTCCTGCCCTCACATGGATCGGCAGGACATGGGATCGAACATCGGCAAGGACCAGCAGCTGATCTCGGTCGTCACCCAGGTCGTCAAAGAGGTCGCGCGGGTCCCGGTCTGGGCGAAGCTGACTCCTTCGACGACCGACATCGTGGTCGAGGCCCGTGCGGCCTTTCTCGGAGGAGCCGACGCGATCTCCTCGTCCAACACCTTTACCTCCCTTCCGTTGATCGACCCGGAGACCCTGGAGTTCGAGATGAACGTGGAAGGGTACGTATCCACCGGAGGCCTCGGAGGTCCCGCGATCCTCCCGCTTTCGCTCGCAAAGATGGGCCAGATGACGGCCGCGTTCCCGGAGAAGAGTTTTTCGGGGATCGGCGGGATCTCGACCTTCGACCACGCGCTCTCCTACTTCCTGATCGGGTGCGGCACCGTCCAGGTCTGCACCGCGGCCATGCTCGACAAGGCGATCGGACCCAACGTTCTGCGGGGCCTGGTCCGCGACATGGAGGCGTTCCTGGAGAAGCACGGAGACCGCGGATGGAAACGGCTCGAGGACTTCCGCGGCATCCGCCGGGACCGGATCGTGTCCCAGTCGAAGATCGCCAGACCCGACGAATCGGGCTACCACGGCGGCCACGAGGTCCCCGAAGGATACGCTGCGACCTCCGAGTCGCATGTCCCCGTCGCGGCCAAGTGACGCAATTCTGGATTTTGGATTCTAGATTTTAGATTGCGACACCGGATCCAATCCAAAATCAGGAATCTAGAATCCAAAATTGACAGTTGATCGACTACGAGGCGCTTCTCCGCGTGGCCATTGATGAAGCCCGAAAGGGATTGTCGGAGGGGGGGATCCCGATCGGCGCGGCGCTCTTCGACGAGAGCGGGAATCTTCTGGGCGGAGGGCACAACCGCCGGGTCCAGGACGGAGATCCCTCGGCGCACGGCGAGACCGACGCCTTCCGGCGGGCGGGACGTCAGAAGACATACCGGGACAAGATCCTGGTTACGACACTCGCTCCATGCTGGTATTGCAGTGGTCTGGCGCGCCAGTTCCGCATCGGAACCGTGGTCGTCGGCGAATCCGTGAATTTCGGGGGAGGCCTCGACTGGCTCCGGGAGCACGGCGTGCGCGTCGTGGACCTGAACTCCTCCGAATGCGTCACAATGCTCTCCGAGTACATCGCGTCGCATCCCGACGTCTGGAACGAGGACATCGGGGAGCTCCCGGCATGAGCCAGACCGCCGCTTCGGAACCCCCCTCGGCGCTGGGGTTCCGCTGGCGAATCGCGGCCGGTTTCACGGCGGCTGTCGTGCTGATCGGCGTGACCGGCCTGGTGTCCTTCTACGCGCTCCACCAGACCGCGTCGAGCGGCCGGGCCTTCGCCGGCCAGGCCCGCGACGTCATCGAGTTCGGCCGCCTCAGGGCCACGACCGAGCAGAAGATGGTCGCGGCGCGAAGTTTCCTGATCACGGGGGACGAAAAGTTCTTGTCCGAGATCAAGCGGCGGCGAGCTGATCTCCGCTCTCAGATCGAAGCCCTGCGTCGGACGGGACTGACGGCGAAAGAGAAAGAGCTGCTGGCGGAAATCGAACGCGCCGAGGAGCTCCATCAGCAGGCCACCGAGCAAGCCATCGCTCTCAGGCTCGGCGGCCAGGCACCCGGTTTCTTCGCCGAGAACGTCGAGCCCGCGCGCGAAGCCCTCGACCGCCGCCTCTCGGCCTACATCTACCACGAGACACAGATTCTCGAGCAGACGGATTCGGCGTCCGCCCGGAAGACCTCGCTCGCCTCCGTCATGATCCTCATCAGCGGCCTCCTCTCTGTCGCCCTGACGGTCGTCCTCGCGATCTTGCTGACGCGAAGGCTCGCACGTCTTTACGAGACCGAGAGGCGCGAGCGCCGCCTGGCCGAAACGACGCGCCAGCGCTACCGGGATCTGGTGCAGGGCATCCCCGGGGGGATCGTCTGGGAGGCCGACGCCGGAACCCTCCGGATGAGCTTCGTGTCCCGCCGGGCCCAGGAAGTGCTCGGCTATCCGCTGGACGAGTCGTCGGGCGCGCCGGACTTCTGGACGCGCCTGATCCCCGTCGAGGACCGGGAGCGCGTCCTGGCCACGGCCGCCCAGGCGCTGAGCGAAAAGACGGAACAGCAGTTCGAGCACCGTTTCCTGGCCTCCGACGGGCGCACGGTCTGGTTCCAGACCCGCGTCCGGCTCTCCGAGGAGGAAGGGAAGCCCCCGGTCCTGCGCGGTCTCTCTGTCGACATCACACGTTTGAAGGAAGCCGACGACGCCCTGCGCCTGCGGGCGCGCCAGCAGGCGGCTGTCGTCCGGCTCGGCCAGAAGGCGCTGGTCGAGACTGACCTGTTGCGGCTGTTCGAAGGGGCGTGCCGGGTCGTCGCGGAGATCCTCGGCGCCGAGCTCGCGGCAGTCTTCGAGCTCTTGCCGGGAGGGCGCCAGTTCCTCCTGAAGTCCGGCATCGGGTGGAAGGAGGGGCTCGTCGGCTCGGCGACTCTTCCCGCGAATACGGCTACGCAGCCCGGCTATACCTTGATCGCCGGCGAGCCTGTCATCGTGCCGGACCTGCGGCGGGAAGAGCGCTTCCGTGCGCAGAGCGTCTTCGAAGACCATGCCGTGGTCAGCGGTGCGAGCGTGGTCATTCCCGGGACAGACACGCCCCTCGGCGTCTTGAGCGTCCACACGCGGGCGCCCCGCGGGTTCTCCGGAGAGGATCTCTTCTTCCTGCAGTCGGTCGCGAACGTGCTGTCGGCCGCCGCGGGCCGGAAGCTCGCCGGCAGGGCGGTCGAGGAGTCCGAGCGGCGCAAGACCGCCATCCTGGAAGGCGCTCTCGACGCGATCATCACGATCGACTACGAAGGCCGCGTGCTCGAGTTCAATCCGGCGGCCGAGCGGCTCTTCGGGCTCTCCGCCAGCGAGGCCGTGGGACGGGAGATGGCCGAGCTGATCATTCCACCGCGGCTCCGGGACAAACACCGGGAGGGCATGGCGCGTTATCTCGTCACCGGGGAGGCCCGGGTCCTCAACCGGAGACTCGAGATGCCGGCGCATCGCTCGGATGGCAAGGAGTTTCCCGTCGAGCTGACGATCGCGCGGATCTCCGGAGAAGGTCCACCGGTCTTCACCGGTTTCGTGCGCGACATCACCGACCGCGCGCGATCGGAGGCCGAACGCGCGGACCTTCTCGCGCGCGAGCAGGCGGCGCGCGCGGCCGCGGAGGTCGCGGAAAGCCGGGCCGCCTTTCTGGCAGAAGCGAGCGCGGTGCTCACCTCTTCCCTCGATTACCGGACGACCCTCGCAGGCGTCGCGCGCCTGGTCGTCCCCCGGATCGCCGACGGGTGCGCCGTGGACATGCTCGACGCCTCGGGAAGGCTCCGCCGTCTCGCGACCAGCCACAGCGATCCCCAACGGATCGCGGCCGCCGAGCAGGTCGCCAGCCGATACCCGGCGGAGCTCGGAGCGCCCCACGGCGTGGGGCGGGTGGTGGCTACCGGGGAGCCCGAGCTCTTGAGCGAGGTCTCTGACGAGGCGCTGCGCGCGACGGCGCGGGACGAGCAACACTACCGGCTGATCCGCGATCTGCGCCTGGTCTCGCTCATGTGCGTTCCTCTTTGGGCGGAAGGCAGAGTCCTGGGAGCGATCTCTCTGGCCTCCTCCGAGTCGGGGCGCCGCTTTGGGCCGGAAGATCTCGCCTTCGCCCAGGACCTGGCCTTGCGCGCGAGCGCGGCGATCGAGAACGCCCGTCTCTACCGGGACGCGCGGGACGCGGTGCGGGCCCGCGACGAGTTTCTCTCGATCGCGTCGCACGAGCTGAAGACACCACTGACGACGCTCCAGCTCCAGGTCCAGGGCCTGATCCGGAAGATCCAGGGCGGCGGGGACCCGGGACTGCAGGGGATCGCGCAGCGTCTGGCCACCGCCGAGCGCCAGGTCGAGAGGCTGACGGATCTGATCAACAAACTCCTGGACATCTCCCGGATCACGGCCGGCCGCCTCGACCTCCAGCTGGAACCCGTGGACCTTTCGAGCGTCCTGCGCGACGCGGCGTCTCGTTTCCGGGAGGAGCTTAAACGGGCGGGCTGCGCGATCGAGGTCGAGGTCGACGGGCCGTGCGTGGGGCAGTGGGACCGGCTGCGCCTCGAGCAGGTCGTCACGAACCTGCTCTCCAATGCCGTCAAGTACGGCGCGGGAAGCCCCATCGCGATGGGGATCTCCGCCGACGAGACGTCCGCCAGCTTCTCGGTCCGGGACCACGGCATCGGGATCCCTGTCGAACACCAGGCCCGGATCTTCGAACGGTTCGAGAGGGCGGTGTCGGACCGGCACTACGGCGGCCTGGGGCTCGGCCTCTGGATCGTGCGCCAGATCGTGGACTCGATGGGGGGCACGATCTCCGTCGAAAGCGAGACAGGCAAGGGGACGATCTTCACCGTCAGCCTTCCCCGGGTGCCGCGCAAACGCCGGACGACGGGCGCCCAGGAGGCCGCCGAAGCGCGGAGGTAAGAGTCTTGGCATCCGGGACTTCGTCCGCAAGCGGATCGAGCTCGGTCTTCTCCTGCGCACTATCGAGTTCTACTGCTGCTATTCGGGATAGAGGGAAACGCCCCATCTCCCCGAGCCGATGAGACACCTCGCGGTGCGGAAACGGGACGGCCGCTACGAAGCGTTTCTCGCCGAAGCCCCCGAGCCCAAGCCCGAAGCCGGCGAGGTGCTCGTCCGGGTGGCGGCGTCCGGCATCAATCGGGCGGACCTGTCGCAGATCGCCGGAAAATATCCGCCGCCGCCGGGAGAGTCGCCGATCCTCGGGCTGGAGGTGTCGGGCCGCCTGGCGACCACAGGGGAGCCGGTCTGCGCGATCCTGGCCGGCGGGGGGCACGCCGAGGCTGTCGCCGTCCCCGAGGGGCAGATCTTCCCGACCCCCTCGACGATCGGCCTCGTGGAGTCCGCCGCGATCCCCGAGGCTTTTCTGACGGCCTTCGTCAACCTGCCATCCGAAGCCGCTCTGGCCCGGGGCGAAACGGTCCTCATCCATGCGGGAGCCTCCGGCGTCGGGCTCGCCGCGATCGGCCTGGCGCGGTTTCTGGGAGCTCGCGTCGCCGCGACGACTCGGACCCACGAAAAGATCGAGGCTCTCTGGCGGGCCGGCGCCGATCTGGCCATCGACACTTCGGCGGAGGACTTCGCGGCCGCCGTCGAGAAGGCCTGGGGGGCGTCTCCCGTCGACGTCGTTCTCGACCCCGTCGGCGCGCAGACGCTCGAAGGCGATCTTCGACTGCTCGCGACGGGCGGGCGCGTCGTTTTTCTCGCGACGATGTCGGGGGCGCGGGCGGAGCTCGACCTGCACGCGCTCATGGCCAGGCGGGCGC
The DNA here is from genome assembly GCA_046726795.1 of Acidobacteriota bacterium. GTDB lineage: Bacteria > Acidobacteriota > Thermoanaerobaculia > UBA5066 > Gp7-AA6 > JAWOLE01. Next base: position 12,802 of record JBKPBH010000144.1, read on the forward strand.
GTTTGATCGGCTCGACCCTGCGGTCGCGGTCGCGCCGTGAGAAGGCCGCAATCGTCCGGGCGTTTCGCGAGGAAGTCCTTCCGGCCTTCGGAGTCGGAGCCCTGCGCGTCTCTGTCGATTCGATCTACGCGCCCGAGCAAGCGGCGGCGGCCTTCACCAGGATGCGCGAGAACAGGAACGTCGGGAAGATCCTGATCGACTGGACCCGGGAAAGGTGATCAGTGATCCGTGATCGGTTCCGGCGCCTGGAAGGCTGAAAGCCGGCACCTCATCGGAGGATCCAGACCCGGACGATTTTTCCATCGCGGACCTCCGAGATGACGATCGCGGATTGGAGGATCCCCGCCCCGCCGGACTCCGTCTCGCGTTCGACGACGAAGTTACCCTCGGTCATGCGCCCGCTGGCCGAGAGTCTGCCGCTCGGGGAGGACGAGAACCGGCGGGCATAGGTCTGCCGGATCTGTTCCCGACCGGAATCGCGCGGCCGATCCGGCGGATCGAAGATCTGCGCGTCGGAAACGTAGAGAGCCGCCAGCCCCTCCAGATCCCGTCGGTTGAACGCGTCGATCCGGCTGACGGCGACCTTCTCGGGCGTCTGCGGGAGCTCCCGAGCGGAACCGAGGCTCTGCGACGGCGAAGGAGGCGGGGTTGCCTCTGGAGCCGGACTTGGAGCGGCCGCCGCAGCCGGAGTCGCCGCCCGTGGCGGAGCAGCCGTGGGGAGCGGCGTGGCCGCTCCGGCCGTCGGGGATGGCGTCCTGGCCGCGCTCAAGTCGATGACGACCGGCTCGAATCCTCCTCTGCCGCTCTGGCACGACAGCAACACCAGCGCGGCACAGGGAGCGCCCAGCAGCTTGACGGCCTTCATTTTTCTCCTCGCAGGAGCGTGCATCTTAGCGCGGGGCGTAACCCCGGCCTGCTCACCCGCGTCCCCGAGGACATGCGGGCGCGGAAGGCTTTCTACGGCGGGCTCGCCGCCGCGATCCTGGTCTTCGCGGGTCGGCCTTCCGACGAGACACGCGTCGGCGCCGGATTGAGAGAATTCGATCGGGTCTGCCGGCGGCCGCTCTGGCCGGGATTCGAGCCTTGCGGGATCCCGCTCGCCATCTTCGACGGCCGCCGGACCTGGCTCGTGCGCCACCCGTCTCCTCCGCCGGAATTCCCCGCGTCCACGCTGAGCGCGGATGCACGGGTCTTCGAAGGGCGCCACCAGAGCCTTCGCGCCAACACCGCGGCCGAGATCGCGGGCATTCCGACCGCCACCGTGACGCTCGCGCACCCGCAGGAGCCGCGCCGCCTGGCGGCCCTCCTGATCCACGAGGCCTTCCATATCTTCCAGGCGCGCAGGCATCCGAAATGGGGGGGCAACGAGGTGGATCTCTTTCTCTATCCCTTCGAGAACGCGGAGGCCCTCGCGCTTCGGCGCCTGGAGTCGGCCGCCCTGCGCCGCGCACTGGCGGCGGGCAATCGCGGGGAGACTGCGGCGTGGGGGGCGCGGGCGCTCGAACTCCGCCGGGAGCGCTTCGGGCTTCTGCCCGCGCCGGCGGCGGCTTACGAACGGGGTACGGAGGTCAAGGAGGGGCTCGCGCGCTATGTCGAGCTGCTGGCGGAAAGTCCTTCGGAGCCGGTCTTTCCGGCAGGCGAGTTTTCCGCGGAGGCCATCCGGGAGCGCGCCTATGCTTCCGGAGCGGCGATCGCGCTTCTCCTGGATCGTCTCGACCCCGGATGGAAGCGGCGCCTGGAGGAGAGAGACGATCAACCGCTCGACGGGCTGCTCGAGCCCGCCGCGGCCGGAGCGCGCCCGGTTCTTATTCGCGCGGTCGAGAGAGAAGAGGCCCGTCGCCGCGCGGCGGCAGACATGGCCGCCCTGGTCCGACGCCGGACCGAGCTGCGGCGCGAATTCCTCGAGGCCTCGGGTTGGAAGGTGATCGTCGAAGCGGACGACCCGATCTTCCCTCAGAACTTCGACCCCTGGAACGTCCAGCGCCTTTCCGAGTCGGAGGTCCTCCACACCCGCTGGGTCAAGCTCGGCAACGCTTCGGGCAGCGTGGAAGCCCTCGGCCGCCGCTGCCTGACGGAGTCGGCCGGCAAGCACCCTCTCTTCGAAGGGGTGCGGCGCGCCACGGTCGGCCTCAGGTCCGAGCCTCAAATCGAAGAGACGACCGAGAGAGTGAAGATCTCCGCCGATGGCGTGAGCCTCGAATTCCGCGGCGCGCGCCTCTCCCGCTCCGGTCGGACCCTGACGGTCGTTCTTCCGCGGTCAATCGATCGTTGACGCTCGGTTGTCATTCCGAGCGAAGCGAGGAATCTGCCCCGGGCTTCGGGCTGTTCCTGCCGGGAGCAGATCCTTCGCTGCGCTCAGGATGACAGGGGAGAGCGAGGGGATGAATAGGGAAGAGCGAGGGGATGACAGGATCGCGCGATCGCCGATCGCCCGATTCTCCTAGGAATGTGTCCGGGTAATCCTACCCCGGGAGGCGTAGCGAGAGGAAGGGATCAGGCGGGCGCTCAGGCGCACGCCGCGGATCCCGAGCGAGCGAAGCCGACGTTCTAGTCTGCTCCCGAGAAGGCCTTCTGCCCGTCGAAGGCGCAGAGGTTTTCCGTCTTGATGAAGTCCAGACCCGCCCCGCCGATCCGGGAGAGAAGCGAAACGATCTCGGCGTGCGTGACCGTCGGAGAGGCCTCGGCCAGGAAACGGCAGCACCAGTGGTCCGAGCAGAAGGTTTCCGAGAACCCGGCCGGCCAGACCTCGATGCCCCGATTGCTGATCCGGCCGAGCTTCATCTCTTTTCCGGCGAGCGGCGTCAGGATCTTCCCGAGGTCCTCCGGCGTGCCGCCCTTCCAGTCGAGGAAGACGTCGACGCCGACCGTCTCCTTGCGCGGCGCGGGGCGGGTCGGCGCGGCCTCGGCCACCCTCGTCTGGTTGGGAGCGCGGGAGTATCGCACGGCCTTCAGCTTCTCCGGACGCTGACCGACACGTGTGGCCACGGCCCGCGCGAACTCCCTGGTTCCGACCTTTTCGCGGGAGAGCCCTTCCAGGAAGATGTCGTAGGTGTGGACGCCGTCCTCGATCGTCTTCAACCAGGCGTTGTGGACGCGTTCGGCGACGTCTTCCTGGCCGATGTGGACGAGCATCATCACCGAGCCCAGGAGCAGCCCGGTGGGGTTGGCCAGGTTTTGCCCCGCGCGGCGCGGCGCAGACCCGTGAATGGCCTCGAACATGGCACACCGGTCGCCGATGTTTGCCGAGCCGGCCAGACCGACCGAGCCCGCGATCTGCGCGGCCACGTCGGAGAGGATGTCGCCATAAAGGTTCGGCATCACGATCACGTCGAACGCCTCGGGGGTATCGGCCAGCTTGGCCGCTCCGATGTCCACGATCCAGGCCTCCTTTTCGATCTCGGGATAGGCCGCGCCGATCTCGTCGAAGACCTTGTGGAAGAGGCCGTCGGTCATCTTCATGATGTTGTCCTTCATGAAGCAGGTGACCTTGCGGCGCCCATAGCGGCGGGCATACTCGAAGGCGTACCGCACGATCTTCTCGCTGCCCGGGCGCGAGATGAGCTTCAGGCACTGCATGACATCCGCCGTCTGCCTGTGCTCGATGCCGGCGTACGTGTCCTCCTCGTTCTCGCGCACGATCACGACGTCCATGTTGGGATGCTTCGTCTTGACGAAGGGGGGGTAGGAAACGCAGGGGCGGACGTTGGCGTAGAGGCCGAGAGTCTTGCGGGTCGTGACGTTCAGGCTCTTGTAGCCCCCTCCCTGGGGGGTCGTGATCGGGGCCTTCAGAAAGACCCGCGTGCGGCGCAGCGACTCCCAAGCGGAGGGTTCGATTCCCGTCGCGATTCCCCGCTTGTAGACCTTCTCCCCGATCTCGATGACCTCCGTCTCGATCCGGGCGCCCGCCTCCCCGAGAATCTCCAGGGTCGCGCCCATGATCTCCGGGCCGATGCCGTCCCCGTAGGCGATCGTGATCGGCGTGTTCTGGCTCATGATTTCTACCTTTCCAAAGAAAGAGGGTGAATTATGGCTGTCGGCCGTGCGCCTCCGCCCCGGGCAACGGCGGCCGAGAGAGTTTAAGACCGGGGCTGGTCCTGACACCCCCCGGCCCGTCGGTTCCCGGTCGCAGGGCGACGGCGGCAGTCAATACCGTCTCGTTGCAGACCGCAGGATGCAAATGCACCACTCGGTCCTCCACGGGGCCGGTCAGAGCGCGTATAATTACCTGGCGGTTCGCCCATGAATTCCATCCGGTATCAGGAGACGACCATGCCCCTGGCTGGGATGGCGGACCGCGATGCCCTCGCGACGCGCATCGATCCATCGCGCCGAATCACTCTCCGGTTCTCCCTGCTCCTCGAGGACGACGGAGACCTCGATGCGTTGCGCTACGCCCGGCGAACGATGATCCGCGAGGAGCGAACGAGGGGGCTCGAATGGGACGAGCCCTCGATGGAGCAGCCCGTCTTCACCTCGACGGAGATCCGGTGGTTCGCGCTGGTCTCTCAGGTGGGCTGGTGCCGGGAAAAGATCTCGGAGCTCGTGTCCCGGGCCAACCGCGCCCGCGAAGAGCTGCGAAAACTCTCCGGGTGAGCTCCCGTCGTGAGGTTCCGGGGGCTCCTCGTGCTGCTGGTCGTGGGTGGCGCCGCTTACTGGGTCGTCAAGACCCACCCCACGGCGAGCGGCTTCGTGGACAGGCTGACCCGCCCGCTGATGGGCTCGAAGGCCGCGGTCAAGGAGTCCGAGCACAAGCGCGTCATGGACGAGGTCGTTCCGGCGGCTCCCGAAACGGAGCAGCCGGTCTCGACGGAGATGGTGCGCGAGGGCATGAGGGCCGTGGAGGTCGAGGACCTTCTCGGGCGCCCCGACCGCGTCGAAGAGATTCGGGAGAAGGGGAAGAAGACGCGCGTGCGGTGGGTCTACCTGGCCGCGGGTCGCAACCTGGTCTTCGAGGAGGGGCGCGTCGCCTCCATCGCGGTCCGATAGGCGGCCGCGGCCGCTCCGTAGAGGGGGAGCCTCGGCTCGAGCACGACACGGACCGGTATCCGGGACAGCAGCTCTTCCATCGGCGGCTTCGACCCGAACGACTCGAGGAAGATCGGATCTTCGAGTGCCGGGAGGATCTTGGCGGCGATCCCCCCCGCCAGGAATACCCCACCCGTCGCCCGGTACTGGAGGGCGAGATTACCGGCCTCCGATCCGTAGATCGAGACGAAGAGACTCAAGGCCTTCCGGCAGAGGCGGTCCCTGCCGGCGAGCCCAAAGCGGCTGATGACGGCGGCGCGGTCAGCGCCGGAGAAAGCGCGCGCGACCAGCCGACTCTCGGGAGCGAGCCCCTCAGAGCGCGCGAAGTCGTACAGGTGGGCGAGGCCTTCGCCCGATAGGAGCCGGTCCCGGGAAACTCTTCCGAACCTTTTTCGGAGGAACCGGACCAGACGGTCCTCGAGCGCATTCCGCGGGCCGAAATCGGCGTGCCCCCCTTCCGAGGCCAGCGGCTCCCAACCCGAGGGGGTCTGGAGCAGGCCGGCCTGACCCAGCCCCGTGCCGGCACCGATCAGGCCCATGGGTCCGTTGCGTTCCGGCTCGCCCGAACGAAGCGTCCGGAGTCTCGTGGCCGGCACGTAGGGGATCCCGAACGCCGCGGCGACGAAGTCGTTGACGATCCGGACCTGCTCGATCCCCGTCACCCTCGCCACGCGCCTTTCGTCTACGACCCAGGGGAGCTTGGTCACGCGCGCGCGTCCGGCCCGGACCGGACCGGCGACTCCGAACCCGGCCGCCGCGGGATACTGGCCCTCTCGAGCCAGAAAGCGCGCCAGAATCTCCTCCAGGCTTCGGAATCCGGCGCTCGCATATCGCCCAAACCTCCGCACCGACAGGCGCCTGGCGGATATCTCGACGATCGCAACCGCCGTCTTGGTCCCGCCAATGTCCCCCGCGAGCACCCGCATAGCCGGCGAAAGGTAACAGGAGAACAGGTGTTAGGTGGTAGGTGGTAGGTGCCAGGAAAGGCATCAAAGACGGGTTTCCGCCCACCCACGACCCACCACCTTGGGCAAAAAAAGACCCCGGGACGGGGTGGGGCCGCCCGGGGGGCGAAAGGAGGAGATTGAGGTTTGGGTTTCCTCGCCAACCGGACACTGCAATGGCCTCGCCAAGCAGACCCAGTAAGATAAGTCGTTTGATATAAAGGTTTATGGGTCTCGAGCGGCGGTCGGCATGACACGGATTGTCACCGATCGAGATGCGATTGTTACGTGGTTTCTGATAAGCGACAGGCCGAGCAAGCTGCTAGCAGGTTGCTGAAAAAGGGTGTGAGGCGGCGTTGCGAGCGCCGCCAGGAGCCGCGACGAAGGCGGACTCTACTCGGCGGCCGTTCGCGAAGCGAACGCCTTCGGCCGACTGCCAGACACGACGCCCGCATCCATTTTTCAGCACCCTGCTAGAGCTCGCTGCGGAGCGGAAAGATCAACCATTCGGTCAAGCGTTCCTTCATCGGTCGAATTCGCCACTGTTCGAGGGTGTAGGGGCGGGACCGGGTCAGGTCGCGCTGGAACATTTCCTCCAGCCTGCGTCCGACCTCCGGGTCGTAGACAGTCAGGTTGATCTCGTCGTTCAAACGGAAGGACCGGTTGTCGAAATTGGTCGAGCCGATCGTCGCGAAGACACCGTCCACGACCATCGTCTTGGGATGGAACATCGTCGGTTGGTATTCGGAGATCTTCACCCCGCCCGCCAGCAGAAGCCCGAAGCTCGAGCGCCCGCCGGCCTTCGTCGCCGGAACGTCGTTGACGTTGCCCGGAACGAGGATCTGGACGTCCACGCCGCGCCGTGCGGCCCCGACCAGGAGCGCCGACGTGTCCCGGTCGGGCAGGAAGTAGGAGTTCGAAAGCCACAGTCGGCGCGTGGCCGAGGAGATCGACGTGGCATAGAGAAGCTTCGTCGCTGAGCTCGGTGCCTCCGGTGAAGACAGGATGACCTGAGCCCGCGCGGAGCCGGACCGCTCCAGGCGAGGAAAGAAGGCCTCGCCCAGGAGCGCCTCGCCGCGCACGGCGGCCCAGTTTTCCTCGAACGCGGACTGAAGCTGCGCGACGACGGGGCCGTGGACTTCCACTTGCGTGTCCCGCCAGCGTCCCGGTCTCTCGGCCCGGCCGAGCCAGACGTCGGCGATCCCGGCTCCTCCAGTGAATCCAACCTTCCCGTCGACGACGAGGAGCCGTCGATGCGTGCGATGGTTGAACGTGTCGAGCATCCACGGTCGCAGCGGATGGAAGTACTCGACGACGCATCCGCTCGAGCGCATTGCTGCGACGTCGCCTCGCGCGAGCCTGCCTCCGGACCCCACCGCGTCCACGAGGACACGGACCTCGACGCCGGCTCGGGCGCGCTCGATCAAAGCATCGCGGAAGCGGCCGGCGGCCTCCCCTGACCAGAAGATGTAGGTTTCGAGATTGACCGAGCGCTTGGCTCGCGCGATTGAGCCGAGCATGGCGGGATAGATCTCGTCTCCGTTCTCGAGCAGGCGCACGCTGTTGCCTTCGATTGGCCAGGGGTTCGAGAGAGCGTGCGACGAAGGGAGAAATGTGTCGTCCTCGATCGCGAACCGGTACGGGGGCCGGTAGGAGATCTCCTTCGGGGCGGAGAGGAGCGAAAACGCGACTGCGAGCGCAAAGGCGAGGGCAAGGGAAAAGAGATAGGTCTCGACCGGGATTCGGTAGACTCTCGGGCTCCGTGGACGGCGCGGCCGCGTGCGAAACATCGGGAAGCATTATGTGTCTGGCTTGAAGAAGCCGAGGTCCCGGGCAGCCGCTCCGATTCTGGCCGTCGCCCTGGCCCTGTCCTCGGCCAGCTGTTCCTACGTGTTCTCGGAGAAGAGGACCGTCTACCAGTACGAGCCCTCCTATGGAGTCGACAGCCCGGACTTCCGGCGGTCTCTCGACGTCCTGGGGACCGAGCTCGCCGCTAACAACAGCGCCGTGCTTCTCCGAAACGGGGACGAGACTTTCTCCGCTCTTCTCGCGGCGATCCGAGGAGCCCGCGAGAGCGTCAACATGGAGTTGTACATCTTCAATCGCGGCCGGGTCGCCGAGGAATTCGCCCGGGCGCTCGCCGAACGCGCCCGGGCCGGCGTCGAGGTACGGCTGCTGGTGGACGGCTTCGGCTCCCACCTGGGAGATCTCGAGGAGGAGATGGCGGCGGCCGGCGTCCGGATCGAGACATACAAACCCCTTCGCATCTACTCCCTGTACAAGGTCGGCCATCGGACTCACCGGCGGATCGTGACCGTGGACGGGCGGATCGGGTTCTGCGGCGGTTTCGCGATCGATGACCGCTGGGGAGGAAACGCCCGGAACCCATCGGAATGGCGCGATACCAATGTCCGGGTGGAGGGCCCGGTCCTCGCGCAGCTTCAGCACGTCTTTCTGGAGGACTGGGTCCACACGACGGGAGAAGTCCTCCACGGTCCCCGGCACTTTCCGACCCTCGAGCCCGCCGGAAGCACGCTCGCCCAGACGGTCTCGAGCTCGCGCACGGACCAGAGCTCGATGGCGAAGCTGCAGTACTACATGGGCATCCAGGCGGCTCGCCGGACGATCTGGATCGAGAACGCCTATTTCGTCCCGGATCGGCAGATCCGGCAGGGCCTCGTGCAGGCCGCCGCACGCGGCGTGGACGTGCGCGTCATCGTGCCTGGGAAGTACATCGACAGCCCGAACGTCCGTCTGGCCTCGCGCTTTCATTACGGCGAGCTCTTGGATGGCGGGGTCCAGAACTACGAGTACCTGCCGACGATGATGCACAACAAAGTGATGGTCGTGGACGGCATCTGGACTTCGATCGGCTCGATCAACTTCGTCAACCGCTCCATGAAGAAGAACGGCGAAGCCAACGTCTCGGTCTACGACCGTTCCTTCGCGGCCGAAGTGGAGAAGATGATCGAAGAGGATCTGACCCGTTGCGAGCGCTTCACCAAGGAGAAATGGAAGAAGCGGGGGTTGCTCGCCCGCTTCGGGGAGACGTTCTTCTGGCTCTTCTCGGAGAACTACTGAGCAGACGGATCCGTCTTTGCCGCCTGCGTGTTCCTGGGGCTCCTTCGCTCAGGGAAGAATCGGCACCGGGGCGCGGCGGCGCGAAGGGGGAGGCTCGAGCCCGGCGCGGACGGCCCGGCCGAGCGCGATCTCGAGACGGGCGGCGTATTCCTCGGACTCGTCGGGTCGGCAAATGTAAACGACGGTGCCGCCCGCGGCGTGAAACTTGGAGGAGGCCTCCACGATCCTGGCCTCCTTGGAGGACAGCTCGCGTGTCAGATGGACCACGCACCTCACCCGCAGCCCGGGGACCTGCCAGGACTCTTCGATCCGGACTGCCTTGACCCTGGGAACCAATCGCATCATGCCTCCGGTCTCTCTCAGAGCAAGAGGCGCGCCACACCCGCGGGGTCTCGCTCCGGTCTCCGTCGGGGCTGCTAGGATGGGCAATCCATGCTCGAAACGATCCTGCCTCTCGACAGACCGCTCGTCGTCTTCGACACCGAGACAACGGGCACCAATCCCCGCTCGGACCGCATCGTCGAAATTGCCTGCGTCAAGGTGCACCCCGACGGGCGGCGCGAGACCTGGGAGAAGCGTCTCGATCCCGGAGTGCCGATCCCGCCCGGATCCACGGCGATCCATGGAATCTCCGACGCCGATGTGGCCGGGCGTCCCCGGTTCTCGGAGGTCGCCGCCGAGCTCGCGGCCTTCCTCGACGGGTGCGATCTGGCCGGGTACAACATCACCGGCTTCGATCTGCCGGCTCTTCGCACCGAGTTCCTCAGGGCCGGAATGGTCTTCGACATCAGCGAGCGCCGTCTCGTGGACGCCCAGCGGATCTTCTTCGCTCGAGAACCCAGGCACCTGACCGCCGCCGCTCGCTTCTACTGCCAGGCCCAGCACAACGGCGCGCACGGGGCGCTCTCCGACGCCGAGATGACGCTTCAGGTCCTCGTGGGGGAGCTCCTGCGCTACGAAGATCTGCCGCGGTCGGTGTCGGAGTTGCACGCACTCTTCTGTGCGGGGCTCGATCAGGACCTCGATCCGGAGGGACGCTTCCGCCTCGTCAACGGAGAGCCGACCGTCAACTTCGGCAAGAACCGCGGCCGCACGCTCAAAGACATGAGCCGGCAGGAGCCGGGGTTCCTGCGCTGGATCCTGAAGGGGGACTTCTCGGCGCCGGTCAAGGAGATCGCCCGCAGGTTCCTTCCCCCCGAATAACCCTACTTGGATATCCGCTTGAAGCGGAGCGTCTCGCCGGATTTGACCTCGCGGACTCGGAAGGACCCGGGCTCGATCTCAACCGTCCATTTCCCGAGCGCTCCCCGCATGGCCTGGGCGCAGCCGGCCCCGGGAGTCTCCCCTGCGAATCCGTCCCCTCGCGGAGAGAGCGTCAGGCCGCACGCCGCGTTGGCCTCGCTCTCTGTGAAACGCGTGGCCTGCGGGGAGAGCGACGTCACCGTCGCGTCGAAGTGAGGGATGTAGTTCAGGTAGACGTCGCGCCCCTGAGTCTCCAGACGGATGACCCCCTGACGCCTCACGTTCGCGCCTTGGTACTTGCCGGTGCATTCGAAGAAGTGGTCGTACAGGTGCTGCGGATCGGTTGCGATCGAACGCAGGTCCAGGCGCAGCTCGTTTCCGGGTGTCGAGCCGCGGAAGGTCCCCGAGAGGATCGCGGCCGCGGCCGCGGCCGGGTTGTCCGCCGCGGCGACCGGGAGCGCTGCGCCCAGGATTCCGAAAAGAGCCGCTCTCCAGAGAGCCCGAGGTTTCATGGCTGCCTCCTGGCCGGTTGCCGAAAGGGATGCGGAGCGGCGTGGACCGTGGATCGCCGCAGCCGAAAGCCGCCTCGCGTGTTCAAGGGACCTCCGACAGATTGCGCAGCCCGGCGGCGGTGCGGGCGACCGCCTGCTCGAACGCCGCTCGCAACGCTTCCCTCTCGTTGTTGGAGCCCCGGTAATTGGGACGCGCCACGCGGGCTTCCGCGTCGAACTGCGTCAGAGTCTGACCCGAAGGGCTGCGGACGGAGACCGTCCACTCCGCGGCGGCGTCGTACATGCTGCCGTCGAAATCGGCGGCGAAGCGGTGGATCTCGATTCCGATCGTCGGGGCTTCGGAGCGCGCGGAAGTCGCGGCTCCCGTCCACTGGCAGCCGGGAAATGAGCGGACGAGCGATTGGCTGATCAGGTCCCTCACGCGCTCGGAGTCGCTCCGGTCGGCTCGCTGATCGCTGATTTCCAGGTTCCAGACCTTCCGGCCTCCCGGGCACGCGGTTTCCGTGTCGGCCGCGCCGACGGGTTTCAGTCCGGTCGAGGCGGGGCCGCACGCAGCGGCCTGCAGAACGAGTGTTGCCCAGAGAAATCCGCGTCCGACCCGAGTCCTCACGAGCGCACCTTCTTCCCCGCCTCCCGCCTCCCGCCTCCCGCCTTGCGACCCCCGTACGTGTCGGACAGCCGCAAGGCCTGCTCGCGCAGGTCTGCGACGAGCTCCGGAGGCGACAGAACTCTAGCGTCCCCGCCGTACTGGAGCACGAACCGCCGCGCCTCCTGGATGGAGCGGGCAGGAAGCTCGAGCACGACCTCTCCCCCGGGGGCCCCTTCGATCTTCTGGTTCGGGTGCCACTGCTGCTCGCGGATCTCGTCGGAGAGGTCGCGGGAGAAGCGAACTCGAAAGCGGAAGGCGGGGCCTCCCCCGACGAAGAGTCCGAACGTGTCCCGGAAGAACGCGTTCGCGTCGAAGCTCCTGGGAATCGTGTAACGCCGGTCGGTCAGGACCGTGTCCTCGAGGCGCGCCAGGTAGAAGCTCTTGACGACGCCCGCGGCCTCATCCTCGGCGAGCATCATCCAGTCCCGTCCGGAGAGGACGAAGGCGTACGGGCGGACCAGCCGGGGATCCTCCGCCGGGCCACCGGGGCGGTGGTATCGGATGGAGAGCACCAGACCCCGTTGCAAGGCCTCGGAGACGGCCTGCCACGTCTCCTCCCGGACCGGGCGGAAGGGCGAACGCAAGGCGAGCTTTTCCATGACGATCTCCGGGCGCAGGCGCACCGCCGGGGGCATCAGCCGGGCCAGACGCTCGTAGCAGGCCTTGAGATCCCGCGCCAGAGGCGTCCCTCCGAAGAGCGCGAAGACCTGCGCCGCCACGCCGATCGAGAAAAGGTCGTTGCCGTCCACCGGGAGGAAGGGAAGAACGTAATCGGACCGCGCGTAGCGGTAACCGTTGGATTCGCGGTCGAACTCGATCGGAGCGCCGAGCTCGTCGCGCAGGTAATCGATGTCGCGCTGCACGGTCTTGGATGAGACCGAGAGGCTGCGGGCCAGCGAAGAGGTATTGGGGCGGCGGCCTTCCTTGATCTCATGGTGGATCGTCTGGAGGCGCCTCCAGAGGGGACGGTCCTTGAAAGCCCCCGCGCGGCCCATGGAAGGATTCTATTTGACGGCATGCCTCCTCGCCCTTCATGGCGGCCAGGAGGAGACTCGGCAAACAGGCAAACCGAAAACCGAGCTACTTGACGAGCGGGAGCAGCTCCTTGGCCGTGGCGGCTTCTTTCCCGTTCGGGTCGAGCTCCAGGTACTTCTGGAGGTGCTCTCGGGCGGCGGCCTTCTTGTTCAGGTTGAAGGAAACCATGCCGAGCAGGAAATGCCCCATGGCGAGGTCCGGCTTGGCCTCGACCGCCTTGGAGAGCGCGGCCTCCGCGTCTTTCATCTTCCCCTTGTTGTAGGCCTCGACCCCCTTGTTGTAGAGGATATCGGGAGAGTCCGCGTTGGTCTCTTCGTATTTCTTCCGCCACTCGGCTGAGGCCTTCTTGTCGCCGCCTTTCTCCGCGGCGTCGGTCATCATCCCGTAGAGACCGGTCAGGGAGGGATCGAGATCGAGCGCCTTCTGCCCGTACTCGAGAGTCTTCGCCCAGTCCTTCTTCTCGTAGGCCACGATCGCCAGCGCGTTCCAGGCCTGGGGCAGGTCCGGGTTCTTGGCCACCGCTTCCTTCAGCTTCGTCTCCGCCCCGGCCTTGTCCCCGGCGTTCAAGGCGTCCACGGCGGCGTTGTAGGCGAGCGTCGCCTGCTCGGAGCTGGAGGGGGCGGCCGCCGCCGCGGGGGCCTGCCCCTTGGCGGCCGGGACCTCGGAGCCCGTCAGGAGCGTCTGACTCGGGACGTTGGTGACCTCCACGGTCGAGAACTTCTGCTTCGACAGGGCCACGCCCCGGTACCCGTCCTTCTCGAGCTTCATGTCGTAGAGGAGGGTCGCGTCATTGACGATGAAGCCATAACTGCCGTCCTTCTTCGTCGTGACGGTCAGCTTGAAGTTCCGGATCGACGGGGTCGTGACCGTGATCGTGACTCCCTCGAGGGGATTGCCGGCGGAATCGAGGACCTTGCCCGTGGCCCGCCCCTGCGTTCCGGCCAGCGCCGGCAGGGCCAGAACCAGGATGGCCAGCGGGAAAAAGGTGCGGAGCATGGTCTTCATCGGTCTCCTCCAGCGGCAGATCTCAGCAAACGCCCGCCCGACGAAATTCCAGGGAATATTAAGGCAGTCGAGAGCCGGGAGTTCAATGTTGAGAGGGACGCCGAGCCGCCGGGGTTCTCTCAACTCTCAACGCTCCCGCGCGGCTCCGACTTCCCGGCGACGCGGCGGCACGGCCTCGAGGATTTCGGCGAGGAGGCCGTACTTGCCCATCGGCATGATATGGAGGCCGCGGGCAATCCCGGCGATCGCCGCCGCGAGCTCCCGCGCGATCGCCAACCCCTCGGCCTTCGCGTGATCGGCCCCCTTCTCGTTGGCGCGCCGCATGCGGTCGAGAATCTCTTCGGGAACGACGATCCCGGGCACCTCGTTGGCGAAAAAGAGTGTCTGCTTCAAGGAGCGGAGCGGGATCAAGCCGATGAGCATCGGGATGGAGCGAGCCTCCTGCCGGGCGAAGAAGTCCTCGAGCGCCGCGACGTCGTAGACAGGCTGCGTCTGCGCAAAGGAGGCGCCCGCCTCGATCTTGGCGCGGATCTTCGAGAGCTCGACTTCCTGGTCGGCGGCGGCCGGATTGGCGGCGCAGCCGATGGCGAAGCCGGTCGGAGCGCCGATCGAGTTGCCGGCCAGGTCGGCCCCGCTGTTCAAGCCCCGGGCGATGCGCAGGAGGCCCAGGACATCCACCTCGGAGACCTGCTTGGCCTGAGGATAGTCGCCGATCTTCAGCGGGTCTCCGCCGAGGCAGAGGAGCGCCTTGAGGCCCAGCCCCGCCGCGCCCAGCAGGTCCGACTGGAGCCCGAGCACGTTTCGGTCGCGCGTGGTGATCTGCACCACCGATTCCTGCCCCGTCTCGCGCTGGACGAGCGCGGCCACGGCGATCGAGGACATCCTCAGGCGCGCCATCGGGTTGTCCGTGACGTTGACCGCGTCCACGCCGCAGGATCTGGCGGCGCGCGCCCCTTCGATCGCCGCGGACACATCCGCGCCTTTGGGGGGCTCGATCTCGGCCGTGACGACGAACTCGTCGGGGTCGGCGAGCTTGCGCTTGAAGCGGGAGGTCTCGATCGGGGCCTCCGCGAGGTGGTGCGCCGGGCTCTCGACGACTACGGAGACGCGCGAGGAGGCGAGCGTTCGTCTGGCGCCCGAGATCGCCCGCGCCATGGCCCGGATGTGTTCCGGCGTCGTTCCGCAGCAGCCTCCGATGATCGCCGCGCCCGCTTCCGAGTAGGCTCGGGCGTAATCGCTCAAATAGTCGGGTGAGGAGAGATACACGTTGCGGCCGTGAACGATCGTCGGATAGCCGGCGTTGGGCATCACGGAGAGAGGCGTCTGGAGCGAAGAGGGGAGACGCGCGAAGACATCGTGCGTTTCCTGCGGCCCGAGCGTGCAGTTCATCCCGACTGCGTCCGCGCCCGCCAGGGCGAGCGTCGCCAGAGCGTGAGGAGCGCTCTCGCCGAACGCGGTCCGGCCATCCGAGAGGAAGGTCATCTCGGCCACGATCGGGACCTGCCCCGAGAGACCGCGCGCGGCCCTCACGGCTTCCGCCGCTTCGAGCAGGCTTCCGAACGTCTCCAGCAGCAGCAGGTCCACGCCAGCCTCGAGCAGAACTCTGGCTTGCTCCTCGAAGATCTCCCGCACCTGGACGAGAGTCAGGCTTCCATAAGGCTTGACGAGCGCCCCGAGCGGGCCGATGGAGCCCGCGACGAAGACGAGGTCTCCGGAGGCCGATTCCCTGGCGATCCGGACCCCCTCCCGATTGATCTTCTCCAGCGAATCGCTCCACTCGTGGGCCGTCAACTTGACCCGGTTGGCGTCCCAGGTGTTCGTCGTCAGGAGCCTCGCTCCCGCGTCGCGGTAGTCGTCGTGGACTTCCCGGACCGACTCCGGGTCAGTCAGGTTCAATGGCGACTTGGCCTGCTCGGGAGAGGCTCCGCGGGAGACGAGAAGCGTCCCCATCGCCCCGTCGGCGAGAAGGATCTCCTCCGCGAGTGCCTTGCGAAAGTCCTTCAGCATCGAAACGCAAATGATACACGGCCGGGAGGCGGGAGGCGGGTATCCCTTTGAAGAACCCTCGTTCCAAAGGCCGACCCGGATCCGTCGGCATTTCTTTCATCGGCACGCGGCGGCCGGTGCCCTGTTTGAGAACCGCGGACCCGACGCCGGGGCGCCGAGAAAAGCGAAGCATGGACCGGATGGATTTCGATCAACACGGCGGGGACGAGGATGGTAAAATGCGCGGCGTCCTCGCGGGTCTTGCCTTCCGGTTCCCCACGGCCCTCCGATTCGAGGAGGGATTCCATGAGATCGGTTCTCTTGGCTCTGGCGCTGTCGAGGTCCCCCGAGGAGCTTCCGTGGCAGGATCTGGTTCTCACGATCGAGAAGGACTTCTCGACTTCCTCGGACACCGTCACGCTCTGTCGCGTGCGCGTGGCCAACCGCGGAAGGCACACATGGCTGGGCAGCCGGGTCCAGTTTGAGGCGATCGCCCTCGAGGGAGGGGTCGCGGTGGCCCGCGAGCGGGGACGCTTCGGCCTTTCGCTCGCTCCGCACGACACGCTCGAGACCGTCATCGGATTTCGCGGGCTCTACGACCGATTCGAGGTCCGGCTGGTGTCGAAAGACGGCCGCGGCCCGGAATCGAAGAGCCGGCGCGGCGGCCGGTCGAAAAAGCCGAAGACGAAACGAAAAAGCGGGACTTGAGGGCTTCGCGTCCCGCCCGCCTGCCTCCTCGCTGCTCTGGCCGTTACAATGGCCTCCTGTGAAAATCCTGGTCGTCGGCGGCGGCGGCCGCGAGCACGCCCTCTGCTGGGCTCTGCGGCGCAGTCCCTTCGTGGACGAGCTCTTCTGCGCTCCGGGCAACCCCGGAATCGCCGAAGTGGCCGACTGCCTTCCTGTGGCGGCCGGCGACATCGTCGAGATCGCCGATCTGGCCGAGAAACTCAAGATGGATCTGACGGTCGTCGGTCCAGAGCTCCCGCTCGCCCTCGGCATCGCCGATGAGTTCGCCAAGCGCGACCTGCCGATCTTCGGACCCTCGCGGCTGGCCGCGCAGATCGAGGCCTCGAAAGTCTTCGCCAAGGAATTCTTGCGCCGCCATGGCATTCCGACGGCGGAGGCCTTCATCTGCTCTTGTCCGGAAGAGGCCCACGCCGCTCTGAAGCGGCTGCGCTACCCGGCCGTCCTGAAGGCGGACGGTCTGGCGAGCGGGAAGGGCGTCCTGATCGTGGAGACGCGCGAGGAAGCCGACCGTGCGCTGGCGCTCTTCTTCGACGAGCGCGCGTTCGGCACCGCCGGCGACCGTATTCTCGTCGAGGAGTTCCTGACGGGGAGCGAGGCGACGTTTCTCGCCGTCTGTGACGGCCAGACGGCCGTTCCTCTCCCCACGTCGCGGGATTACAAGAAGGTGTACGAAGGGGATCGCGGGCCCAACACCGGGGGAATGGGCGCCCATTCTCCCTCCGGGAACCTGGACTCCGCCGCGTCGGCGCGTGTCTTCAAGGAGATCGTCCGTCCGGCCGTCGCCGGCCTGGCCGCGGAAGGCCGCCCCTTTCGAGGAGTCCTCTACGCGGGGCTCATGATCACGGAGGACGGGCCGAGAGTCCTCGAATTCAACGCGCGGCTGGGCGATCCGGAGGCTGAGGTCGTGCTGCCTCGCCTGCAATCGGACCTGGCGGCGTTGCTCCTCGCCGCCGCCCGCGGCGAGCTCGACCGCTATCCGGCGCTGGACGTCAAGCCGGAGGCCTGCGTCGGCGTGGTGCTCGCCTCGCGGGGGTATCCGGGAGCTTTCGAGACGGGCAAGCCGATCTCCGGCTGGCACGAGGCGGCTCGGGCTTCTTCCGTCGAGCTCTTCCACGCCGGCACCGCGCGGGACGGAGACCGCCTGGTGACGGCCGGCGGGCGCGTCCTCGTCGTCACGGCCGCGGCTCCGACGATGGCGGACGCGGCCGCCCGCGCCTACGAAGCCGCCGAGACGATCCAGTTCGAGGGCAAGCACCTCCGCAGAGACATCGGGAGACGGTGACGGCGCCCCCCGTTTTCAAGAAGCTACCGGAACCTAGCTCCTGTCCTTGACAGTCGGGCGCGACGCCCGCATCCATTTTTTCGCGGGCTGCCAGGCTGACCGCCGTCCGCCGGTCAGCTGCAGGCGGAGCAGGTGCCGGCGTCCCCGCAGAGCATGGTGAAGAAGGCCGGGTCCTGCGTGTTCTGCCCTTCGACGATGTTGACGAACCCTTCCATCGTGGGGGTCGTCAAAGAACCATTGCGGGCGTCGGCGAAGACGATCAACGAAAGCACCGTCGAGGGAATGGCCGCCGCCGTCCAGACGTCGCTGATCTGGCGCAGCTCGCCGGGGCGCAGGTCCGCGAAGGTGATCGTGTTGCCGACCCGTTGACCCGTCGCGGTGTCGTAGAAGGTGACGTCGACAGTCATATTCTGGGCAGTGCCGCACACGTCCGTGCTGCGGATCCCGACGTTGGTGCGGAGCTTGCCGGCGATCGTCGGGGAGGCCTTCGTGTCGCGCGCGAAGCCCACCAGAGTCACGTGGGCCGAGTCGAAGAAGAGCGACGCGTTGTAGGCGAAGCCGACCGTTCCCTGGCTGGCGTCGGTCTCCACGATCCGGTTGTAGGTGCGCCCGATGACGTTGGCCTCCCACCCATTGCTCGAAGGCAGGTTGTTGAACGTCACGAGGAGCGTGCCGAGCGTGCCCTGCTCGGCACCGGGCTGGAGGAGACCCTGGGTGTTCAGGAAGTCGACGAAGTCGTCCTGGCTGAAGCTTCCCAGCGCTGGAAGCGTGATCGTCTGCACGGTCGTCCGGTAGAAACCGAAGGCGGGGCTGCAGCCCGAGGAGACACACGTGTAGGAGAACTGATAGCTCGCGGTGACTCCGCTCTTGTTCGTGTTGTTGGTGAAGCTCACGAGGGTCCGGAAGAACGCGGTCCCCTGTACCCGGACCGCGACGGGGAGCTCGACCGAGTAGCTGGTGGCCGAAATCCTCTGGCGGATGACGCCGAAACGCTCCGCGGTCTCCGCCGGGCCGGCCAGAACTGCGGGCGCCGACGAAAGAAGGACGCCGACGGCGATAAGAACAAAACGCAGACGATTCATGGAGTTCTCCTTAAAGGGTTCTTCGCCGACAAACGCGAAGACCACGGCCGCACTCTAGCAAATCCCGATCCACCTTTCTCCTCGGCAAACGGGCCCGCGTCGCCGGCACGGCGTCCCATCGGGGTGACTGATTGTCCTTTGCGGGCATCACCGACCAGCCGACCGACGTTTCAGGTCGAGTTTCCAGGGGGTTTGGCTTCCCGAAACCTGAAACCCCAAACTAACAGGGTGCTGAAAAATGGATGCGTGCGGGCGTCGTGTCTGGCCATCGGCCGAAGGCATTCGCTTCGCGAACGGCGGCCGAGAGAGTTTAAGGACCGGAGCCTGCTCCGTGTCTTCTTAAGAACTCTCGGCTGCTGGTCGCAACGCGACCGCCGCAGCCGAAAGCCTCGCCGCTCCTCCCCGATGAACGAGGACTGGCGAGGGACCTTCCGGTCCCCCAACCCCCAGGGACGGTCGCCTTCGTCGCGGCTCCTAGCATCCGACCCCGCGGCGCTCGCAACGCCGCCTCACAC
>JBKPBH010000145.1:0-9483 GCA_046726795.1 Acidobacteriota bacterium
ACCAGCCGAGGGGCTTGCCTTTGTTCTGCTCGTCCAGCCACTTCTGGAGCGGGGCGAAGTAGTCGCGGATCGCGGTCGCGTCCATCTGGCGCTGGCCGGTCAGTGTCTCGAGCGCGTCGGGCCACGGGCGGGACAGGCCCATCGAGAGCATCGCGTTCAACTTCTTTCCCGCGTCCCTGTTCCGGTAGATCGAGCAGCGGTTCAAGGGCTCCGTGCACCCCGCCGTCTTCGCCAGGGCGCGGTGGAACTGGAACTGGAGGATGTCGGCCAGGAAATAGCGCATGTAGGGGACGTTGGCCGCGACGTGATATTTCGCGGCCGGATCGAAGTCCGCTTCGCTCCGGGGAATGGACGGCGCGATGCCCTGGTATTTCCTGCGCAGCTCCCACCACGCGGTGTTGTAATTGGCCGGCGTCACTTCTCCGGAGAAGACCTTCCACCTCCACTGGTCGATGACGAGTCCGAACGGAAGGAACGCGATCTTCTCGAGCGCCTTCTTGAGCAACAGGCCGATGTCCCTGGACGTGTCGGGCGCCTTCTCAAGGAGGCCGAGCTTGACCAGGTACTCCGGCGTGATGGACAACGCGATCGTGTCCCCCACCGCCTCGTGGAATCCATCGTTGGCGCTGTCGCGGAACAGGATGGGCTGAGTGTTGTACGCGCGCTGGTAGAAGTTGTGGCCGAGCTCGTGGTGGATCGTCGTGAAGTCTTCCGTGGTGATGTCGATGCACATTTTGATCCGCAGGTCGTTGGCGTTGTCGATATCCCAGGCGCTCGCGTGGCAGACGACGTCCCGGTCGCGCGGCTTGGTGAAGAGGGAGCGCTCCCAGAAGGTCTTCGGCAGCGGATCGAAGCCGAGCGACGTGAAGAAGGCCTCGCCGTAGCGGACCATCTGCAGAGGCTCGGTCTTGCGGGCCTTCAGGATCTGGGTCAGATCGAATCCCGGGTCGCCCTCCTTCGGCGCCACGAGGGGATAGACGTTGTCCCAGGTCTGCGCCCACATGTTGCCGAGCAGATGCGCCGGGATCGGGCCTTGCGCCGGGATCGAGTTGCCGTACTTCTCGCGCAGCTTCCAGCGCACGTAGGCGTGAAGCGAGAGGTAGAGCGGCCGGACCTGTTCCCAGAGGCGATCGAGCTCCTTCGCGAAGGCCTCCGGCGGCATGTCGTACTTGGCGCGCCACATCGCGCCGGTGTCGGCGAAGCCGAGCTCCCGGGCACCCTTGTTCGCAAGCTCCACGTAGCGGATGAAGTCCTTCCGCAGCGGCGGGGCGATCGCGTGCCAGCCGCGCCAGACGTCGAGGAGCTCGGCGGCATCCCGGCTCTCGGCCATGATCTTGTCGATGTCCTCGAGATCCAGGCACTTGTCCTTGCCCGGCGGACAGTACTTGCCCTTTCCGTAAGCCCCTTCCATCGCGGCCGTGATGCGAGTCAGCTCCTCGCTCTCCTTCGGATCGGAGGGTGTCGCGAGAGTGAGCGAGAGCTTCAGGAGCTTCATCTTGCGGTCGAGCTCCTCCGGGAGCTTCAGCCTGTCGAAGCGCGTGGCCTTCTTGGCGTAGACGACGGTGGCCGCGATCTGCCGCTCGTTGGCCTGGGCCGCGAGGATCTCGGTGTCGTCGGTGATGTAGGTGGACTGCACCCAGCCCGCGCGTCCCGCGTCCGTTGTCAGCGCGAGGAGCTTCGCTTCCGCCTCGTCCAGGAAGGCCTTCGCCTCGGCGACAGACGGCGGCTTAGACGAGGAAGCCGACTTCCTAGCGGGCACGGCGGCGAAGAGAAGGACGGGAGCGAGAAAGGTGCTCGACAGGAAAGAAACAAAGGTGTGCTTCATGCCTCACTCCTGCTTCTCCACCAAAGGGAGACTCTAACGGATTGAAAGATTCAAACGGAGCCGGGCACGACGAGGGCACTACGACTTCCCGGCTGTCTTTTCCGTCTTGATCCAGGAGGTGATCCGGTCTTCCAGGACGTCCATCGGCAGGGCGCCGGCGGTGAGCACCGCGTCGTGGAAGCGGCGGATGTCGAACTTCGAGCCGAGCTCCTTCTTCGCCTTCTCGCGCAGGTCCTGGATCTTCATCTGTCCGACCTTGTAGGCGAGCGCCTGCCCGGGCCACGAGACGTAGCGGTCGGTCTCAGTCTGGATTTCGACTTCGTCGATCGCCGAGTGGTCATGGAAATACGCGACGACCTGGTCGCGGGTCCATTTCCTCGCGTGGAATCCCGTGTCCACGACGAGTCGGATTGCCCGGAGCATCTCGTCCTGGAGGCGCCCATAGTCGTTGTACGGGTCCTTGTAGAAGCCGATATCCTTGCCGAGCCGCTCGGAGTAGAGCGCCCAGCCTTCCACGAAGGCCGTATAGAAGCTCTGCTGCCGCACCGGGGGCAGGTCCTCCAGCTCCTGAGCGATGGAGATCTGCAGATGATGCCCCGGCATCCCCTCGTGGTAAGCGGTGGACTCCATCGAGATCGTTTTGCGGGATTCCGGGTCGCTCGTGTTGACCAGGATCCGTCCCGGCCGGGAGCCGTCCTTCGCCCCCTGGTTGTACTGCGCGCCGGAGGCTTCTTTCTCGCGGAACTTCTCGACGGCGTCCACCTCGACGTCCGCCTTCGGAAGCCGGCCGAAGAGCTTCGGAAGCTGCGGTTTCATTCCCGCCACGTACCCCCGGTAGAGCTGAAGGATCTCCTCACGGGAACGGGCGCGGAGTTTGGGATCCTTCTGGATCGCGGCATTGAAGATCTTCAGATCCTGGAAGCCGAGCTTGCCTGCCACCGACTGCATTTCCTTCTCGATCCGCGAGACCTCGGACAGGCCGATCGCGTGGATCTCCTCGGGGGTCAGCCGCGTGGTCGTCGAGCGTCGGACCGCCGCCGCGTAGCGCGCCGCGCCGTCCGGAAGCGACCACACACCGGGCTCGCTGCGCCCTTTCGGCGCGTACTCCTCTTTCACGAACGCCGTGAACCGGGCGTAGGCGGGGAGGACCGAGTCCCGGATCGCCGAGAGGAACGCGTCGCGTAACCTCGATTGGTCCTCCGGGGAGAAGTCCGGCGGAAGCTTCGAGAGGGGCCTTGCGAACGGACTTTCCTCCGGCTTCGACTTGCCGATTCCCTCGGCCTGGGAAACGACCTTTTCGAGGAGGAACTTCGGGGGCATGAGACCGTCCGCCATCCCTCGCCGCATGTTGGCGATTGTGTCGTCGAACATCCTTGGAAGCTGTTTCAGTCGCGCGATGTAGTCCTCGTAGTCCTTGACCGTCTTGAAGGACAGGAGCGCGACGAGCTGGGGAGCCTGGAGGTGGATCCCGGAGATCTGGCTGACGGGCATCTCCCAGATCTTGAACCGGGCGTCCTCGAGGTCTTCCCGGAAGCGCCGCACGAGGAGCGTCTTCGTCAGCGCCTGCTGCTCCGAGAAGCCGGATGTATCGATCGCCTCGAAGCGCGCCAGGAACTCCTTCGTCTTCGCGAGGTCCGCCTCGACCTCCCGGGCCGAGAGGTCGGAGACTTTGTCGTTCCAGCGTTTGTCCCCCAGGATCGAAGCGAACTCCGGGGAGTGAGAAAGGGTGTACTCCCAGTGCTCGGCTAGAAGGGCCTCGAAGGCCTTGCGGCGGGCCTCGAGTGCGGCCGAAGGAGTCTCCGGGGCACCGCCCGAGGCCGCGAGCAGAACGGCGGTCATGAGAAGCCGAAGCATAGTTTCCCCTCCCCGCTTCTACGCACACCGCGGAAGGATGTTGCAGGACGGGTGTCCGGCTCCGGTTTTAACTCTCAGACGACGTCTCCTCTCAGCCGGTCACGGTAGCCTTGATAGTCGGGCAACTGGCGCTCGTAGGGCGACGACATCAGGGGCGAGGAAATCATGAAGTCCGCGGACGCTCGGTTGCAGGCGACGGGAATGTTCCAGACCACGGCGATCCGGAGCAGCGCTTTCACGTCCGGGTCGTGCGGTTGGGGCTCGAGCGGGTCCCAGAAGAAGATCACGAAGTCGATCTGTCCCTCGGCGATCTTCGCGCCGATCTGCTGGTCGCCGCCGAGAGGGCCGCTCTGGAGCTTCGTAAAAGGAGTCTTCAGGGTCTCCTCGAGCAAGGTGCCGGTCGTTCCCGTCGCAAAAAGCTCGTGTTTGGCGAGAAGGTCGCGGTTGAACTTCGCCCATTCGAGCAGATCCTTCTTCTTGTTGTCGTGCGCCACCAGGGCGATGTGCTTTCGCGAGCCACTTCCAATCGCCGTGGAACTCATGACCTCCACCTCCTTTGCCGCCAAACAGGCTAGTCCAATGTCACGATTGGATCGCAATCGCAAGAATCCGGGGCATTCCAGGGATGTCGCTTCAATCGTGAGAGGGAACTACGTTCGGACGAAGTCGATGAAGCCCCGCTCGACGTCGGTCGAGATGAGCTTGACGCGAAGCCTCTTGCCGACGGCAAGGCTTTCGAAGCCGTGAACGAGCTTGCCTTCGACCGGAGGATCGAAGACCCGCACCCAGGTGCCCTTCTCGGAGACGCCCGTGACGACCGCATCGAAACGCTCGCCGATGCGTCCTTCCAGGAGCAGCGCGGCGGTGGACTTGCGGACCTGACGCTCGACCTTGTCCGCGGCGTCCTCCTGCTCCGTACAATGGGCGGCGAGCTCCTCGAGCTCGGCCTCGGAGTAGGGAACCGACCCTCCGGCCAGGGCGGCCTTGAGCAACCGCTGCGTGATCAGGTCGGGAAACCGGCGGTTTGGGGCGGTCGAATGCGTGTAGTCCTTCACCGCGAGGCCGAAGTGGCCCATCCCGACGGACCCGGGGCGCTCGACGACGTATTCGCCCGCCCCCATCAACTTGACGACGACGAGCGAGAGGTCCGGGAATCGATCTGGATCGGCTTTCCGGCGCTTGACCAGAAAATCCGAGAGAGCCTTCGAGTCGGGCTCCGGCGGCAGGTGCTCCCCCTGCTCCTTGGCCACCTCGACGATCCTTTGCCAGCGCTCGGGCGAGCGGACCACGCGGCGCAGCGAGGGCAACTTCTTCCCTTCCAGATAGCGAGCGGTCACGCCGTTCGCCGCGATCATGAAGTCCTCGATCAGCCGGCGGGCGCGGTTGTGCTGTTCCTGCCGCAGGGCCACGACCGTCTCCCCGTCGAAGACCGCCTTCGGGGCAAGCGTCTCCAGGTCGAGTGCGCCCTGCTCGGATCGCAATCTCCTCAACCGGCGCGCGACTTCATCCTGAACTTGGAGCTGCTCGGGCATCCCCGCGACCCGTTCCACGCCGTCGGGCGACGACGCCTTTCCGTCGAGCCAGGCCGCGACGGCATCGTAAGCGAGCTTGGCCCGATTGCGGACGGCCGCGGGATAGACGTCCGAATCGGCCAGCTCGCCGTCCGGGCGGACCGTCATCTCGACCACGATCGCCAGACGATCCTCCGCCTCGTTCAAGGACGTCAGGTTCGTCGAGAGCTTCTCGGGAAGCATGGGAAAGATCTCCGCCGCCGTGTAGACCGAGGTCGTGTTGTGCCTGGCATGCTCGTCGATCGCCGTGCCCTTCCTGACGGCGGCATCGACGTCGGCTACGGCGACGAGGATCTTGACGGCCCCGCCGGTAAGAGTCTCGGAGACGGAGAGCTGATCGAGGTCCTTGGAGTCGTCGTTGTCGATTGAGCACCAGAGGAGATCGCGCAGGTTCCGCAGCCCGGGCAGACTCGAACGCGGCGGTCCCGGGATCCTCTCGAGCTCGTCTTCGACCTGCCGGGAGAATTCGGGCTCGAGCCCCCGCTCGACCATAGCGCGGCGGGCGATCTCCTTCAGGTCCGAGCGGTGATGAACGGGCCGGCTCGAGCTCACCAAATCCCACTCTATCCCGTGAGCAGGGCGGACTTTTCGGCCATAGGCGTTCGCTGCGCGAACGGCGGCCGAGAGAGTTCAGGGACGGTCGCCTTCGTCGCGGCTCCCGGCATCCTGTCCCGCGGCGCTCGCAACGCCGCCTGACACCCTTCTTCAGCAGCCTGCTAGTCTCTCGAAACTTGGCGCTCGATTCCGAACCCTTAATTCCCTCGCTGCGTCGCGCGCTCGGCGCGTGGGACGGCGCGCTCATCACGATCGGGGCGGTCCTCGGCACGGCCATCTTCCTGACGCCGGCCGACATCGCGAGGGCCCTTCCCCACCCGGGTCTGATCCTGGCCGTCTGGATCGTCGGAGGATTGTTGACGCTCGCGGGGGCGCTGAGTTACGCCGAGATGGGAGCCATGTTCCCGCGCGCCGGCGGGATGTACCACTTCCTGAGGGAAGCCTACGGGCCTCTGGCCGGCTTCCTCTTCGGCTGGGGATCGTTTCTTGTCATCATGTCGGGCGGGATCGCGGCGCTCGCAGCGGGCTTCGGCGAGTACCTGGGCGGGTTCGTCCCCTTCTTTTCGACGCGACACGTTCTGCTCGCCGTACCGATCGGCACCTGGCGCTGGAACCTGACAGGCGGAGGAGTCGCTGGAGTCCTCGCGATCGCGTTCCTGACCGCCGTCAACTTCGCCGGAGTCAAGGAAGGCGCCTGGATCCAGAACGTCATGACGATCTTGAAGATCGGATCGCTCGCGGCGCTCGCGGGCGTGGGGCTCTTCCTCTCGGCGCCGGTGCATCCGGACCTCGCGGGCCCGCTGCCGCCGGCTGTGCTCGCGCCGTTCGGCGTGGCGATGATCTCGGTGCTCTGGGCTTACGACGGCTGGTACTGCTTCGCACTCTCGGCCGGAGAGGTGCGGGATCCGGGCCGCAACATCCCCCGCGGCCTCGTGTACGGAACCGCCGCGCTCATCGGCATCTACTCATTGATCAACTTCGTCTATCTGCGTGCGTTGCCGGTACCCGTCCTGTCGCAGACGGCCCGGGTCGGCGAAGCCGCGGCGCAGGCGCTTTTGGGAGCGGGAGCGGCACGCCTCGTTTCGGCTGCCATCCTCGTCTCCATCTTCGGTTGTCTCTCCGCCAACATCCTGACCTGCTCGCGGATCTACCAGCCGATGGCCGAGGACGGCCTCTTCTTCCGGTCGCTCGCGCGAATCGATCCGCGGCATCGCGTCCCGACCGCGAGCCTCACCGCGCAGGGCCTCTGGGCGGGCGTGCTCGTCCTGTCCGGAAGCTTCGAGCAGCTCTACACCTACGTCGTCTTCGTCGAAGTTCTTTTCTACGCCGCGACAGGTGCCGCGCTCTACGTCCTGCGCCGGACACATCCGTCAACCCCACGCCCCTACCGCACGTGGGGATATCCGTGGGTGCCGGCCCTCTTCATCCTCTCCTCGCTCGCCTTGATGGCCAACACCCTGAAGGAGCGCCCAGTCGAATCCCTGATCGGCCTCGGCCTCCTCGTCCTCGGCCTCCCCGCTTACGCCGCGTGGCGCCGCCGGAATCCCGCGAACTTACGTGTCGGCCAAACAAACTGAGCGCGCTCTGGGACTCCGGTGGACAAGCATGCCGCGCGGCCGGAAATGGCACGGCACTCAGGCGGCGAGCGCCTGGCGTATCGTGACGACGTCCACCAGGCCTTTGACGCCGTAGAGCGCCGGGAGGACCTTCTCAGGCGGATAGCGGCGGCGCAGCTCGGCGACGGTTTCGGTGCCGGCGCGGTAGCAGGGCAGGTACATGCGGCCGAGAAGCGGATGCCGGCCCCAGGCGCCCGAGAGCTTGTCGGCGCGCTCATCGGAGACGAGGTAGTCGCGGCGCAGCGTGGCCGCGACGTCCTTCTGGGGCGCGCCTTCCTTCCACGTCAGCCAGGAGGACTGGTTCTTCGCATCGTCCTGCAGGAGCGCCAGGAGCACGCCGAGCTGGAGGTCGTCGCCGGGAAGGTCTTCTACTTCCGTCACGCCGTAGGCGATCAGGATCGCGTTGTTGGCGACCCCCTCGAAGAGGGCGGCGCCGCGGGAGTTCATCGTCAGGACGGTCGCCTCGAAGCCGAGGCGGCCACGGACATAAAGCGCCTGGACGACGGCGGAGCTCGTGACGTGGCCGGGCACGACCTCGTGGGAGACGAGCTGCGCGAACTCCGGGACGCTGATCTGGAGCGAGGCGTTGATCTCGTATGTGGCCTCGTACTCGGGAGTGCCGTCCCGCCGGCGCGCTCGCCCCAGGTAGTTCATCGACCCGGAGAACCAGGCGTCCTTGATCGGGAGGAATTTCATGTTGGCGAGCGGCACGCCCTCCAGATCCCGCGGAAGATGCGACGCCAGATGTTTCGCGGCGCCGGCGGAGAACTGGGCGATCAGGGCGTCGGCGAGCATGGGGATCGACTTGCCCGGAACCATGCGCTCGCGGCGCCAGGAATCCACGGCCGTCAGGAGCTCGTCGCCCGTCTTCGTGGGATAGCCTGCTCTCGCGAGGAGCTCCCGGACGCGTTCGCGCTTGGCTTCAGGATGCGAGGGCTCGGGAGGTTTGCCCGTCGAGCCGATGACGCAGCGCTCGTAGGAGACCGGCGCGCCGCGCCCCAGGATCTCCTGGACCAGGTCCCACATGGCGGAAAAGCACGTGCCGAGCCCTTCGAAGTAGCCGCCGCGCAGCCCGCCGAGCCTCTTGCCTTCGGTCGTCATGGCATCGATCGCGCCCTTCACGTCCACGGCCGCCAGGTAGGCGTCGATCGCGGCCACATCGGGCTGTTTGGCCGAGACGCCGCCCGACTCTCGGACCTTCGCGGCGGTCGGATGGGTGTAAGCCGGAGGAAGCGGCTCGTCGGAAAACCAGGAATCGGCGATGAAGCGGCCGGTCCCCGAGGGATTCATCACGTCGCCGCCCCAGAGCGTGTCGATGCCGAGAATGGCGGTGGCGGTCAGGCGGTCAAGGTTTTCGTCAGACATGTTGGATGCTCCCTCAAGAATTCTGAATTGTGAATTGTGAATTGTGAATCGGGGCTAAGAAGATCTTCCGTGCGTCTTCCTCGCGGTTCTTTGGGAGGCGACGAGGATTCGGAGCAACTCATTACCTTCACGAAGAAGCACGTCCGTGGTGGGTCCTTTCGCGATGTCCTTTTCAGAGAGAGTCTCCAGCCAAAAAAGCGTTTCGTCAGCCTCTTCGATGACGACATTGATTTTCGAAATGAACTCTGCATTTGACCGTGCTCGGCTGACAGCCCGATAGTTCGCACCGACCGATGTGCCTGCCCGGAGGAGCTGCCGTCCGACGATCCTGGCCTCTTCGGTCTTCGGCAATCGCCTGCACAGTTCCAGGATGTCGAACGCGAACGCTTTCGTTCTGCGCCGGATACCTTCGGCGAAGTGCTCACGCGGATTCTGGTTGTGCTCCATTCACAATTCACAACTCACAATTCACAATTCCTTCTCCTTCTTCATCGATCCCAGCCATAGATAAGAACACAGGCCAATAAACAGGATCACGCTGACGAGCTGGGAGACGGGCTCGTTGTCGTAGAAGGGGGTCTTGATCAAGTCTTCGCGAGACCAGGGGAACAGGCGCAGGGCGGCGCCGAAGACGCCACCGAGGGCTCCTCCGGCCATGAGGCCTGAGGCGATGATCACGCCGCGCTCGCGCATGGTC
>JBKPBH010000146.1:0-10699 GCA_046726795.1 Acidobacteriota bacterium
AAGGGAGAAAGCCGTTCTGGTCGGCGTGGCCTCGCGCACGGTCCCGCGTCTGACCGTGGAAGAGCACTTGGACGAGCTGGCGGGGCTCGTCGAGACCGCTGGGGCTCACGTCGTCGCCCGGTTCGTCAAGGAGCGGTCCGCCCCCGACCCCGCGACCTACGTCGGGAAGGGATCGGCGGAAGAAATCGGACGAGAGACTCGCGCCCGCGGCGCCGGTCTCGTGGTCTTCGACGACGAACTTTCTCCCGGGCAGGTCCGCAACCTCGAGGAGCGTTGGGGAGATGAGGTCCGGGTCCTCGACCGGCCCGCGATCATCCTCGACGTTTTTGCCACACACGCGCGGACGCGCGAAGCGCGCACCCAGGTCGAGCTCGCGCAGCTCCAGTACCTACTTCCGCGCCTGACGGGCCGGTACGGCCATCTCTCCCGGCTCGGCGGCGGGATCGGCGGCCGGGGACCCGGAGAGCAGAAGCTCGAGGTGGACCGGCGCAAGATCCGCAAGCGCATCGCCCGGCTGCGCGAAGACCTCTCCAGGATCGAGAGGTCGCGGGCGGTGCGTCGCAAGGGGCGCCGAGGCCTCTTCCAGGTCGCGATTGCGGGCTACACCAATGCGGGTAAGACGACTCTCTTCAACCGGCTGACGGAGGAGACCGCCTACACCGCGGATCGTCTCTTCGCGACGCTGGACGCACGCGTCGCGCGGGCCTCCTCTCGGAAGCTTTCCGACGTCGTGTTCATCGACACCGTCGGCTTCGTTCGAAAGCTCCCGCCCGCGCTCGTGGCGTCCTTCCGCTCGACGCTCGCCGAGATCCGAGAGGCCGACCTCGTGCTGCACGTCGTGGACGTCTCCTCGCCGCGGGCCGAAGAAGAGCGGCGCATCGCCAGCGAGGTCTTGGACGAGCTCGGCGTCCCGCCGGAACGCGTCCTGCCGGTCTGGACCAAGCGGGACGTCCTGGAAGGTGCCGGCTCGTCCGAAGCTGCCGGCAGCGCGCGCTGGAGAGGCCGTGGTCTCTCCGTGTCGGCGCTGACCGGGGTCGGCATCGAAGAGCTCGAAGAGGAGGTTGCCGGTCGCGCCAAAACCCGTGGAGACCAGTTCTTGGCGCGAATCCCCTACACCGACGGGCGTGCGATCGCGGCCGCGCGCGCCGCTTTCCGCGTCCTCGAGGAGAAAGATTCGGGGGATGCCCTGGTTCTGTTGCTGGAAGGGGAACGCCGCACGGCGCCTTCGCTCCTTCCCTACTTCGATGGGGAAGAAACCCGCGTAGAGAGGCTTCGGCGGCGGGCTGCCCGGAAGTAGGACGTCGTGCCGGTTTCGACGTCGCGGGCCGGAAAATAAAAAGGGGGAGCTCGAGCCTCCCCCGTGTTGCCGGAACTCCCTTTGCCGGCCCTCGTTGAGTGCCTTCTAGATCAAAGGTCATACCAGTTCGTTGCTGGCCTTCTTCTCTTTGCTTCGCAAGGACTTGGACACCAGGGTCGCGCGCTCGGACACCAAACTCGGGCATAATGACGGGGAGCAAAACGACAAAAATTGTCTGCCCGGATGAAGGACGGGGGAGCGGATGAGGTCTTCGGGGGCTCTTCTTCTGATCGTCGTGGCGTGCCTGGCCGGCTGCGGCTCCAGACCGAAAGACCGCGGCGCGCACGGCCAAGCCGCACAGCCCACCGAGGCTGCGCCTCCAACCCCGGACACGACGCCGGTCGAAGCGCTTCGGACTCCCGCCGGGCTGGTCTTGAAGACCAATGAGACACCCGCGCCCGTGACGCCGGCCCCGTCCCCGTCGCCTGCGGAGCCGCCCAGGACCGGCACGTGAGGCCGGGTCGGACGGAAGAGAGCGAGCGGCAGGGCGCGGCATCGCGAATGCCAGCTCGCGAGGACTCTCGCCCCGAGCGAGTGTGCCCGACCTGCGGGGCGGAGCTTCTCGAGCGCAAGTGCAAGCTCCTCTGCCCCGACCCCGCCTGCGGCTACTACATGTCCTGCTCGGACTTCTACTAGCAGGTTGCCGAAATAGAATGTGAGCGGCGAGTTTCCATAGAGTTACCGGTTACCAGCCCCCGGTCTTGAACTCTCTCGGCCGCCGTTCGAGAAGCGAACGCCTGCAGTTAGACTCTGGCTCCGTTCACGGCGGGTGGCCGGGCGGAGAGGCATGACGGAAGAAGGAGAGGCCGACTCGGGCAGGCTTACGAAGCCGCAGCTCGCGCGGTTAGTGGAGACGGGCGAAATCGAGACGGTGCTCGCCGTCTTCCCCGACCTCTACGGTCGCCTGATGGGCAAGCGCTTCGTTGGTCGCTTCTTCCTCGAGAGCGTCGCTTCCGACGGCTTTCACGCCTGCGACTATCTGCTCGCCTGCGACATCGAGATGGAGCCGGTTCCCGGCTACCGGTTTGCCAGCTGGGAGGCGGGATACGGCGACTTCCACTGCGTCCCCGATGGAAGGACCCTTCGCCGAGCAGCCTGGCTCGAGAAGACCGCGATCGTACTGTGCGACCTCGCTGACTCGGACGGCGAGCCGATCGAGATCGCGCCGCGCCGAGTTCTCGCGCGCCAGATCGAACGCGCCCGGGAGATGGGTCTGGTGCCGCGAGCCGGTTCGGAGCTCGAGATGTACGTGTTCCGGGAGACGTACGAGTCGGCGAGGCGCAAGCGGTATCAGGAGCTCGAGACGTTCGGCTCCTACATCGAGGACTACAACATCCTGCAGGGAACGAAGGAAGAGCCGCTCGTCGGAGCGATCGTCCGGAGCCTCGACGCGAGCGGGGTGCCGATGGAGGGGTCGAAAGGGGAGTGGGGGCCCGGCCAGCAGGAGCTGAACGTCCGTTTCAGCGAGCTTCTCGAACAGGCCGACCGCAACGTCCTGACCAAGCACGCCGCCAAGGAGATCGCCCATCGCCAGAACCTGGCCGTCACGTTCATGGCGAAGTGGAACGAGAAGCTCGCCGGGAGCTCCATGCACCAGCACCTCTCTCTCTGGGACGCCGCGGGCGAGAAGAGCGTCTTTGCAGGATCGAAGGCGGCGGGCCCGATCGAAGCGAGCGATCTGTTCCGTTGGTTCCTCGGAGGCTGGATGTCTCGGGCCGCTGAGCTCGTCGCGCTCGCGGCGCCGTCGGTGAATTCCTACAAGCGCTTCCAGAGCGCCTCGTTTGCCCCGACGGCCGTCGCCTGGAGCCGCGACAACCGGACGGTGGGCTTCCGGGTTGTGGGCGAAGGAGACTCTCTCCGGATCGAGTGCCGGATTCCGGGCGCGGACGCGAATCCGTACCTGGCGTACTCCGCCGCGTTGGCCGCCGGCCTGGACGGGATCTCTCGCCGCCTGGATCCGCCCCCGGCCTTCGCTGGCGACGCCTACGCCGCGGTGTCGCTACCCCGAGTCCCGCAGAACCTGCGCGACGCCACGGAGCTCTTCGCCTCGAGCGCCTTCGCGCGTGAAGCCCTGGGAGAGGAGTTCGTGGATCATTACGTCCACTTCCTGCAGACCGAGCAGAGGAAATACGACGAGGCGGTGACCGACTGGGAGAAGGCCCGGTTCTTCGAGAGGGGATAGGAAGAATTTGTGATTTGTGAATCCCGAGGCTGGTGAAGAGATGAGACTCAAGGGCAAGGTCGCTTTGATCACGGGCGCGGGCAGTGGCATCGGTCGGGAGGCCGCTCTCCTGTTCGCTCACGAGGGGGCCGCGGTCGTTGTGGTGGACGTGGCCGAAGCCGCCGGACGCGAGACGATGGAGAAGATCGAAGCCGCCGGGGGCCGGGCGCGCTTCGTCCGCGCCGACGTCTCGCGCGCGGAAGATGTGCGAGCGATGGTCGAGGCGGCGGAAGAGTCCTACGGGCGTTTCAACATCCTCTTCAACAACGCCGGCATCTTTCCTTCCGCGGACGGATCGGTCACCGACACCGAAGAGGAGGTCTGGGACCTCGTGATGCGCGTCAACCTGAAGGGGGTCTTCCTCGGATGCAAGTACGGCATCCCGGCGCTGCTTCGAGCGGGTGGCGGCAGCGTCATCAACACGGCCTCCTTCGTGGCCCTCATGGGAGCGGCGACGCCGCAGATCGCCTACACGGCGAGCAAGGGAGGAGTCCTGTCGATGACGCGCGAGATGGCGGTGGAGTTTGCGCGAAAAGGAGTTCGCGTCAACGCCCTATGCCCCGGCCCGGTCGACACGCCGCTCATGGCTGAGCTCTTGAGCGATCCGGCTCGGCGCGCGCGGCGGATGGTCCACATCCCGGTCGGACGCCTGGCGACCGCCGCCGAAGTGGCACGGGCCGCTCTCTTTCTCGCCTCCGACGAATCCTCATACGTCAACGGAGCTTCCTTCGTCGTGGACGGCGGGATCTCCGTGGCCTACACGACGCCGGAATGAAGTCCTTGGTCCTTGGTCCTTAGTCCTTCGTCGAGCTGACTGACCGGTGTCTTCTCATGCTGTGAGCATCCGCTTTGCCTAAGGACCCGGGACTAAGGACTAGGGCCGCGGAGATCCTCCGGCGGGACGCGGAGGACCTGGCGCGCCTGGGTTACGCGCAGCAGCTCCTCCGGGAGATGGGAGGCTTCTCCAATTTCGCGGTCAGCTTCTCGATCATCTCGGTCTTGACCGGCGCCGTTCTCCTCTACGGATACGGGCTGAAGCTCGCAGGGCCAGTCGTCAACACCGTCGGCTGGCCCCTCGTCAGCGTCTTCACGCTGGCGATCGCCGCCTCGATGGCCGAGCTGGCGTCGGCATACCCCACGGCCGGAGGTCTCTATTTCTGGGCCTTTCGCCTGGGCGGACGCGGCTGGGCCTGGACGACCGCGTGGCTGAACATGATCGGCCAGGTCACAATCACCGCCGGGATCAACGTCGCGGCCGCGATCTATCTGATCGGGGCCGCCGCGCGGATCCTCGGAGTGCCGGCAGCGACGCGCGTGCCGCTCTTCGGCCCGCTCACGAGCTGGGGGTTCCACCTCTTCGTGATGGCGCTCCTCATGGTCCCGCAGGTCGCGATCAACATCTTCGGCGTGAGGCTGACCGCGCGCTTGAACGACCTCTCCGTCTACTGGCACATCGCCGGGGTCGCCATCATCGTGGTCCTGCTCGCGCTCTTCGGCAAGTACCACAACAGCCTCGTGTTCCTCTTCCGCTTCCAGAATGTGGTCACGCCGCTCGACGCCTCCTCGGCGGACCTGGCCGGCGGCCGGCACGCCCCCGCGCTCGTCTTCGGAGAAACGAAGGTGCCCTCGCCGCTCTTCGGCCTGGCGCCGGGTCTCGCCGACCTCTACCGCGCGGCTCCGTTCGGGCTCGTCTTCGTGCTGGCGCTGCTCCAGGCGCAGTGGACCTACACGGGTTACGACGCTTCGGCGCACATGGCCGAGGAAACGAGAATGGCGCGCCTGAACTCGGCCTGGGGCATCTTCCTGTCGGTCGCGGTCTCGGCCGTCGTCGGTTACATTCTGCTCGTGGTGCTGACATGGACGATCCCGCGGGGTGATACCGCGGCCATCGCCGCCGATCCGTATCCGGTTCTCGCCATCGCCGACGGCAACCTCTCGCGGCCGGCCGCTCACTTGATCGCGGTCGTCATCGGCGGGGCGATGTGGCTCTGCGGCGCCTCTTCGATCTCCTCGATGGCCCGCATGTGGTTTGCCTTCGCCCGGGACAGCGGCATGCCCGGCTCGCGGTGGATCGCGACCGTCCACCCGGGTACGGGTGCCCCGGTCGTGGCGATTCTCGTGACGAGCGCCCTGGCCGTGCTCGTCTCTCTCTACGCCGCGGCGTTCACCGTTTTGACCTCTGCGAGCACGATCACGCTCTATCTCGCCTACGGCATCCCGATCTATCTCAACCTGCGGAACCGCCGCAGGCGGAGCGGCGAATTCGCCACGCGGGAGACCGCTCCCTGGAGTCTCGGACGCAAGGCGAGCGTCGTCAACGCCGTCGCGGTCGGCTGGATTCTTTTCATCACCGTCGTCTTCGCTCTACCGCCCAACGAGCTCGTCCTCTGGACGATGCTCTTCCTCGGACTTCTCCTCTTCTTCTACTGGGCCGTTTTCGCCCGCCACCGCTTCCGGGGACCACAGGGAGGTCGCGAGGGGTAGCGTGTGCCTCACCGCGGCGGCAGGTCGATGAATACTACGTCGGCGTTCTCGCGGAAGCGATCGAAGAGGATCTGCTTCCCGTCGGGCGACACGTCGAAGCTCTTCATCGCGAATCCGGGTCTCAGGTTCGTCAACCGGCGCAGGCGGCCGGTCGCCAGGTCGAGCAGCCAGAAGTCCTGCTGCCTCATGCCGCCTCCCTGTTCCTGCATGACGACGAGTGCCTTGCCGTTCGGCAGAAAGCGATAGCGATTCCCGGCGCGCCAGACCGAGATGTCCGGCAGCGGAAACGGCTGTTTATCCGGCGTCACGGCCTTGAGCAGGTACCTGGGACCCTCCTGGGCCTGAGAGTACACGATGAAACGGCCGTCCGGCGACCAGACCGGATTGTAGTTGATCCCGTCGACGAGCCGCACGGGGGCTCCTCCGGCGACGGGCACCTTGAGCAACGGATGGCCCTGCCCCTCGGATGCCACGACCGCGATCCACTTCCCATCCGGAGACCAGCACGGCGTATCGCGAATATCGAGCGACTCGGCGACGGCGCGCGGATTGGTGCCATCCGCCGCCATCGCGAAGAGGCCCGCCCGCTTGCCGCGGCGGACCACGAAGGCGATCTGCGCACCATCGGGCGAGATTGCCGGCCCGGCGGCGATGCCACCCTCGCTGCTCTTCCAGAGCTCCACACTCGAGGCGTCCTTGAACTTCCAGAGACTGTCGGCGGCGCCTTTGGAAGAAAGAAACAGAAGGTAGTCGGGTCCGAAGCGCGGAGCCGCCGCGCGCACCGCCGGTAGAGCGAAGCGGCGCACGTCGGATTCGTCGACGACTTGGTCCGAAATTGGCGCGCTCCAGAGATGCGAGGTCGGATTCGCGACGGTGGCGACGAGGCGGCGGCCGTCGGCGCTCGATGCGACCGAGACGTATTCCTCGAGACCGAAGCTGACGGCGTGAGGAATTCGCCGGTCCACGTCCATCGCATAGAGTCCCGAGCCCGAACCGTCCGGCCGCGTTGCCGTGTAGACCAACATACCGTCGTGAAGAAAGGCGGGATAGGCCACTCGCGAGTGGTGATTCGTCAGGCGTTCGGCGGCGCCCCCGGTCGCGGGAATCCGCCAGATGTCCATGTCGAGATTGGGCACTCCGCCGACGAAGTAGACGAAGCCGCCGTCCGGAGACCAGGCGAGGTAGTGATGGTGTAAGCCCGGCTTCTCGATGAAGATCTGCTTCGGATTGCCTCCGTTCCGATCGGCAACGAAGATCGGATCGCCGGGGCGGGCCGGGTGGTAGACAGTTCGCGTTCGGTCCGGCGACCAAGCGACCTCTGCGGCGTCTGGGAGGAGGGGGCGCGGACTCCCGCCCATGGTGGGCACGAGCCAGACGCTTTCCCTACCCGGACCCATCCTGATCCACGCATGCGCGTCGTCGCCGGCGAATCCCGCGTTGTGGAGTTCGTCGATCAAAAGCCCCGGAAACCGCCCTCTCGAGAGATTCAGGAACTCGTCGCTGCCGAGCTGCGTCACCCAGACGTCGAAGGGGCCGTCGCGATCGGAGAGAAAGGTCACGAACTTGCCATCGGCCGAGACGGCCGCGTCCACTTCCGAGCCTTCCCAGTCCGTGAGCCGCGCGAAGCGGGCGCCAATGAGCGGGTTTCGCCAGAAGTAGTCGGATTGGTGCAGCCGCCACGCAGTGACGCCGATCGCCACCAGAAGCCCGGCGCCGATTACGGTTGGGATCCGCCACCGGCGTCGCGGCGCGGGCACCGCCTCTGCCGGGAGCGTCTCGACCGCGCCCGAAGCCTCGGAGAGGTGGTCGCGAATCGTCGCGAGCTCGCGCGCGAGGTCTTCGGTCGAGGCGTAGCGGTTCCGGGACTCCTTGGCCAGACATCGCTCCACGATCCAGCGCACCGGCGCCGGAACCTTGGGATTGACCGCCGCAATTGGCTCGGGCTCGTCTTGAATGATCGCCGTCAGAGTCTGCGGCGCCGAGCCGCGTTGGAAAGCGCGCCGCCCCGTCGCCATCTCATAGAGGATCGCGCCGAGGGAGAACTGGTCCGACCGGTAGTCGACGGGCTTGCTGAGAGCCTGCTCGGGCGACATGTAGCCGACTGTCCCCATAACGAGGCCCGGCTCGGTCGCCCCGGAGACCGTCGGCGCCCGCGTGGCCGTTTCGCCGATCCCCTCCGGCTGCGTCAGTTTCGCCAGGCCAAAGTCCAGGATTTTAACGAGGCCGTCCTCCGTCACCATGACGTTGTCTGGTTTCAGGTCCCGGTGGACGATCCCCGAGGCGTGCGCCTTGGCCAGCCCGTCGGCCACCTGCACCGCAATCTGAAGAAGCTGACGAACGGGGAGGGCTCTCTCCAGAAGCCGCGCGCGCAACGGCTCTCCCTCCACCAGCTCCATCGCGATGTAGGAGACCGCGTCGGCGGATCCGATGTCGTAAATCGTGACGATGTTGGCGTGATTGAGCGACGAGGCCGAACGCGCTTCCCGCTCGAAGCGCTTCAGGCGCTCCGGGTCGGAAGAAAGAGCCGCCGGCAGCACCTTGATCGCCACTTCGCGCCCCAGCCGCGTGTCCCGCGCCCGATAGACCTCCCCCATCCCGCCCGCCCCGATTGGGGCGAGGATCTCGTAGGGCCCGAGGCGAGTGCCGACCGAAAGGGTCATCAGGTTGTGCGGATTCTATCCACGCGCAGGAGACGGGGGGCCTTCGTCAGACGGCGGTCGCTGCCCACAAGGCGGTTCGAGTCCCTCCCGTGGTGCCCTGTCTTAGTCGCGAGAGCATCGGGAGGGACCAGGCGAGCGATCGAGGCCGCAACCGGCCGAGTCGCTCGCCGACGGCGCAGCCGGGTCCTGAGCAAGCGGAAGCGATGTGTTGGTGGACCATCCTGCTCGTTTATCGACTCATCGAAGAATCAGCAGCTTAGCCGTCGTCGCGCGGGCTACTTCCCAAAATGAGGTTCCCCGTGCAGCGCTTCCGCCGCACCGCATGAAACCCGAGGCGGAATCAGCTGGAGCGGCCCGACCGCCACGGCTGCCGTCGAGGTGGAAGGATAGAATCCCGGCCACAGGAGAACTCTTGAGCCTCGCTGCTGGCACCCGTTTCGGACCCTACGAGATCGTCTCGCCTCTGGGTGCTGGCGGGATGGGAGAAGTGTACCGGGCGAAGGATACGAAACTCGGGCGCGAAGTTGCGATCAAGGTCCTGCCCGAATCCGTGTCCGCCGATCCGGAAAGGCTGACCCGGTTCGAGCGCGAGGCGCGGGCTCTCGCCTCGCTCAACCACCCGAACATCGTCACGGTCTACTCGGTCGAGGAAGCGGGAGACATGCGGCTGCTGGCGATGGAGCTCGTCGAGGGTCAAACCCTGGACCTGGCCATTTCGACCGGCGGCTTGCCTCTCTCGCGGTTCTTCGAAATCGCCGTGCCACTGGCCGACGCTCTATCCGCGGCGCACGAGCGCGGCATCGTCCACAGGGACTTGAAGCCCGCCAACGTGATGCTCACGCTCGAGGGGCGGTTGAAAGTCCTCGACTTCGGTCTCGCCAAGCTCGTGGCCGTGGACTCCGATCCGAACGCGACCGGCACGCCCACGGCGAGCCGCGCCGACCTGACCGGGGAAGGGACGGTCTTCGGCACCGTCGCCTACATGTCCCCCGAACAGGCGAGGGGCGGGAAGGTGGACGCGCGGTCGGATGTCTTCTCGCTGGGCGTCGTGCTCTACGAGATGTTGACCGGCGACCGGCCGTTCAAGGGCACGAGCTCCGTCGACATCATCTCTTCGATCCTGCGAGACTTCCCTCCCCCGGTCACCGAGCTTCGCGCAGAGCTTCCGCCGCACGTGGGAAGAATCCTCCGCCGCTGCCTCGCCAAGGACCCCCACGACCGCTACCAGACATCGCGCGACGTCTTCAACGAGTTGCGCGAACTGCAGGCCGAAACGTCGGCGCGGCCGGCAGCGCCATCGGCTCCGGCCGCGACCCTGACACGGGGCGCTTCGGGGCAGCTCCGGGCCGACGAGGGTCTCTGGGTCGCGGTGCTTCCTTTCAAGAGCTCCGGGGACGCGGAGATGGAGTCGTTCGCCGACGGCCTCGGCGAGGAGATCACGACCGGGCTTTCGCGGTTTCGGTATCTGTCGGTCGTCGCGAGCGCCTCGGCAGCCCGCCTGAAGGGAGAATCTGGCGACGAGCGAGCCCTGGGCGCCAAACTCGGCGCGCGCTACGTGCTGGAAGGAAGCATCCGCAAGGGAGGTTCCGCGGTTCGCGTGAGCGCGCAGCTCATCGACACCCGGACGGGAGCGCGGCTCTGGGCCGAGACGTACAACCGGGACCTCCAGGCGTCGAGCATTTTTGCGGAACAGGACGACATCGCCGCCCGGATCGTCGCAACCGTGGCCGACAGCTACGGGGTCCTCGTGCATTCGATCAGGTCCGCGATGCGGCAGAAGGACGACGTCGATCTTACGCCCGTGGAGTGGCAGTTCCAGTATTTCGCCTACCGCGAGCAGATCACGCCCTCGGCCTACGCGGAGCTCAAGAGCCGGCTGGAGCGCGCGGTTGAGCGGGACGGCCGCCAGTCGGACCTCTGGGCGTGCCTCGCGCAGATCTTCGTCGACGAATACGCGTTTGGTTTCGGGACCGACCC
>JBKPBH010000147.1:0-12048 GCA_046726795.1 Acidobacteriota bacterium
ACGCGAGCGGGGCCCTGACCACCGAAGTTGGAGAGCTTCAGGATGTCGGAGAAGATGCCGATGTCCGCCGCCTTGTACCAGTGGAAGATCGTGGGGAGGCTCTTGCCCGCGAACTCGGCGTAGGCCGCCGCTTCGTACCAGCTCACACCGCCGACGGGATAGTCGGCGCGGCCTTCGGGATACGTTCCGAGCTCCCAGGTGGAGGGGCCGGGCCGGCCGGTCGAGTCCTTGAACTCGGCCATGGCCTCTTCCCAGGAGAGCGTCTTGCCGCCTTTGACGAACGGCTGCTTCCAGAACTCCTTCTTCTGGTAACCGCCGCGGTCCACGAACTCCTTGAACTGCTTGTTCGTGACCTCGTACTTGTCGAGCCAGTAGTCGGTCAGAACGACGGGGTCCGCGCTGCGGTACTGGAATCTTCCCCCTGCAACCCGAACCATGCCGGGCGGGATCGCCGCCGGCGGATCGAGGCGGAAGGCCAGAGCCTGGTTGCGGGAAACGCTCTCGATCGCCTGGAACCCGTCCTTGGAAATCCGCCACCGGTAGTATCCGAGCGGAAGCTTCGTCGGCGCCACCGGAGACCGGCCGAAGGGCTGCCAGTCAGACCCGACGCCGAGGTAGTCCTTGAAGAACACTTCGGCGCCTCCGGGCTCGGTCGTCACGGCAACCGGAATCCAGGGCCGACGCAGCGACTTCACTTCCTCGGGCAAGTAGCGCTCCGCCTCCCGCGCTAGCCGGATGGCCGCGACGACCTTGCCCGCTTCGATCAAACGCGGGATTTCTTGCAAGGCCTCACGCGCGCGGCGA
This sequence comes from Acidobacteriota bacterium, assembly GCA_046726795.1. Classification (GTDB taxonomy): domain Bacteria; phylum Acidobacteriota; class Thermoanaerobaculia; order UBA5066; family Gp7-AA6; genus JAWOLE01. The sequence continues at coordinate 805 of JBKPBH010000147.1, forward strand.
ATGCGCGACTCGCGGACGAGGTACCAGCCGAGCGCGCCCAGGACAGCGGCGAAAAGAAGAACGATACCCGCGAGGAGCGGGCGCCGCAGTCGGACAGCGGACGCGGGAGCGGTCCCGACGGCGTGCGTCTGGCAGGCGAGGAGGTCATCGCGGAGCTCCACCGCCGAGGGATATCGGTCTTCCGGCTTTTTCTCGAGCGAGCGTGCGACGACACGCTCGACGTCGGCCGGCACGTCGGGACGCACGCTCTTCAACGGAGGACCGGGGTCGCGCAGGATCGCAGCCAGCGTCATCAGGTTCGAGTCCCCCTGGAAAGGCCGCGTGCCGGTGAGCATTTCGTAGAGGATTGTTCCCAGAGAGAAGACGTCCGAGCGGGCATCCACGGCCCTTCCCTGCGCCTGCTCAGGGGACATGTAGGCGAGCGTCCCGAGGACGGCTCCCTGACGGGTGCCGGGAGCGGCCGTGGCTCCCGTGATCGTGGCGGCGAGGGAGTCCATCGAAGCGGACGCTTCCGCTCCCGGCGCGCGGGTCTCGAGAAGCTTCGCCAGGCCGAAGTCGAGCATCTTGACATGGCCCGACGGAGTGATCATCACGTTGCCGGGCTTGACGTCCCGGTGAATGATTCCGGCCGCGTGGGCGGCGGCGAGGGCGGCGGCGATCTGCGTCGCATACAACAGCGCTTCGTCGACGGGAAGCCGGCGCTGCGCGAGCCTGTGGTCGAGCGTCGCTCCCTCGACGCATTCCATGGCGATGAAGTCCACGGGCTCGCCTTCGCCGAACGGGGCGCGATCGATGTCGTAGATCGTGACGATATTCGGGTGGTTCAGGGCGGACGCCGCCTTAGCCTCCCGGACGAACCGCCACTTGCGCTCGGGATCGCCGACGGCTTCGGTCGGAAGCAACTTCAGCGCGACCGTGCGATCCAAGCGCGTGTCGAGCGCGCGATAGACGACACCCATTCCTCCCTGGCCAAGCTTGCCGAGGATCCGGTAGTGCGAGAGGGTCGTTTCGGTCATGCCAGAAGGTTCGAGAGCCGGCAACCGGGATGATAATTCCGGTCGAGGGGGCTCCGATGCGTCTTTCGCCGTTCACCGTCGCTCTGGTGACCCTTTTCTCGAACCTTTCGATCGCCCAGGTCGATCCCCACGCGGGCCACGCGGCTTCCGCCGTCAGTCCGCCGGCCCCGGCGCGGGACGACAGTCTTCCTCCCTCCGAGCAGGAAGCGAAGGCGGCGCTGGAGAGGTCTCCCCGCCACGGCGAGCTCGTCGACGTGAAGGCCCCTTCGGGCGGACCCGTCAAGACCTGGATCGTCTATCCCGAGCGCAAGGACAAGGCGGGAGTCGTGATCGTGATTCACGAGATCTTCGGCCTCTCCGACTGGGTCCGGGGCGTCGCCGACCAGCTCGCCCGGGAGGGGTTCATCGCGGTCGCGCCGGACCTGATCTCCGGTCACGGGCCCGGAGGCGGCGGCACCGACTCGGCCGGAAGCCGTGATGACGTGGTCAAGTTAATCCGCGGCCTGACTCCGGAAGAAGTGACCTTGCGATTGAACGCCGTCCGGGATTGGGCGATCAAGCTCCCCGCGGCCAATGGCAAGAGCGCCACAATCGGATTCTGCTGGGGAGGAGGACAGAGCTTCGCCTACGCGACGGCGCAGCCGGGATTGAACGCCGCCGTCGTTTATTACGGAACCTCGCCCGATGCGCCGGCGCTCGCGAAGATCCGGGCGCCGGTGCTGGGGCTCTATGGAGGGGACGACGCGCGCGTGGACGCGACGATCGCGCCGGCCGAAGCCGAGATAAAGAAGCTCGGGAAGATCTATGAGCCCCACACCTACGAGGGCGCGGGGCACGGGTTCCTGCGAGCCCAGGCGGACCGGGACGGCGCCAACGCGAAGGCCGCGCGGCAGGCCTGGCCCCGGACCATCTCCTTCCTGCGCGACAACCTCAAGTAAGGTCGAAGAGCGGAGCTAAGACCTCGTCTTCGAGAGTCGGGGCGCGCCGTGGTGCGGGGCCCTGGCGATCGACCGCTCGCAGGCGTCTCCGACGCCGTTGTGGTTGGCGTCGGCCTGATCGGGATTCGGCACGTTGACGCAATTGTCCTGGCCGTCGGGCACTCCGTCGTTGTCGAGGTCCACGAACCAGCCGATGTCGCGCAGGAGCGGCAGGGTCAGGTCCACGGCGTGGGGCAGGTCCGGGCTGATGTTCGGCTCCATCAACAGGTTGGGGAAGGCGATCGTGTCCCAGTGCGAGATGGAAGAGCCAGGCTGGATGGGGTTGGTGGCGAAGAGCAGGGCCCGTCCGGACGAGTCGGCGCCGGCCAGGACGGACGGGTCGGCGCGCAGTGTCGCGCTGACTCCGGAAGAGAGGTTGGACCGGAGCGTGGCTCCGTCCGCCTGCGTGATCCGGACGACCGGGATCGTGATGCTGCTATCGGTGCCGCCAAGCCCGGTCGGAGGGCTGTCGGAGGTGTTGTCCGCCACGAGGACCGCGATGGCCCCTGCGGCCTGGCAGTTCCTCGCTTTGACGACGAAGGTGCAGGTTCCGCGATCCACGAGGGCGATCTTGCCGGCGATGTCCGAAGCATTCGTCAGCGGCGAGCACGCGTCCGTCGTCGAGGCCCCGGAGGAGTCCGAGGGATCCGTCGCCGCGACGACCTGGCCGGTCAGGCCTCCTGGGACGAGCGCCGCTCCGAACGAAGCGGTCCCGACGGGATACGTCCCCGCGATCGCGGCCGGGGAGGCGACGGCCATCAACGGTGTTCCCGGGGAAAGGGTCGAGGGGACGGCCGCTCGCACCGCCGCTCCGTTCCAGACGACGCGGCGGGCGTTGAGGACCGAGGCGGCGCGCTCGCCGCCACTCATCTCGGACCAGAGCTTCCCGGTGGACGTATCCAGGATGTTGCGTTCGAAGGCGTCCGGGCGGCCCATGGACTCATTGCCGCTCGTCAGATCCACGAGTGTCAGGAATCCCAGTCCATGCCCGAACTCGTGCAGGAGCACGGTCACGAGATCGATGTTGCTGCCGTGGTTGTTGTCGAGGCCGTAGTACCAGCCGGTTCCGGACAGGCAATTGGAAGCACCCAGGTTCGAGTTGAACCTGGAGCGGATGTCGTCAGCGTTCGTATTCGGGTCTCCCGGGAGCAGGTCCTTGCCCGCCATCTTGTTGGCGAGCGCGGTCACGTACCAGGTGTTTGGTACGACGCGGGTCCCGGCGAAATCCGAAAGGACCTGGATCGGCCCCGAAGATCCGAGGGTCGCCGACGTGGCGTCACAAGTGAGTGGGACGAAAGATGCCTGAATGCGAATTTCCACGCTGCTGTCCAGAAGGAGCGACCAGATGTCCGCGGCGGTCTGGAACGCGATCAGCCGCTGCTGGCCGACGGTACTGCCGGAGTTGCCGCCGACCGGTGTTGCCGGAGTCGAGTCGTTGAAACCGACGCCGGCGGCGTTGGCGTTGATGATGGTGATCCTCGAGCCGCCCGCCCTGAGGGGCGAGGCGACGGCCGCCAGGAGAAGCACGGCCAGAGACACCGGCAGAGCTCCCAGGCGTCTGCTCTTCACCGATCCTCCAGGGGCGCCGCCGGCCGGGGAGGGGGCGGGGCGAGCGCGGCTGTGTTGCTTTCGGATTCGGGAACACACCGCATCGCGAGGGAGCCGTCCGGCTTCTTGACGACGACCAGGTCCTGCATGAAGAGGCCCTTCAGGTCGAGCGAGATCATGCCGTCGGGGTGGACGATGGCTTCCAGGCTCTCGACCTCGCGAGCGAACTTCTCGCGGGCCGCCTGCGCCAGCGCCCGCGCCTCTTCCGGCGTCGGCTCGCGAAGCTGGCCGGTCTGCGGATCGATGAAGGCGCGCAGGCCGAACCCGGCGACGCTGTCGTCGGCGGGGCAGGGCGCGGCCGACGTCGCGTCCTTCGAGGCCGGCGGCTTCGCCAGAGGCTTCACGCGCTTCGGCGCTGCGGCGGCGGGGGAGGCGGCGAACGACGCCAGCAGCAGAGCGCTGAGGAACACATTGCTTTTCATGGTTGTCTCCCGGAGGGGGGTTTTCAGGTTAGCACGCCGGAGCCGCGTCGGAGGAGTCAGATCCGGCAGTGCGCCAGACCGCGCTTTTCCAGGTACTGCTGGTGGTACTCCTCGGCCCGGTGGAACTTGGAGGCGGGCTGGATCTGCGTCACGATCGGGCGTTTGAACTTTCCGCTCGTTTCCAGCTTCTCCTTCGAGGCCCGCGCGGCCGCCCCTTGCTCCGGAGTGTGAAAGAAGACGACAGACCGATACTGCTCGCCGACATCGGGGCCCTGACGGTTCCACTGGGTCGGATCGTGGTTCTCGAAGAAGACGTCGAGGAGCCGGTCGTAGGAGACACGCGACGGGTCGTACTCGACTTCCACGGTCTCGGCGTGGCCGGTCCGGCCCGAGCAGACGTCTTCATAGGTCGGGCTCTCGGTGTTTCCTCCCTCGTACCCGACCGCCGTCGAGAGGACTCCCTCGATCTGGCGAAACGCCGCTTCGACTCCCCAGAAGCATCCCGCCGCGAAACTCGCCTTGGCCATGGACTCTCCTCGCCTTTCTCCGGATTTCGGCCATAAAACCGCTCGGATTCTCAGGATATTTCCCGTCTCCATTCGAAGCAAGCCCGTCTGGCGACTGAGTGGCAAGCGCCAGGCGCAGGAGGGGCTAAAGCTCAGCCCGCCAGACGAAGGACGACGCCGACGGCCGTTCCGTCGGGCGGCAAAAGGCCCGTGCGGACCCGGAATCGCGTGACGCCCTTCTCGTAGTCCCGGACGGTGTACTTCGCGTTACCCACCTTGCTGCCGGGACAGGAATAGAGGCAGACGATGCAGCCGGACTTCCATTTCGGGATGTTGACCTCGTTGCCGCCGAAGCGCATCGCGACGCCACGCCCGCCCGGATCCTCGAGCACCGACGCGAGGGGGACGAGTCTCTCGCGGCCCGGCAGCCGCAGGAGCACCTCGACGGCCGGTCCGGCGGTGACGGTGTCCGGCGCGGGGTGTCTGGGATTCTTTCGCTCCTCCCAGGCCTCCATCGGGAGGTTATTGCCCGGCCTGGCCTTCAAAGACTCGAGCGCTTTCAGAACCTGTCTATCCGAGACCTCTGCCTCCAGGAGCGCGGCGTGTGCCGCATGTCCCCCCTTCCAAACGATCGCATGGTAGCCGGGCATAATCCAACCCGAATCGAACGACTTCGCGTGGATGGTCGCCTCGAACTCGACTTCGCGCGGCGGGCGGACAGCCACACCGCCGCCGGCTTTTTCCTCTCCGCGCCAGACCGCCGGGGAGAGGAGGATCGCGAGACCGGCGACGAGAATGGTCTTTCGGCCCGAAGAATGCATCCTTTCTTGGAACGGTCGAGAAGAGGAAGATAGTCCTCAGAAGGCGATAAGTGGTAGACCTGAGATCTTTGAACTCTCACCCATGCCCGTCCAAACCGTTCTAAACGCCCGCGTCCCCGTCAAAGTCTGGACGGACCGGATCGAGCCCGAGGCGATGCGGCAGTTGAAGAACACGGCGTCCTTGCCGTTCGTCTTCAAGCACGTGGCGGCGATGCCGGACGTTCACCTGGGGATCGGCGCAACGGTCGGGAGCGTCGTTGCGACGAAAGGCGCCGTCTGCCCCGCGGCCGTGGGCGTGGATATCGGCTGCGGGATGATCGCGAGGAAGACCTCGATCCCCGCCGACCGCCTGGACGGCGAAGGCTTGAAGAAGCTCCGCCACTCCATCGAGCGGGAGATCCCCGTCGGCTTCGAGCAGAAGCGCGAGCCCTTCGATGCGGCCCTCGAGTGGATGCGGGGGAGGGACAGGCCCCACGCGGCCTACGACTCGCTGATGGGCAAGGCCGTCCACCAGCTCGGGACGCTCGGCGGAGGAAATCACTTCATCGAGGTCTGCCGGGGGGAGGACGACGGACTGCTCTGGCTGCTCCTCCACTCCGGCAGCCGCAACCTCGGCAAGTCGGTTGCCGAGATCCACATCGGGAAGGCCAAGAGCGCCGTCCGTGAGCTGGCCCGGAGTCTCCCCGACCCGGACCTCGCCTACTTCACGGCCGGCACGCCGGAGTTCCGCGAGTACCGCGAGGACGTCGAGTGGTGTCAGGCGTACGCGCGGGCCAATCGCGAGATCATGATGGAACGGATCCTTCGGCAGCTGGCCTTCGCCGTGGGCTTCGAGGGCGACGTCTCGCGGCTCGGGCTGACGACGTCGGTCAACTGCCACCACAACTACATCGCCGACGAGGTCCATTTCGGCGAGAAGGTCCTGGTTACGCGCAAGGGGGCGATCCGCGCGGGGAAGGGGGAGCTGGGCATCATCCCCGGGTCCATGGGGACCGGCACCTACATTGTGCGCGGACTGGGCAACCTCGAGTCCTTCGAGAGCGCGCCGCACGGCGCCGGGCGCCTGATGTCGCGGGGCGAAGCCAAACGCCGTTTCACGAAGGAGGACTTGGTCTGCCAGACGGAAGGGGTCGAGTGTCGGAAGGACGCCGGCGTCCTGGACGAGATCCCGGGAGCCTACAAGCCGATCTCCGAGGTCCTTGAGAAGTCCTCGGACCTCGTCGAAGTGGTGGCGGGGATCAAGCAGATCGTATGCGTCAAAGGATGAGATTGATTTTGGTTTTAGATTTTGGATTCTGATTGATGGGGAAACCGATGAAGATGAGAGACGCTGCAAGCCCTTCGGCACGATTCGATCAGTTCCCGGTTCGCGAGCGGTACACAGTCTCGGGCCTCTGCGTCGGTGATCTCTGCTTCACATGCGAGTGCCGGATCATCGAGATCGGCGGCGAGGCCGGCATGACACTCGCGTGGTGCGATTGCGGCTTTCCGGAGAATCATCACGAGATGGAGATTTTTTGACTCCAATCCAAAATCCAAGAATCTCGAATCCAAAATCGACGGTTTCGCGCTAAACTGCTGATCTGCGATGAGGCCGGCGCGAAGGCCGCGGTACGCATCTCGCGAACCCGATCCGGCGCAGCTTTCCCTCTTTTCCGGCCTTCCTCCCGCGCCCCGGGTTCAACCCGCCATTCGCCTGACCGAGGCCAACGTCGCACGCACGGTGCCGCCGCAGCGAGCCGGCGTCTATTTCTTCAAGAGCGTCGGCCCGGGCGGCCTCGTCGTGGAACGCGTCGGGCGAGATGACGTGGACCTTCGCCAGCGGCTCCTGCAGCATGCTTGCGGCGCGGAGGCCAACGTCCTGTTCGGCTGGATGCTCGCCGCCGACGCCAACGAGGCCTACCGGCTGGAGTGCTACCTCTGGCACGCGCAGGGGGGCGCCTGGGCGAGCCTCGAGGGAGACGCCCACCCCCAGCCCGCCAATCCCGTTCCCTTCCTGGGCTGCCCGGACTGCGACTAGCACGTCGCTCCGCGCTGCACAGGCGACGCGGCTTCGCCACCGGCGGACGGCTCGGCCGGATGCGGCCTCGACCGCCCGCCTCCTCGCCCGCTCCGCGCTGCGCTCCCGCGGCGCGCGCCTCCTCCTTCGATTACCTCAGGAGACTTCGCGCCCCGCGACCGGAGCGGGGGCACGGCAGGCGGCCTCGAGGTCGCAAAAGCAGAAGGGATCGCGGGAAACAATCTCTCCGTGAGACAGAGCCACGGGATGGGAGAAGCCCGGTCCGTCGAAGACGAAGGTGTGGTACTCGCCGTTCTCGCCGCAGGGGTCCACATCCTGGGGTAGCTCAGCCAGGAAACGGTGGTCGAGCGGGCGGCCGGCCCACGACGCGTCGAGCCTCGACTGGTCCACGCAGACGACGACGGCGCGGAAGCCGCTCTCTAGGAAATCTTCCATGAGCCCGCGGGTCGGCCTGCCCCAGAGGGGATAGATTCCGACGAGCCCGGCCCGGGCGAGCAAACGCTCGCGATAGGCGCGCAGGTCTTCCAGGAAGATGTCGCCGAAGACGATCGCCTCGATCCCGTCGGCTCGGGCGCGCTCGAAGGCTTCGAGCATCTTCTCCTCGTAGACGTCGTTGCTGGCGAAGGAGACGAAGCCGGCCTGACCCGACGGGGGCGGCAGACCACACGCGGCGTCCTTTGGCGGAGTCGGCAGGAAGACCTTCCAGACGGGCAGCCCGAGAGACCGCGCCTGGGCTTCGAGCAGCTCGCGCCGGACGCCGTGCATGCTGACCCGGTCGAATTCCTCGGAGAAAGTTGTCAGGAGTCCTGCGATCTCCAGGTCCGCGCGGTCCCGGGCCAGGCGAAGGGCCAGCGCGCTGTCCTTGCCGCCGCTCCAGCAGGCCAGCGCCTTCATGCCGCCACCGCATCGAGGCGCCGGTAATCCTCCTTCGGCCGGCGGCGCGGAAAGATCTCCGGGTGGAGGATTTCGGCCAGGATCTCGACGCCGTCGACGAGGCGAGGACCCGGGCGGTTGAAATACGCGCCGCCGTGGACGGCGTAGATCTGTCCGGCCGCGACGGCCGGGAGCGCGGCCCAGCCCGGCCGCGAGACCAGAAGAGACACGTCCCGCGCGCTTCGCTCGACGTCGAAGCCGCAGGGCATGAGGAGGACCGTTTCGGGAGCGTAGCGAAGAAGGTCCGCCCATGGGACGCAGACCGAGGGCCCGCGGTCGCGTCCGAGGAAGTCCTCGCCCCCGGCCCGCCGGATCATCTCCGCCACCCAGTGACCCGACGCCATGAGCGGGTCGAGCCACTCGAGCGCGGCCACGCGAGGCCGCCGGGAGATTCCGGCCAGTGCCTGGTCCACGCGGTCGAGGCGCGCGGTGAGCTCCGCGACGACGCGCGCGGCCGTCTCCGAAGTGCTGGTCGCTTCTCCCACGCGCCCGATGTCGCGCAGCACGTCGTCGAGCGCGTGGGCGTGAAGGGAGAAGACGCGCGGCGGGCGAGCGACTTTCTCCGCGGCGGCGGTGGCCGAGGCGAGTGGAACCGCGCAGACGTCGCAGAGCTCCTGGGTGAGAACCAGATCCGGGGAGAGCGAGGCGAGGAGGGCTTCGTCGACCTCGCAGACGGCCCGGCCGGCCTTCATCGCGGCCCGGACCTTCTCGTCGATCTCAGCCTGGGAGAGGGCGGCGGGATCAAAGTCGGACCGGACGACCCGCGGCAGCTTCGACACGCGCGGCGGGAAGTCGCATTCGTGACTGACCCCGACTAGATTCTCTTCGAGGCCGAGCAGACAAACGATCTCCGTCGCGCTCGGGAGCAGCGAGACGATCCGCATGGAGGCCGGCTTTCGCGCCCGGTCAGGCGGCCGGGGCCGGACGGAAGACGAAGAAACGGTGCTCCGCCCAGGCGAAACCGGCAAAGAGCACGGCGGTGTAAGAGAGATCGCCCGCCAGAGTCGGACCGAAGAAGGGGATCGCGGCGACGTAACAGGCGACAAGGCCCGCGGGCGTCTTCGGATACATCCCGCTCATCGCCCAGACGGCGAAGTTCGTCGTCAGGTAGAAGAGCGTAGCCGCAACGACCGCGGCGCCGGCCACCGGAAGGACGCGCGTCTTTCTCTCACGCAGGAGCAGACCCAGACCGACGATCATCGCGAAGGTCGCGTAGACCACTGGCAGGCTGGAGGAGAAGCCCAGGACGGCGTCGCTGACGAGCATCGCCGCCAGCGGAACGGCAAAAGCCCAGATCTTGCGTGAGAAATGCGCGCCGGCGAAGAGCGCGATCGCGCCCACCGCCGTGAAGTTCGGCGGATGGGGCAGAAGCCTCGTCGCCGCCGCGCCGAACACGAGACCCGCCATCAGTCCGAATCGAGACCAGTCCATGATCCTCATTCTCTCCCTCCCGAGCGGCCCGAGTGTCATCCGCCGCCGATGCAGCGAGGAGCGAAGGCTCCCGGGGCCACCCTCAGGCTACAAGGTTAGGAGCCGGATTGGAAGACCTGCTCAACCCTGAGCGGGGATGGCCGGCGTCGCGATGGAGCCGGAAGTCCCCACCGTGAAGAGCATCCAGCGGCAGAGGAACCCCCACAGCGGGCCGAAGGCGCGGACAATGAAGGTGTAGATGCCGCCGGCGTTGGCCCAGGGCTCGCAGCAGGCTTTCGCCGGATCGTGAGGTGGAGGGCCCGGCCATGACGTGGATGCGAGACTAGCATCGACCTCGCGGAGGCGCCGCCACGACGCGAGGAATCGCCTCTGACAGCGCCTCTCAGGACCGCGGCCGCGGGATGATGCTGGCGAAGCGCGGCTTGTCCCGGTCGGCTTCCGGCGTTCCGATCTTGTTGTAGTCCGGCATGTGGACGAGGAGGCCGTGGTCGGGCAGGTTCTCGTCGTAGCCCGCCGAGAGCTGCTCGTTGTAGTGGTCGAGGAAGAAATCGAAGGGATCGCGCGGGTCCGCGTCCACGATCTCGAGCTCCGTGTCTCTCATCGTGAGCTTCCCGAACGCGAGGACGCCGCCCTCGTAGTACATGTAGTTGGGAGAAGAACGATCGGGGGGCGTCAGGGGAGCTTTCGGCCTCTCTCCGGGGGAGCCGAAGACCAGGACAATCCGTCCGTGCTCGAGGCGCACGCCGGTCACCTTTCCCCGGATCTCCGGCGGCGGGAGCACGCGATCGGCGGAGATCAGAAAGTCGTTTCCGACGATTCGGACGCCGCGGTCCTGCCGGAGCTTCATCAATTTGTCGAGCTCGAGTCCGAAGATCTCCATGAGTCGGCGGACGCTGATGCCGGCGACGTGGACCTTTGTCGGATGGATGCGAATCTCCCCTTGGGGAGTCAGCGCGACTGTGCCGACGATCGAGAAGGGGATCTTCAAGGCCTTCCGGAGAACGCCCTTCTGGGTCACGCCGTCCGGCTCGATGTGGACCTCGATCTTCTCGAGCGGCGAGCCGGGGTAGGCGAAGACGTGCTCGTTGAAGAGGCCCGCCATGCTCTGGTCGGTCATCCCAATCTCGGCCGAATGGATCGTCATGAAGAACGAGTCCTTGTCGTCGAAGACGGGCGGCTTCCCGGGCACCTTGCTGTGAAGCTCACCCCTCAGACGGCGGATGTTCAAGACCGCGGCCGGGATCACGTGGTAGTCCACGTTTCTCATCTGGGCCTGGACGGCGGCGCCTCCCGAACCCGACATCCGGCCTGATTGGCCGTCGGCCGCCGGCTTGCCGCTGGCTTCCCGCCGTGCCGGCGCGAGCAAGACCGTCGAGACCGCGGCGGCCAGAAGGCCCGCCAGGAGGACGCCGCGGGCGGAGAACGTCAACATCCCGCCTCGGTCAAGAGCAATCTCCGTGCGAGCGCTGGCCTGTGGGCACACGGCCAGGCCACCATTGCGCTGTAAGTC
>JBKPBH010000148.1:0-15342 GCA_046726795.1 Acidobacteriota bacterium
CTCCTACGCCGCGCGAAACCTCCTGGATTCAGAATTAGGACAGCCTACGGACTTCGGACTAAGGGCTTCCCATGATTCGCCCGATCTCGCGCCGGGTCGCCCCGGTCGCGGCGAGGGCCCTGACCAGGAGCTCCAGGCTGACCCCCGGCTCATCGGCCTCGAGCTTGGAAACCCGCGACTGGCTCGACCCCAGGATCCTCGCCAGATCCCCCTGGGAGAGCCCTCTGCTCTTTCGACGCCGCCGAAGGGCGCGCCCCAGGGCCGCCTTCATCTCCTCCACCATAGCCTCCCATTTCGGTCTGCCCTTCTTCATGCCTCGTATTATGTCAGAACTGACATATCAACGACAATACCCGCCTACGACTTCTTCTTTGGGCGCAGGGCGTTGAACGCGCCCCTGAGCTCCTCGCGGGGGAGCTTGCGGTAGTCGGAGAACTCCCCGGCTCCGGCGAGCCATTCGCCGCCGTCCATCGTGACGCAGTCGCCGGTCTGGTAGGGGCAGAGGTCCGACAGGAGGAAGGTCGCTAGGTTGGCGATCTCCTCCTTCCGCCCGAACCGCCCCAGCGGAATCTTCTGGATCGCATTGGAGTCGGCCCCGGGGCCGGCCATCAACCGCGAGAAGGCCCCTTCGGTCGGAATCGGTCCCGGCGCGATCGCGTTCAAACGGATCCCGGCGCGGCCCCATTCGACGGCGAGCGACCGGGTCATGGCGAGGACTCCCGCCTTGGCGCACGCGGAGGGGAGCGCGAAGGCTGTTCCGGTCCAGGCGTAACTGGTCACGATCGAGACGATCGCGCCGGGAGCCTGGCGAGAAAGCAGGTGCCTCCCCACGGCGAGCGTGCAGTGGACCGAGCCGTAGAGCACCGTGCGCACGACGGCGTCGAATCCGTTGGGTGTCAGGTCCTCGGAGAAGACGAGAAAGTTTCCCGCGGCGTTGTTGACGAGACCGTCCACCTTGCCGAACCGCGCGACGGCGTGCCCGACGAGTGCTTCGACCTGGCCGGGGTCCCGCACGTCGGCCGCGAAAGGGCCCGCCTCGCCGCCCTCTCGCGCCGCGGCGGCGATCTCCGGCATCGCGGCCTCCAGCCGCTCCGGACTCCTTCCGGCGATCGTGACCCTCGCCCCGTATGAGACGAACGCCTTGGCCATCGCGAGTCCCAGGCCCGAGCCTCCTCCTGTGACGAGGAGGGACTTGCCCGCGAGAATCCGCGTGTCGAACATGAGAGAGATTCAGTTGGGAGGCAGAGGCGTGCCGGGGGCTTCGGGCGCCGCCGTCTTCTTGACGACGAACGTCTCGTGGACGGGCGGGGCATCGCCCAGGGCGATGCGGACCCGGTACAAGCCCTCGGTCGTCAGGAGGGCCGGCCCCATCACGATCGGAAGCCAGATCGTCCTTCCCGGCTCCCCCTGGTAGTTCATTTCTCCGCTGGCCTCGAGCAGGTTGTTGCCCTGCGGGTCCGTCGCCGTCACGTTGAACGCAATCCGCCCGGTGGCCATCGCCTTGGCCCGGACGGCCAGCCCGAGCGACCGCAGCTGCAGCGGGAGCTTGAAGACTTCCACGACGTCCGAGTACACGCCGATCAGGAGGAGCTTCCCGTTGTTCTCGAAGCGGATGTCGTCGCAGAGCACGAACGCTTCGAACACCACGGGGGCAGAAGTCTCGGACGCCATCCGGCCCTACTGCAGGTACCTGTCGAACCAGGCGACGATCCTCCGTTCGATGTCGCGCTGGTGCTCCCGTTTCAGGATCGCGTGCCCCTCGTTCTCGTACACGACGAGCTCCGTCGGAACGCCGAGCGTCTTCAAGGCGTGCCAGAACTCGTAACCCTGAGGCGTGGGGACCTCCGAGTCGCGATCCCCGTGCAGGACGAGCGTGGGAGTCTTGACCTTCTTGATGTACGTGATCGGCGAGGAGCGCGCGTACACCTCCGGATCGTCGTACACGGAGGCGCCGAAGAAGGGAACCATCCAGCGATCGATCCGGTTCTGGCCGTAGTAGCTCTGCCAGTTGACGATGCCCGCTCCGGCGACGGCCGCCTTGAAGCGGTTGGTCTGCGTCACGGCCCACATCGTCATGTATCCGCCGTAGCTCCAGCCCGTGATCCCCAGGCGGTCCGGGTCCACGGGCGCCGACTTCACGACCTCGTCGACACCCTTCATGATGTCCGCGAAGTCACCGTGTCCGAAGTCCTTGACATTGGCCCGCGTGAAGGCCTCTCCGTGGCCGTAGCTGCCCCGCGGATTGGGCAGGAAGAGGAAATACCCCTGGGAGGGGAGGACCGCGTTCCAGCGCGCGGGCCAACCCGGGGTGCTCGCCGACGAGGGTCCGCCGTGGACGCTGACGACCAGCGGATAGCGTCGCCCCGGCTCGACGTTGCGGGGCGGGAGGAGCCACCCCTGCACGGTCGCGCCGCCGCTTTCCCAATGGAGACTCCGCGGCTCGCCCCAGAAGGGAGCCTGGCGGGAGTTCTCCTTCGTCAGCGGCTTCCAGGAGCCGATCGGGCCTGCCCAGACCTCGGGCGGCTTGTCGAAGGAATGGAGGACCGCGGCGGAGGCCGAGCCCCTGCGGGCGACGCTGAAACTCCCGATCACGCGGGGCCCGCTCCAGAGCGTCGTGATCTTCCCGCTGCCGGGTTCGAGGCTTCCCAGGCCGGACTCGCCGTCCACCACCTCGGTGAACAGGATTTCGCCGGAGGCGCGCCAGGCGAGAGAGGTCGCCGAGGCTTTCCAGTCGGGAGTCCAGTTCTTCGCTTCGCCGCCGTTGACGGGGACGGTGTAGACGTCGCCGCCCGTCGAGCCTTCGTCGCTCATGATTCCGTGGATCACGGCGATCGTCTTGCCGTCCGGAGAGAAGCGGGGGCAGGCGATCTGGAGCGGCGGCTTCCAGACGGACCGGGCCTGTCCGGAGACGGCGCGCATGACGTAGAGCTGGGCGATCCAGTAGTTGTTGGTGCCCGAGCCTTCCGCGGCCTCCGCGGCGAAGAGCTTTCCGTCGGGGGACCAGTCGTAGTCGTAGACATAGAGATTGGCGGGAGAAACAGTCCGCACGCGCCCCGAGGCGACATCGACGACGGCGATCCGCCGCTCGTCGACCTTCTCTTCGACGACGCCAGAGTCGGGCTTGTAGGCGACGAGCGCCCCCGCTTCCTGGGAAGAGCCCTCGATGAAGAGGAACGCAATCGCCCGGCCGTCTGGGGACCACTTCAAGTGATCGAGCTGGCCGGCCAGGCCGGTCAGGCGGCGGGCGGGGCCGCCCGCGGCCGGCGCGACATAGATCTGCGCCTGCCGTTCCTTCGCCGCGTCGGAGAGGAACGCGAGCTGTCTTCCATCCGGGGACCACGCGACGCCATGCTCCCTGTGCGCGCGCGCATCCGTGCCCGCGCTGATGCGGCGCGGCGAAGGCTGGGCGACCCCAGCCACGTCGATGAACGAGAGGCTGTCGGATCCGTCGCGGCTGCGCACTCTCTCGACCCACGCGACCCGCGCCCCGTCGGGCGAGATCGCCGCGCTGCGGAAGGTGCGGACTCCCTCGAGCGCGTCGAGCACCGAATCGAGCGAGGAGCGCGCCAGCGCCGACGCGGCGAGACATCCGGCCGCCAGGAGGCCGGCGACCCCCCGGGCCAATCCGATTCGCATCGGATCAGTTTACGACGAGAGCCCAAAGCGCGGCAGCCAGCGGTTGGTCGCGCGCCTGTAGGCGAGATAGCTCTCGCCGAAACGTCGCTCGAGCCCGGGCTCCTCGACGAGCAGGACGAACGCATGAGCCGCGAAGAGGAGCACGAGAGAAAGCAACGCGATGGACACGGAACCTTCCCAGAGACCATACCCGGCGAGGAACAGAGCTGCTCCGATGTACATCGGATTGCGCACGTATCGATAGGGGCCCGTCGGAACGAACAACACCGGCGGATCGAAGGGGGCGGGCGTTCCCCGCCCGCGGAAGACGAAGCTCGCGACGCACGCCAGCACGAGCAGGGCACCCGGAATCATCAGGACTATCCCGACGGCCCTCCAGGAAGAGGTCAGCTCGATCCCCAGACGCGCGTCGTACTTACGCGCGCCGGAGGCAAGCCATCCCCAAAACAGAACGAAGCCCGCCCCGTAAAGAACGGCTCGAAAGGCGACGAAGAGGTGCTTCACGTCCGCTTCGCCTGGCGCCTGCCGCCTGCCGCCTACCGCCTCACGTCAGGTCCACCCAGATCGACTTGACCTGCGTGTATTCCTCGAGAGCATAGTGGCCTCGCTCACGGCCGAATCCGGACTGCCTGTAGCCGCCGAACGGAAGGCCCGGGTCGTACAGGTTGTAGGCGTTGATCCACACGGTGCCGGCCTTCAACGCCTTCGCCATGCGCAAGGCCTTCTTGATGTCGCGGGACCAGACGGCGGCGGCCAGGCCGTAGATCGTCGCGTTGCCGATCGCGGAGGCGTCGGCTTCGTCCTTGAAGGTCAGCGCGGCCAGCACGGGGCCGAAGATCTCCTCGCGCGCGATCGTCATGTCCGGCGTGACGGCGTCGAAGACCGTGGCCTCGAAGAAGGCGCCCTTCCCGTCGACCGAGGCGCGGTTTCCTCCGGCCAGGAGCTTCGCGCCCTCCCTCTTGCCGCTTTCCACGTAACGTTCGACGTTGCGGCGCTGCCCCTCCGAGACGAGCGAGCCCAGCCGCGTCTTCGGATTCAGGGGATCAGCCGGCACGAGCTTCTTCGCGCGCTCGACGACCCTGCCGAGGAGCTCGTCATGCGCCGACTCCTCGACCAGGAGCCGGGACCCGGCCGAGCACAGCTCTCCCTTCCCGTAGAAGATCGCGTTGATCGCTCCTCGGGCCGCGGCGTCCAGGTCCGCGTCGGCAAAGACGACGTTGGGAGACTTGCCGCCGAGCTCCATCGAGACGCGCTTGACGCTGCCCGCGGCGGCCCGAAGGATCGTCTTGCCCGTCGCCGTCTCGCCGGTGAAGGAGATCTTGTCGATGCCCGTGTGCTCGGCCATCGCGGCGCCGACGGCGGCGCCCGGGCCTGGCACGACGTTGAAGGCGCCAGCGGGAAGCCCCGCCTCCGCCATCAGGCTGGCGAAGAGGAGCGAGGTGAGCGGCGTCGCGGAAGCGGGCTTCAGGACGACGGTATTCCCGAGCGCCAGAGCCGGGGCGATCTTCCACATGGCCTGCAGCAAGGGGAAGTTCCAGGGAGTGATCGCGCCGACGACGCCGACCGGCTCGCGCAGCGTCAGGAGCATTGCGTCGGGGCGGCCGGGGTGCGTGTCGCCATAGAGCTTGTCCGCTGATTCGCCGAAGTAAGCGAGGCACTCGGCCGCGGCGGGCATGTCGATCTTCGCGGCCTCGAAGATCGGCTTCCCGTTGTCGAGCGTCTCGACTCGTCCGAATTCCTCCGCGCGCGAGGAGAGCAGCTCCGCGGCCTTGATCAGAATCCGGCCGCGCTGGCGGGGTTTCATGGCCGCCCAGGGCCCCGACTCGAAGGCCGCGCGCGCAGCGGCGACCGCGCGGTCGAGGTCCTCCCCGCCGGCTTCGGCCACTTCCGCGAGCGTTTCTCCCGTCGCCGGATTGGTCGTCGCGAAGCGCTTGCCCGAGGCGGAAGGGACGAATTCCCCGTTGATGAACAGGTCGGTCTGCACGGAAAGCGAGGATGTTTCAGCGCTCATGTGGTCTGCCGCCGGCAGGCGGCAGGCGGCAGGCGGCAGGGGTCACCGGTCGGAAGTCGTCGGCTTTTCGTCTCCCGCCCTCCGCCTCCCGCCTTCCGATCATCTGCCTTTGAACTTCGGCACCCGCTTCTCCTGGTTGGCGGCGATGCCCTCCTTGGCGTCCTCGCTCTGGAAGAGGAGCTGCTGGAGTTCCCGCTCGACGGCGAGGGCGGACTCGACCGGAAGGTCCCAGCCGGTCTGGACAGCGCGCTTGATCCGGCCTACAGCCTTTGCAGCCTTGTTCGGCGGCACGAACTGCCGAGCATAGTCCATTACCTGCTCCCACCATTCCTCGGCCGTGGCCTCGATGACCTGGTTGACGAGGCCCATCTCCAGGGCCTCCTCGAAGGAGAAGGTGTTGCCGGTGATCATCAGCTCGATGGCCTTCGACTTGCCGATCAGCTTGCCCAGGCGCGTCGTGCCGCCCGTGCCCGGGAGCACCCCGAGCGTCACCTCCGGCAGGCCGATCTTTCCCGAGTCCTTGCGGGCGAGACGCAGGTCGCAAGCCATCGCGATCTCGAGCCCACCGCCGACGGTATGGCCGTTCAAGGCCGCCAGCACGAGCTTGGGTGTGTGCTCGAGCCGCAGGAGGGTTTCGTTGGCGTGCAGGCAGAAAAAATACTTGAAGCCGGGAGTCACGGCGTTCAGCATCCCGATGTTCGCGCCGGCGGAGAAGAAGCGGTCTCCCTTGCCGCGCAGGACGATCACGTGCACGTCATCGTCGAATCGGGCCTTCAGGATCGCGTCGTCCAGCTGCCGCATCATCGCGTAGGTGTAGGTGTTGGCCGGCGGATCGTCCATCTCGATGACGGCAATTCCGTTCTCGGCCCGGTATTGGATGACCGGGTGGTCGAGCTCGGCGCTCGTCCAGTCCCTCGGTTTAGCGGTCGTGCTCATGGAGTCTCCTCCTTGAAGTGGACGATCCTATCAACACTCCCTTCATCGAGGGGCCGGTTCGCGGTGCGCGGGGAGCCTCGACCGCGTCCCGCACACCGCACACCGCATACCGCATACCGGCTCACAGTCCCAGGATGGAACGCGCGATCATGAAGTAGATGAACAGGCCCGTGGCGTCCACGAGCGTGGCGATCAGGGGAGCGGACATGATCGTCGGGTCGATCTTCCCAGCCGTGGCGATCATGGGAATGGTGGCGCCGACGGCGTTGGCCCACGTGCAGATGGCGAGGATCGAGACGCCGACAGTGATGGCGAGCGGCATCGTCGAGCCCCAGAGAAGCGCCCGGCCGAATCCGACGACGCCGAGCAGGATCCCCAGGGTCAGTCCGCTTCCCGACTCCCGCAGCAGGACCCGCCAGAAGTCGCGCAGCTTGATCTCGCCGACCGCGAGCCCGCGCACGATGGTCGTGACCGTCTGGGAGCCAGAGTTGCCCCCGGTGCCGATGAGCAACGGAATGAAGAAGGAGAGAGCCACGACCTTGGCAAGCTCCGACTCGAAGTGCCGCAGCACGGTCCCGGTCAGGGTCTCGGTGACGAAGAGAAGGAGCAGCCAGTTGAACCGCGCCCGCACGTTTCTCCAGGGCTTCGTGGCGAAGTAGCCCTCGGTGACCTCCTCCTTGGCTGGCATGCCCGCCAGGTGCAGCATGTCCTCCGTCTGCTCCTCGATAAGGATGTCGATGACGTCGTCCACGGTGACGATCCCGAGCGGGCGGTTCCGTTCGTCCACCACGGGGATCGAGTGGATGTCGTACTTGGAGACGAGGCGCGCGACTTCCTCCTGGGGCGTTTCGGGCCGCACGCTCTGGACGTTCCTGTTCATCAGTTCCGCGATCTTCTTCTCCGGCGAGGCGGGGAAGAGCTTGCGCAAGGAGACCGCCCCGGCGAGGTGACCGTCCGCGTCCACCGCGTAAAGGCTCTGGATCGTCTCGACTTCGGGGTCCACCCTCTTCAAGTGCTCCAGAGCCTCGGAGACCGTCCACTCGGGCCGGATCGTCGCGAACTTTTCGGTCATGAGGCGCCCCGCCGTCCGCGGCTCGTAGCGCAGGAGGCGTTTGGCCTCGGCTGCGTCCCGGGGCGACATCTTTCCGAGCAGCGCCTCGCGCTGGCGCTGGGACAGCCGCTCGAGCAGGAACGTGACCTCGTCGCCGGGCACCCGGTCGAGTTGGGGCCCCAGTTTTTCCGCCGACGCGCGGTGGAGAACGAGCCGCAGCGTCTCGCCCTTCAACTCCGAGAGGACGGCGGCCCCCTGCTCGGGCGGCAGGGCCTCGAAGAGGACCAGCCGGTCCTCCTGTGGCAGCTCGTCCAGGAGCTCCGCGATGTCGGCAGGATGGAGGTCCGCCACCGCCGCCGGTATCTGGGCGGGGTTTTCGCGGATCAATTCCTCGATGTCGGGACCGATGACCTTGGCCAGAGACATTGCCACTATTGTTGCATCCGTCTGGAAACTTCCCTAGTGGCGCGTCGGGCTGACTGGGAGACTGGGAGACTGGGAGACTGGGAGGAACGTCGTCAGGTTTCTCCCAGTCCCCCCGTCCCCCCGTCTTCCAGTCCGTTCCTCGTGGGATCCACCCACGCGCTGGAGCCGTCCGGATGGAATTCCTTCTTCCAGATCGGAACGGAGACTTTGACGCGGTCGATCGTGGCGCGGCAGGCCGCGAAGGCTTCGGCGCGGTGCGGCGCCGTGGCGACCACGGCCACCGAGACCTCGCCGACGCCGAGCTTTCCGGCCCGGTGCTGCAGGATGAGCCGGACCTCTGGCCACTCCTCGGCGATCTGTCGCGCGATTCGGCCCATCTCCGCCTCGGCCATCGGTCCGTAGACCTCGTATTGGATCGAGATCGTCGGCTGGCCCTCGTTCTCGTTTCGCACCACCCCGAGGAACACGCAGATTCCGCCGTCGGAAGGCCGGGCTTCGTTCAGCAGGGTGCCGACGTCAATGGGATTGAATGTGATGTACATCTGCTCACCCTCCGGCCACCGGGGGGAGAAACGCCACCTCGTCGCCGTCGTGGAGCACCGTGTCGCCGCCCACGTACTCGTGGTTGACCGCGGCGGGAGGCATCGCCGGGAAGGCGGCGAGCCGGGGGATCTCGCGGGCCACCCGGCGCCAGAGATCGACCACACGCGTGCCTTCGGGAAGGTCTCGTGCCTCCTCGGCGCGCCCGGAGGCCTCGCGGAAAGACGCGAAATAAAGGAGGTTCACTCGCACCGCACAGGAAAGTGTACTTCCCGTGTCGTTCGAACCTTGACATCTGACCGACCGGTCAGATAGATTCCTTCCATGCCTCGACTCGCCGCGGACCATGAGTCTGAAAGGCGTCTGATTCTCTTGAAGAGCGCCTTCCGCGAGGTCGCGGAGAAGGGATTCTCGCAAGTCACGCTCGAAGACATCGCCGCCCGCGCCGGGGTCTCCAAGGGAGTCACGCTCTACTACTTCTCTTCGAAGGAAGACCTCTTCCGGGAGCTCTTCGGCTGGTTGATCGATTCGATCCACGAGCGCATGCGCGAGGCCGTGGCGTCCGTGGCGGATCCGGTCGAGAAAGTCCGGGCCCTCGTCGCGCTGATCTTCCCCTCCCCGTCGAAGAACCGGGCCTTCTTCCGCGCCTACGTCGATTTCTGCGGGCTCGCGGCGCGGCGAGAGGCGTTCCGCGTCATCGACGAGCGCTTCTACGCCGGCTGCCGCGAGGTAGACCGGGGGATCGTCGAGGAGGGGATCCGCCGCGGCGTCTTCCTCGCGCGCGACCCGGCCGAGGCAGCGTCGACGCTGCGCGCGATCTTCGACGGCCTGATGCTGCAGTGGCTGTCCGAGAAAGACCCGGAGGCGAGCTTCGAGAAGTACCGCGACCGCTGCGAGCGGGAGCTGCTCCACTACCTGACCGGCGCCGCCCGGGCGGCGCGGAGGAAGGACCGATGAAGAATCCGAAAGAAGAACAGAGGCTCTGCGCCAACGAAGGTTGCCGGCGGGTCGCCGAGGAGGGGAGCCGGTTCTGCGCGTCCTGCGGCCTCGAGTGGAGCCTCTTTCACCGCGACGCGCGCACGCGCGAGGGCGGCGCCGCCCGGCAGTAGAATCCGGCGCTGGAATGACGGCGGAGGATCGGGCGGGTCCGCGCGGACCGGACGTCGAGGGCCGCCCTTGGTGGAGCGGCAGCCGCCGCCTCTCCGGGAGAGTCGCTTTCGTCACAGGCGCCTCGAGAGGCATCGGCGAATCGATCGCCCGGCGCTTCGCCGCCGAGGGGGCGCGCGTCGCCCTCGCCGCGCGCGACGAGGTGGCCTGCGGCCGGATCGCCTCGGAGATCGCCCGCCAGGGCGGTGAGGCCGTGGCGATCGGCTGCGACGTGACGCTCGCCTTCTCGGTGTCCAACGCGATCGCCGGCGCCGTGGCGAAATGGGGGCGGATCGATGTCCTGGTCAACGGGGCGGGTCTTTCAGGCCTGACGCCGCTTTCGGACCCGGACGACTCCCGATGGAACGCGATCCTCGCGACGAATTTAACCGCGGTCTTCCGCGTCACGCGCGAGGCGGCCCCGTTTCTCCCGGCGGGAGGCCGCGTCTTGAATCTCTCCTCGGTGCTCGGGCGTTTCGGCGTCCCCGGAATGGGAGCCTACGTCGCCTCCAAGCACGGCGTGATCGGCCTGACCCGAGCGTTCGCGCTGGAGCTCGCGCCGCGGCAGATCACCGTCAACGCCCTGGTGCCGGGCTGGGTCGAGACCGACATGTCCCGGGAGGGATTTCGCCGACTCGCTGACGGCTCGGAGGAAGAAGGACGTCGGAAGGCGGCGAAGATGGCACCCTTGGGAAGGGTGCTGGAGCCGGAGGAAGTGGCGGGGCTCGCCGCCTACCTCGCCTCCGACGAAGCCGGATCCATCACCGGCCAGGCGATCACGATCGACGGCGGCCAGGTCATGCCATGACCGGGGCGGTCAGCGGTAAGCGGTAGGCGGCAGACGGCCCTTGCCGCACAGATCTCCGCCTTCCGTCTCCCGCCTTCCGCCTGCCGGCATCAAGGCGGTCTTCTTCGACGCCGGCGCGACGCTCATCCATCCCGAACCTCCGGTCGAGGAGGTCTACGCGCGGGCATTCTCCGACGGCCGAGTCCGTTTTTCGACGCAACAGCTCTCCCGCGCGCTGACCCGGGCCTGGGAGCAGGTTCACGCGGAGGGGGCGGCGGACCGCTACGGCGGCGTGCGCGGCGAGCCCGAGTTCTGGCGGACTTTCTTGAACCGTGTCCGGGGCTTCCTGGACGGCGGCTCGGTCTCCGCGGAGGCCTTCGCGCGCCTGGCTTCGCACTTCGGCGACCCCGCTTCCTGGGTGGTCTACGAGGACGTCCTTCCGGCTCTCGAGGACCTCTCCGGGAGGGGCCTGCTGCTGGCGGTCGTCTCGAACTGGGACTCGCAGCTTCCGGGACTGCTGGAGGGCCTCGGGATCGCGTCCCGCTTTCGCACCCTCTCCGTCTCGGCGATCGAGCAGACTGGAAAACCGGAGCCGGAGATCTTCCTGCGCACCTGCGCGCGGCTCGACGTCTCGCCCGCCGAGGCTCTCCACGTGGGAGACTCCGTGAGGGAAGACTTCGAGGGGGCTCGTGGCGCGGGTCTCGCCGCGTTTCTCCTCGACAGGGAGGACCGGTTCCCCGATCGGCCGCTGCGGCTCCGGAGCCTCGCGGAGCTGCCGTCGCGGATCGGAGTCCCGGAATGAGGAGCGCAACGGCGGCCGGCGCCGGCCTGGCCGTTTTCGCGCTCGCGCTCGCCCTGCGGCTCGTCAGCCTGCCGACCGCCTTTCGCGGCGGCCATCCGCAACTCGTCCCGCTCGACGATCTCTACCACGCCAAGCGGATCATTTTCTCGGCGGCACATTTTCCCCGGGTGCTCGATCGGGATCAGGACCGGGGCCTCGAGGGCTCGTTCTGTCCCTGGCCTCCCCTCTACGACCTGGCGCTCGGGGGAGGGGCCCGCCTTCTCGGCGAGCGGGGCGCTCGGGAGGTCCTGCGCGCCGTGATCTGGTTTCCCCCACTCTTCACTTCGGCCTTCGCGCTCCTCGCGACGGTGTTCCTGGCTCGTCGGGCCGGCCTCGCGGCGGGAGTCACCGCCGGGCTCGCGATCGCTCTGTCGCCGAGCTTGGCCGGCGCGTCGCGCCTGGGGACCATCGATCACCACTTTCTGGAGCCGGCGCTGGCGGCGGCCATCGCGGCGGCAGCGATCGGGACTCTCGAGGCTGGGCCCGGCGCCCGTTCCGTCTGGAAGCGCGCGCTGCTCTTCGCGCTCGCCCTGACGGCGGCCCTCTTCGTCCAGACGGCGATGCTCTTCGTGGCCGGGCTCGCCCTCGCCGCGGTCCTTCTCGCCGGCCGCAACCACGAGGCGTTTTCCTCGGCGGCCCTCGGGTTCGCGCTGGCCGCCGCTGCCGTTCTGGTGTACCGGGCGGGAAGACCACCGGGATATCCCGACGACGCTTGGTATCTGGGTACGGCCCATGCCGCGGCGCTTCTCGCGGGCGCGGTCGCGTGCGGGGTCGCGGCGTGGGCGTGCGTCGCCGAGATACGCCGGGCCGGACGGGCTCTCGGTCCGCTCCTGGGCGTCGCCGTCGGAGGTCTCGTGGCGGCTTCGATTCCCGGAGCCCTGAGCGGGATCGCGCAGGGGACAGGTTTCTTCGGCGGTGATCCCTGGCTGCGAGAGATCCAGGAGTTCCGTCCTCTCTTTCGCGGGACCTGGTTGAACGTTCTGGGCGACTTCTTCGAGCTCGGAGGCGGCGCGCTGCTCGCAGTCCCGTTTGCTTTCCTCTCCTTGCGCGCCGGCTCGCCCGCCCGCCGTGTGCTGTCGGTCTTCGCCATCGGGCTTCTGCTGGCGGCGATCGGCTCCTCCCGGCTGACCGTCCCGGCGGCCGCGATTCTGGCGATCCCGGCCGCCCTCCTCGTTTCCGACCAGGTCCGGGACCGCCGGTTCGGGCGCGCCGGAGCCCTCGCGGCGCTGGCGGTCGCGCCCGGCCTCATCGGGTGTCTCTACGCTCTGCCGGAGATGCGGTCCGTGGTGCCGCCGGCCGCGGTTCCCATGCTTGCCGCGGCAGACTTCCTCAAGGCGCGCCGGGAGCCCGGCCGCGTGCTCGCGCCGTGGTGGACCGGACACGCCTTCGACGTCGTCAGCAGGCGCCCCGTAGTTCTGGACAACTTCGGGGCGACGGAAGGACGCGCCCTCTTCGACGAGGCGATCGGCCTGCCTCTGTCCCCTCGCGAAGAGACGGTGGCGCGGTACTGCCGGGACCACGGCGTCCGTTTCGTCGCGATCGAGAACCCCGTTGGCGCCGTGCTGCAGACGGCGCGCATGCTGGAGGTCCCGGTCTCCTTCTACCTGAAGCCGGTCTCGACACCGGCTGGAGGCAAGCCGTCCTACAGTCCCACGCGGCTGCTCCAGGCCTCCTTCTGGTGGCGCGCCTACCTGGGGGGGGAGCTCAGGCCCGGCGACTCGCAACCGGGGCCTCGCTTCCGGCACTTCCGCCTCCTGTATCCCGATCCCTCGCGGTTCGGCGACCGCCTGCCGCCCGGCAGCCGCGCCTTGCAGGTCTGGGAGTTCGTGCCGCCGGGCTCTTGAGCGGATCTGGTTTATCCTGCTCGCCGCTTGACCCCGATCCAGAGACTCTTCCGGACGAAGTCGCTCGATGCCCTCGTCGCGGAGACGGAGGAGCCCGAGCACCGGTTGAAGCGCGTCCTGGGACCCTGGAACATCGTGGCCCTGGGCGTGGGCGCGATCATCGGGGCCGGCATCTTCGCCACGATCGGCACCGCGGCGGCGGGGGACTCCGCGCGGCCCGGGGCCGGGCCGGCCCTGGTCCTCTCCTTCGTGCTGACCGCGGTCGCCTGCGGCTTCATCGCGCTCTGCTACGCCGAGTTCGCCTCGATGGTGCCCGTGTCCGGCTCCGCCTACACCTACGCCTACGGCACGCTCGGGGAGTTGCTCGCCTGGATCATCGGCTGGGACTTGATCATCGAATACGCGATCGGCAACGTCGCGGTCGCGATCTCCTGGGCGAACTACTTCAACACGCTCCTGGAAGGACTCGGGCTCCACATGCCGCGCTGGCTGACGATCGACTACACGACGGCGGCCGCGAGGATGCCGCAGGTCGTGGCGACCGCGCCGCACGTCCTGGGGATCCCGATCGTCTTCAACGTGCTGGCCATGGCGATCGTCGCGGCGATCACGGTGGTGCTCGTCTGGGGGATCCGGGAGTCGGCCGGCTTCAACTTCTGGATGGTGGCGATCAAGCTCGTCGTGCTCGGTTTCTTCGTTTTCGTCAGCTTCCGCTACATCAGGCCGGAGCATTGGACGCCGTTCGCTCCGAACGGCTTCGGGGGCATCGCTTCCGGAGCGGCCATCATCTTCTTCTCCTACATCGGATTCGACGCCGTCTCGACGGTCGCCGAGGAATGCCGGAACCCGAAGCGCGACATGCCGATCGGAATCATCGGCTCGCTCATCGTCTGCACGCTCGTCTACAGCGTCGT
Organism: Acidobacteriota bacterium; assembly: GCA_046726795.1. Taxonomy (GTDB): domain Bacteria; phylum Acidobacteriota; class Thermoanaerobaculia; order UBA5066; family Gp7-AA6; genus JAWOLE01. The sequence goes on from JBKPBH010000148.1 coordinate 14,133, forward strand.
CGGGCTCGTCTTCACGGGGATGATCCCGTACCCCGCCCTGAAGCAGACTCTCTCCAACGAGCAGGCCGAGCCGTTGACGCTCGCCATGAAGTTCGCCGCGATGCCCAACTGGATGGTCGGCGTCGTGGCGTTCGGCTCGGTCGTGGCCCACACCGCGGTGCTCCTCGTCTTCCAGCTCGGCCAGCCCCGGATCTTCTTCTCCATGGCGCGCGACGGGCTGCTCCCGCCGGTGTTCGCGAAGGTCCATCCGAAATTCCGCACACCCCACGTGACGACGATCCTGACGGGCGTCGGCGTCGGCGTCACGGCGGCCTTCACGTCGCTCGACGAGATGGTCAACTTGACGAACATCGGGACGGCCTTCGCCTTCATCCTGATCAGCGTCGGGATCATCATCCTGCGCTACCGCGAACCCGGCCGGGAGCGCCCCTTCCGCGTCCCCTTCGGTCCGTGGCTCCTGCCGATCTCCGGGATCGTCTGCTGCGTCGGGATCATCTACTACCTGCCCCAGCCCTCCTGGTGGCGGTTCGTCGCCTGGCTCCTCGTCGGCATGGTCGTCTACTTTTTCTACGGCTATCGGCACAGCCGCCTGAGAGGAGCGCGTGAAAACGTGAAACGTCAAACGTAAAACGTAACCTCGTTTCGTTTCACGCTTTACGTTTCGCGTTTTACGGCCTACTCTCCAGTTCGGAGGTGTCAAGATGTTGAAACGGTTTTCCCTCCTTGCGGCACTTCTCGTTGCGGCGCCGATGTCAGCGGGCCAGGCGACCAAGAAGTTCGACTGGAACCCCTCAGCCGGCGCGCAGGATGTCCACGTCGAGTCCGATCGCGTCGTCGTGTCCCAGCTGCAGTTCGACATGGGCGACCGGATTGTGGCGACCCAGTTCTCTACGGCGAAGGCCGTCGCGCGCGTGGACAACAACGGCTTTCTCGCCTACGAGGTCGGCGTCGCGATTACGATCTTCGACGGCGAAGGCAACATCGTGGCGGCCGGCAGCGGCGGCGTCAAGCTCGGGTCACTCGGGAAGGGCGAGCGGGACACGTTCACGATCAAGTTCCCTTACGTCTACCGCAACCTCGACAAGGCTAAGACGTTCACCGTGACACTCGAGACAGTGGAAAGGGGCTCGAAGTCGAAGTCCTAAGGGAGCCCGGAGGACCGCAAGATTCCCCCGCTGGGATTATTCGGACACACCTCACTGTCCCGACC
>JBKPBH010000149.1:0-19710 GCA_046726795.1 Acidobacteriota bacterium
GAAGGCCTCCGGCTCTCGCGCGCCGGTCGGGACGTGCTGCGCGGAATCGCACTCGCCGTCGAGCGCGGGCAATTCGTCGCCCTCATGGGTCTTTCGGGATCTGGAAAGACGACGGTCCTGCGCGCCACCGCCGCCCTCGAAGGCTTCCAGGCGGGCCGCATCGAAGTGGAGGACTTCGTTCTCTCGCCGGGCCCCGTCCCCTCCCAGGCTCGACTCCAACCGCTGCGGAGGAAGGTCGGGATGGTCTTCCAGTCCTACGCGCTCTTCGAGCACCTGACGGCGCTCGAGAATGTCGTCCTCGCTCCCGTCCGAGCCCTCGGGCACGACATCGGGGAGGCGAGCGAGCAGGGGCGTCAGCTCTTGGACAGCCTCGGCGTCGGCTCCCGCGGCGTGGCCTATCCGCGGGACCTGTCCGGAGGGGAGGCGCAGCGTGTCGCCATCGCGCGCGCCCTGGCCATGGAACCCGCCCTCCTCCTCCTGGACGAGCCGACCGCCTCGCTCGATCCGGCGCGCCGAGGCTCCCTCGGCGAAATTCTCAAGAGACTGGCCAGAGAAGGCCGGGGACTCCTCGTCGCCACCCACGACACTGACTTTGCCGGCGATTTCGCGGACCGCGTCGTCATCGTGGCTGACGGTGTGATCGTCGAAGAGGGACCAGCGACGATCCTGAGGAGCCCGACGCATCCGGCAACCCGAGCGCTGCTGGAGCACCCGCGATCCGAGGAGAGGGCCTGATTACCGGCTCCGAGCCGCCAGGATGGCCTTCAATCGGTCGATCGGGATCGCCTCCATGCGATGGCCCTCGTAGCCCGTGACCGTGGTCGCCTTGGTCAGGGAGTTGCCGATCGCCTCTTCCACGGCCTCGACAGCGGCGAGGAAGAGCGGGCTCATGAAGTCGTTTTGCACTTCCTCGACGACCCGCGTCCGCGTGCCGGGCGCGTGCTCCTCGAAGGTCTTCGTCGAGAAGGCGATGACGAAGTCCCCCGAGCCGTTGGCCATGTAGGACCCCGTCCGCGCCAGGCCGAGGACGGCGCGCCGCGCCAGGCGCTCGAGGTTCCTGGCCGAGAGGGGCGCGTCTGTCGCGAGGACGATCATGCAGGACCCGTCGCGTCCGGAACGCCCTTCCAGGGCATCCTGAAAGTCGTACCGCCCGAGACGCTCCCCGACGCGAGCGCCGTCGATCGTCAGGATGCCTCCGAAGTTGGATTGCACGAGGGCGCCGACCGCATACCCTCCGAGCTTGGCCGGGAGGACGCGCGAGGCGGTGCCGATGCCTCCCTTCCATCCCAGGGCGACGGTCCCCGTACCGGCACCGACGCTTCCCTCCGCGACCGGACCGGGAGGTCGCGCGCGCGCTGCCTCGAGGGCCGCGAGGACGTCCGGCCCCGCCACCCGCCGCGCGCGGATGTCATTCAAGTACGCGTCGTTGGTTTCTCCGACGAGCGCGTTGACTGACCGCACCTGCTCGTTGCCGGGCTGAGCCAGGGTCCAGCCGACCACGGCCTCGACGGCGGCGCCGACGGCGAGCGTGTTGGTCAGGACGATGGGTGTCTCGAGGTTGCCGAGCTCCCGGACCTGGAGGAACCCCGCGGCCTTGCCGAAACCGTTCCCCACGAAGACCGCCGCCGGGACCTTGCGCTGAAAGAGATTTCCGTCGTGTGGCAGGATGGCCGTCACGCCCGTGCGGATCGAATCTCCTTCCACGATGGTTCGGTGTCCCACGCGCACGCCGGCCACGTCCGTGATGGCATTCCATTTCCCGGGCGTCAGAATGCCCGGCTTGACGCCGAGGTCGCGCAGGCGCGGCCGTTCCTCCGCGGCGACGTGGCCGGCCGCAAGGAGCGCCATGGTCGAGACGAAAAGATTCGGGCCGAAGCGCATCGTCAGTACCTGGTCAGTCCCTGGTCCTTAGTCCCCGGTCCTTTGTCTTCTTATCAAGGCTCCCGACTAAGGACTAAGGACTACGGACTAAGGACTCTTCGTAGTCGATCTCGTATTTCGGCGGGGCTCCCCCCGGACCCTTCAGGTAATGCTCCATCCACTGGATCATCCGCAGGTCGTAATCGAGACGGTGTCCCGCGTTTCGGTTACCGTGCCCCTCTCCCGGGTAGAGCACGAGGCGGACCGGCGCCTGGCTCCGGACCTTCAGGTACCGGTAGAAGACGAGCGACTGGCTGGGATGGACCCGCGGGTCCTCCTTCCCGTCGAGGATCAGGAGGGGCGTCCGCGCCTTGTCCGTGTAGAAGATCGGGCTCCTCTCGAGGGCAAGCTTCCAGTCGTCCCACGGCCAGCGGCGCGCGTGGACCATGAGCTCCTCGATGGGGATGTCAGTGGTGCCGGCCTTGGAGACGAGGTCGCTGATCCCGACGAACATCACGCCAGCGGCGAAGCGATCCGAGTAGCGCGTCGAGCACCAGGCCGTGGCGTAGCCGCCGTAGGAGCCGCCGGTGACGCCGACCTTCGCTCTGTCCACGAGGCCGGACGCGATCAAATGGTCCACGGCGTCCACGAGGTCGTCGAACTCCTTTCCGGCGGGATCTCCCTGCCCCATTTTCGAGAAGGCGACCCCGCGTCCCGTCGAGCCGCGGTAGTTCGGGTAGAAGACCGCGAAGCCGCGCGCGGCCGCGACCTGCCCGGGCTCGGAATAACTGGGCCGCCAACCGTTCCGGTCATGCGCCTCGGGGCCGCCGTGGACGGCCAGGATCAAGGGGTAGCGGCTCCCCTTCTTCTCGTCCAGCGGATGGATCAAGAGCCCTTCGAGCGCCAGGCCATCGCGCGCCCGGAATCGGACGACCTCCTGAGGCGCGAGTCTCTTGCTCAAGAGCCACGGATTGCTTGTCGTCAGGCGCCGCGGCGCGCGCTCCCCCGTGGGCCAGAGAAAGACCTCGCTGGGATGCGACGGTGTTTGCGCGATGAGAGCGATGGTCTTGCCGTCGCGGGAGAGATCGAAGGTGAGGAGGGATGCTCCTCCCGGCCGCTTGACCGGATGGCTCGGCCTGTCCTTCGGGATTTCCGCAAGGACCGTCTCGACTCCCTCGTCTCCCAGGAAAACCACCGTCTCCGCGCCGCGCCAGGCGGCGTGCGCGACGTTTCCCTCATATCCCGGCAGGAGATCGCGGGCTGTGCCGCCGGCCGAGGAAACCACCATGAGCCGCCCCGCCGAAGGATCGCTCGCGTCCGCGCCGGCGAGATAGGCCAGGCTCCTCCCGTCGGGACTCCAGGCAATCGAGCCGAGCTTGCCTGGGTTCTCGACCCGCGCGACGACCTTCCCGGAATCCGCGTCCGCCACCGTGACGCGGCGGCTCATATAACCGTCGTCGACGAGCGAGGTCGGCGCGAGCGCGAAGGCGAGGAGAGATCCGGACGGGCTCCACTTGAGCTCCGAGGCCGAGCCCGCGATCTCGAGCGCCTTCGGCTTCGCGCTCCCCTCGGCGACGCTTCCGATCCAGACACGGACCGGCTTTGCGCTCTCCTCGTAGACCTGCTGGTTCAAGCCTTTCTTCTCGAGCTCCTTCTGTTTCTTGGTCGTTTCCTCGGCCGCCAGGAACGCGACGCGCTTTCCGTCCGGCGCGAAACTGTACGAGGCGATCTCGGCTCCGTGGCACAGGAGCTGTCTGGCCTCGCCGCCGTCGGCCGCGATGGCGTAGAGGCACCGGTTCTCGTCCTTGCCGCGTTTGGCGAGGAAGGCGACCTGCTTCCCGTCCTTAGTCCACGAGATGTCGCCGACGTTCACAGGCCTCGTCAGGAAAGGCCGCGAGACGCCGTCGCGTCCCACGACGTGGAGCTCCGACCAGGCCGGTCCGTCGTCTTCGTCGGGGACCCGCCGCGGGACGGAAAGCGTGTAGGCGACCCGGGAGCCATCCGGCGAGACCGCGACCGAGCCGACACCTCTCAACCGGGCGATGTCGAAGGGACTCAGCGTGTCCGAGGCCGCGAGCGGCCAGGCGGCCAGGAGAAAGAGGCAAGCCAGCCGCAAGGCGAGTCGTTGGGGTTCGCGCATGAGCTCGAAGACCTCCTGATCGGAAAAGCGGGACTATTCTTGCACGGCATCCGATGAAACCGACCCGGAAGCGTCCCGCCTGCGCCGTGACCATAGCCATGTCGGACTCCGGCGGGGGCGCCGGCATCCAGGCGGACCTGCTGACCTTCGCGGCGCACGGGGTGCACGGGGCTGCGGTGCTCGTCGGAGCCACGGCGCAGAACACGCGGCGGATCGCGGGCATCCAGCCGCTCTCTCCCGCTTTCGTCGGTAAGCAGATCGACGCGGTCTTCCCGGACCTGCGGCCTGCGGCCGTCAAGATCGGCGCGCTCTTCGACGCCCCGCGGATCCGCGCGGTCGCATCCGGCTTGAGGCGTCACCGGGCGAAGAACGTGGTGCTCGATCCAGTCCTGGTCGCGAAGGCCGGTGCCAGACTCCTCGCTCCCGGGGCGGTCAAGAGCCTCGTTCGAGACCTGCTCCCCCTCTGCGATCTCGTCACCCCGAACCTTCCCGAGGCCGAGGCTCTCTCTGGAATCCGAGTCCGCAGCGATTCAGACAGGCGCGAAGCGGCCCGGATCCTCGCCTCTCACGGCTGCGGAGCCATTCTGGTCAAAGGAGGCCACGCCCGCGGCGAAACGGTGACCGATCTTCTATATGACGGCCATCGGTTCCGCGAGTTCTCCGGCCCGCGCATCCAAACGGAAGCAACCCACGGAACCGGCTGCACTCTGTCTTCGGCCATCGCCGCCAACCTGGCGCTCGGCCGGGGCCTGGAAGAGGCGGTTCGCCGCGCGATCCGTTACCTGCGCGCCGGCCTGAGGCGAGGCTTTTTCCCGGGATGGGGATGGGGTGTGCCAGATCGTTTTCCGAGTCGGCGTCGCTCTTGACCGAGATATATCCTCGGGTCCGGAGGAGCTCCGAGAATGGCCTTGCTTTCCGCGCGCCGTGACGTCGCTCGAGCGGGATTGGCCGTCCTCGCCGCGCTTTGTTCCCTCGCGGTGGCCTGCTCCACGACTTCCCCCCGGTACTTCGCCCGCATGGAGGCGAAGGGACGCGATCTCATCGACCGGCAGCGCTGGGACGAGGCTCTCGCCGTAACGCAGAGGACGCTCGCCAAGTGCGACCGGATCGACTGGTGCGCCAAGGACGCGCGTTATCAGGGTCTCTTCCACACGACTCTCGGTCAGGCGGAGGAGCGCCTGGGCCGACGCGACCAGGCGCTGGAGCACTTTCGCAAGGCCTTCCACGCCTACCCCCTCTTCTTCACGGAGAACTATTTCCGGATGCTCAAGGAGGCCGGCCAGTTCCGCCTCCTGCGGCAGGAGATCGACGTCAAGCTCGCCAGCAACGAAGCCGCCTACCGCGCCGCCTCGGCGATGTGGCTCGCCAACGAGCCCTCTGTCTGCGGGGGGCGTCGGGTCGCGGGAAGCTACAACTGGAACCTGCGCGCGGCCGGCGCAAGCGCGAGGGTCTCCGGGAAGGCCGTCGTCTCCCAGTCCGGGTGCGTCGTTTCCGCGGACATCGCTCTCGCGCCGGAAAAAGTCGCGGGCGGGCTCCTGCACTTCCGGGGAGACGTCCGCAGCGCCGCCGCCAGTCTCCTCTTCGGCCCGCCCTGCGTGAGCGCGGACAGGGGGCAGTTGAGCCTCACCCAGAACGGCTTCATCGTAAACGCGGACAGGGCCGCCGCCGCGGAAGGTTGTCTTCGAGGGCCCTACGCGATGGAGTTCGTCAAGGACTGACGCCGCCGGAGGGCGCCAGGCACACCTCCAGGCTCCGGACGTCGGATGCCTTCGAGACGCCTTTCGCCCCGGCCTCGGCGTCGAGAGTCGCGAGCGCCCGGGCGTAGATCGTGTCCGCCTCGGCGCGGCTGTTGCCGATGGCCGTCAGGCCCGCCTTTCCGTATTGAGACAACGCGCCGACCATGTGAAACAGGACGCCCGTCTCCGACCCGTGGTCGTAGTGGAGCCGGTTGGCGGTCGTGATGTCGATCAAGTCGTCCGGGCAAAGGCCGCGGTAAGCGTCAGACTTCAGGTTGTCGGTTGAGCGGTAGAACTTCGGGAGACCGCTGCGGGAATGAAAGAGACCGGTCTCCGGATCCAGACGGCCGCCGGTCAGGAACCGCAAGGCCAGGAACGGATGGGTCGTCCCGCCGATGCGCAGGTTGGTCTCGATGGCGAAGAGGTCGGGCGACGAGGCTCCCCGTCGCCGGCGACAGAGAAAGTCGACCCCAAAACGGCTGACGACCCCCTTGGCGGCCAGAACGGCACCGATGCGGCGAGCCGCCCGCTGGACGGCCGACCGGCAGAAGTCCGCGGCCGGAAACCGGCATCCCAGGTAGGTCTGCCCGACCGGACCGCCCAGGATTTGATCGTGCGTCGACAGGACTTCCACCTCGCCGAAGGGATCGGCGCGGAGCTGAGCGCTCGGAGACGTGAAGCCGCGATCGTCCAGAAACTCCTCGACGATGCCGCCCATGTCGCGCAGCTTGCCGAAGTAGCTCTCCACCGTCTCCCCGGCCTCGGAGAAGGAACTCTTCTCGAGCGCCTGCCGGATCGCCTCGCGCCCCGGCGCGCGCGGATAGTGAAAAACCGCGTTGGAACAGCCGGAAAACCCCTCGTCCAGCTTGAGAACCGCGCGGGCGAGCTTCGGGTTGGACTGCTTCAGATCCTCCAGGGCGTCCACGACGTCGCCCACCGAACGAAGGTCCTCGCGTCCTGGAGGCATGCAGACGCCCGCCTCACGGAAGACCTTGCGGCTTCCGGACTTCGTGCCCAGGTGCTGGAGGCGCGGGTCGACGCCGTTCAAGGGGATGTCCAGAAGCACCGCGAGCCGTCGCTCGAGGGAGGTCGAATTGACGACGGTCAGGTAGGCCCGGGCGGGGTCGCGGATTCCGTAGCGGATGCGCTGGAGAAGCCGCGGCCGCTCGAGAATCTTCTCCGTCAGCGGACGGGCCGAGGCGTCGTAGGCGCAGAGAAGCGTCAGCCGCGAGCGCGCGTGACTCGCCGGCACGCCCTCGAGGAGCTGAAAGTAATATTCGAGGATCATGGGGTGGATCGGCTGCGAGGTCACGTACACCAGGTGAGCCTGCGGGTTGCGAAGCCGGATCAGAAGGAAGAGAAGCCTCTCCTCGTAGAAGCTCGCCGCCTCGAGCTTCGCGAGCTCCCTCGCATCGAGCGTCATCGACGGAACGACGACCGACGTGAACGGCTCTTCCTCGCGTGCCGAGAGGGCGTTCCAGAGGGACATCAGCCGCGGTTGGAGCCTTTCGAACGCCGCGATCTCCTCTTCGAGCGAGAGATCCGTTGCGAACGGAGGCTTGGGGATCACGCGCCCGACGATAGAACCATCGCCCCGGGCGGCTCCTGATGCAATCGCATCAAGGGACGACGTGGCGGCGGCGCGGCCCTGCGCCGGGGCGGTCCGGCGAACCGATCACCGAAAAGTCCCGGGGCGCGCCTGATAGGCTCCGGAATCGGAAGAGGTGTTGCGCATGTCGGGAACGTACAAGAAGATCGAAATCGTCGGGACGTCCCCGGTCAGCTTCGCCGAGGCAGTGAAGGCGGCCGTGACGGAGGCGTCCTTGAGCGTTCGTCACATGGACTGGTTCGAGGTCGTCGAGATGCGGGGACGAATCAAGGACGGCCAGGTCGTCGAGTTCCAGGTCACGCTGCGGATTGGTTTCAAGCTGGAACGCGGCTAGCACGTCGGCTTCGCTCGCTCGGGACCTGCGGCGGGCGGCTGGGCCGCCCCCTGGTCCCTTCCTCTCGCTACGCCTCCCGCGGCGCGAGCCTCCTCCTTCACTTCGCTCAGGAGATTTCTCGCGCCGCGAACCGGGTTAGAGGGCCGCGGATAACGGCGGCAAGCTCACGCTCGCCTCCCAGGGCAGGATTGCCAGCGTGATGGACGTCGTCAGGGACTGACGCCGTTGACTTCGGCAGGTGCACTCGCGGGTTTCGGCGCCGTCGCATCCATTCAGTGACTCCTGGCGGGCATGATGGAGGGGCCCTTATGCTCGGCAGGAAGAATCTCGAAGAGCAGATGCACCATCGGAGCGTCCGTCTTGTTCTCCGCCGTGTGAGTGACGTCCCCCGACTCGAAGAAGAAGTCGCCCGGGCCGTAGACCAGCGTCTTGTCCGGCAACACCCTCGCTGCTCTCGGGATGACTGTAGCGGGCAAAGCCTACTCCCAGTAGGAGAAGGGGTACCCGAGCCGTTCGTAGGCGGTCTCCGAGATCCTGGTGTGAAGGGCGTCGCGCCCGCTCGCCGGATCGGCGACGTTCCTGTCCATCTCCTTCAACTGCCCGACGATCCGGTACTTCGCCGACTGCACGAAGGCCCTGGCGAGGCGGACTTCGTCCGCGGCCCTCTCGCTCCCCTTCCGGGCGACCGCCGACGTCGCCCGCGACAGGACCGCCAGGGACGCGTAGAGGTCCATGGCCACGTTCGCCGCGCGCTCCTGCTGGTACTCCCTCTCCAGGACTGTCTTCCCGTGCTTTCGCAGGACGCGCTCGAGCACATTCGAGGCCGCTCCCGTGTACCGGGTCACGATCTCGGCCTCCGGCGCGAGCTCCGGCGCGGCCTTCGTCAGCTTGGCCGGCGCCACGGAGCGGATCTTCCGCGCGGCGTAGTCGGAGAGGATTCCGAGCGAGGACAGCGGCGCCTTCAGCGCCCTGCCGACCTCCTTCAGGTCTTCCCCGACGTCGCGCAGGCCCGAGAGTGCGACGAGCGCGCGGAGGATCTCGTTGGTCCCCTCGAAGATCATGTTGACGCGCGAGTCCCGCAGAGCCCGCTCGTAGGGATACTCCTCCATGAAGCCGTTCCCGCCCGCAATCTGCAGCGCGTCGTTGATCGTCTGCCAGACGGCCTCGGTGCCGAAGATCTTGCAGCAGGCCCCTTCGAGCGCGTAGTCGGGCAGCCCGCGGTCCACCAGTCCCGCGGTCAGGTAGACGAGCGACTCGATCGCATAGGTGTGGACGAGCATCCGAGCGAACTTGCCCCGGATCATTTCGAAGTCGGCAATCCGGGTCCCGAACTGGCGCCGCTGCGTGGCGTGCGCGGCGGCGAGGCGGATCATGGCCTTGGACCCGCCGACGCATCCGGCCCCCAGAGACGTGCGGCCGGTGTTCAAGACCTCGACGGCGATCTTGAAGCCCTGACCGCGCTCCCCGAGCACATTGGCCGCCGGGACGCGCACGTTCTGAAGCTCGATGGGGGTCGTGGAGGAGCCTTTCAACCCGAGCTTTCTCTCCTCCTTGCCGGGCACGACTCCTCCCAGATCCTTCGTAACCGCGAAGGCGGTGATCCGCCGGTGCTCGTCCTGAGTCGGAAGCTTCACGTCCTTAGCGAAGACCGTGAAGAATTCGGCCAGGCCGCCGTTGGAGATCCAGTGCTTCGTGCCGTTCAGCAGGAATGTGCTGGTCTGCTCGTCGTAGTCCGCGGTTGTGCGGATCGAGGCGGCGTCCGATCCGGCCTCCGGCTCGGTCAGGGCGAACGCCGCGAGCATCTCCCCGGAAGCGAGCCGGGGCAGCCATTTCCTCTTCTGCTCGTCGGTCCCATAGAGGAGAAGGCCCTTGATTCCGATGGAAAGGTGCGCTCCGATCAGGATGGCGAGCGAAGCGTCGATCGTGCCGATCTCCTCCATCACCCGGCAGTAGGCGGACGCCGAGAACCCGTAGCCGCCATAGGTCTCCGGGACCGTCATGCCGAAGGCGCCGAGAGAGGCGAGCCCGGAGACGACGTCCTCGGAGATGCGGTGCTCCCGCTCGATCCGCGCCGAGTCGATGCGGTCGCGCGCGAAGGCGCGAAAGGAATCGAGGAACGCGGACAAGGTCTCGCGTTCTTCGCCCGACACCTCCGGAAACGGGAAGACCGTGTCCTCGGGCACCTGGCCGGCCAGCAGGGCTCGCATGGGCGACTGGAGGAGGGTCCGGGCCTGGGACTGAGCTTCGTTCATGGATTCTCTCCCGCGGCTTTCGGCGGCAGGCATTCGCTTCGCGAACGTCCGCCGAGAGATTCCAGATGGATCGGGTTCACACGCGCCTCCCCCGGGATTCTCATTCTTCGGCTATCCCGCTCTCTGCCGCATGGGCAATCCGGATCAGGCCGAGGGTCGCGACCCGTCCGGGTGGAAACTCGCGCTCGTCGCCGCCATTTCCGCGAGCAAGGGCGCGGGCTCGTACCGCGAGCCCGCGCGCGCCGCTAAGTCCTCCAGCGTGGTGAGGACCCGGAGGGCGCCGAGCGAGTCGGCGTAGCGCAGCAAGCCGCCCCGGAAAGGCGGGAAGCCGGTGCCCAGGATCATGGCGAGATCGAGCTTCGGCGCCGAGGGCACGATCCCGTCGGCCATGCAGAACGCTGCCTCGTTGACCATCGCCAGGACGAGGCGCGACTCGATCTCCCCGGCGGGAAAGAGCGATATTTTCGGAGCCTCGACTCCCAGGGCCTCGTAGGCCGCCTTCGAGGCATCGCCTCGTTTGCCGTCGCGGTAGTCGTAGAAGCCTCCGCCCGTCTTCTTTCCCAGTCGTCCTTCCACGGCGAGCGCCTCGTGTCCGCCCGGCTGCATCCTTTCCGGGAAGGCCTTCGCGAGGACCTCTCCCGCCTTGGCCGCTACGTCGAGACCGACCTCGTCTAGGAGCGCCAGCGGGCCGACCGGCATCCCGAAATCCGTCATCGCGCGGTCCACGTCTTCGATCGAGCAACCTGATTTGACGAGGCGCACCGCTTCCGAGAGATAGGGGGCGAGGATCCGGTTGACGAGAAAGCCGGGCGAGTCTTTGACCACAACGGGGGTCTTACCGAGAGTCTTGGCCAGCGCGAAGACGGCCGCGACGGTTTCGTCCGACGTGCGAGGCCCGGGAATGACCTCGACGAGCGGCATTCTGTGGACCGGGTTGAAGAAGTGCATCCCGACGACGCGCTCGGCACGCAGCGCGCCGGCCGCGATCTCGCCGATGGGAAGCGTGGAGGTGTTCGAAGCGAAAATGGCCTCCGGCGGGACGGCGGCCTCCCACTCCTTCAAGACGGCCCTCTTGACGCCGAGCTTCTCGACGACGGCTTCGATCGAGACCTCGCAGCGCGCGAACCCCGAGTAATCGAGCGTCCCGGAGAGCAGCGCCATCTTGTTCGACATCTCCCTCGGCTTCATCCTCTTCTTCTCCACGGCCCGCCGGAACACCGCCGCCGCGGCCGCGAACCCATGCGCGAGAGCCCCCGGCTCGATGTCCTTCATGCGCGCGGGGATGCCCTTCTCGGCCGCGAGCTGCGCGATGCCTCCTCCCATGACGCCGGCCCCGAGCACGCCGATCCGCGAGACGGGACGCGGCCGAGCGGCCGGATCGGAGACTCCCGTCTCCTTCTTGACCTCCTCGGTCCAGAAGAAGATCGAGAGGAGGTTCCTCTGCACCTCGCCGCCGAAGACGTTGGCGATCCGCCGGTTCTCGACTTCCAGGGCCGCCTCGATCGGCAGTCCGTAGGACTCCTCCAGAACCGCGAGCGCTTCGAGCGGCGCCGGGTAGTGAAAGCCGGTCGTCTCGAGGATCTTCTCGCGCGCGGCCTTGAAGAGAAGCCGCCGGCCGACCGGGTTGTTCTCAAGCGCCCACGCGGAGACGCCGCCCGGTCCGCGCGGTCCGGGGCGCGGCTTTTTCTTGCCGATCTTCTCCCACGCGAAGCGCCGGGAGAATTCCTCGAAGATGGGTGCCGGAGTCGCCTCGTCCACGAGGCCGATCTTGCGCGCGCGCCGGGCGTCGAGCTGCTTTCCCGTCAGGATCAGGTCGAGAGCCTTCTGCAGCCCGACCAGGCGCGGCAGACGCGCGCAGCCGCCCCAGGCCGGGAAGATCCCCAGGCGCACCTCGGGCAGGCCGATCCGGGCTTTCGGCGAGTCGGACATGACCCGGTAGTCGCAGGCGAGCGCGAGCTCCGTCCCACCTCCGAGACACGCGCCGTTGATGGCGGCGACGGTGGGATAAGGGAGCCGGGCGAGGTGTTCGAAGAGCGCCTGGCCGCGGGCCGACCCTTCGCCGATCCGGTCGGGAGGGAGACTGACGAACTCCTTGACGTCCGCCCCCGCGATGAACGTGTCCGGCTTTCCGCTCCGGATCAGAAGGCTCCGGATACGGGGCTCCCGGCCCAGCCTCACGAGCACGTCCGACAGCTCTTCGAAGACCGCCCGCGAGAAGACGTTGACCTTCTCCCCCGGACGGTCGAAGGTGAGAATCCCCAGGCCGTCCTCTTGAACCGAGAGATCGAAGGCGCTCATGAGTGATCAGTTCTCAGTTGTCAGTTATCAGTTTGGAGGAGACGCGACAAGATTCATGACCCTGAAAACCGAGAACTGAAAACTGAGGATTCCTCTTCTCACAGCAGCTCCAGGACGACGGCGCCGCCCTGGCCGCCGCCGATGCACATCGTGGCGAGCCCGAGCTCCGTGCCGCGCCGGCGCATCTCCTTGAGCAGCGTCGTCACGAGGCGATTCGCGGATGAGCCGACGGGATGGCCGAGCGCGATCGCTCCGCCGTTGACGTTGGCCCTCTCCCAATCGATCTCTCCGATCGGCCCGCCCGTTGAGTATTTCGCGTGCCAGGCGGCGGACGGGAAGACCCGAGCGCAGGCCAGGACCTGCGCCGCGAAGGCCTCGTTGATCTCGACCAACCCGATGTCCTTCCATTCCACGCCGGCTCTCTTCAAGGCGAGCGGGGTGGCGACGGCGGGGCCCAGTCCCATGCGCTCGGGCTCCAGGGCGCAGAAGGCGATGCCCCGGATCTTCCCGAGAGGCTTGAGACCCCGCGCCTTCGCCGCGCTCGCGCTGGCGACGAGCGTGGCCGCGCCACCGTCGGTGATCTGCGAGGAATTGCCGGCGGTCACCGTGCCGAACTTGCGGTCGAAGAACGGGCGCAGCTTCGCCAAGGCCTCGAGAGTCTGGTTCTCCCGCACGCCGTTATCCTGGATCGACATCGTTTCGTAGTCCGGGGGGATCGGCACCGGCACGATCTCTTCGGCGAGTTTCGCCCGCGCCATCGTCACGCGCTGGTGGGAGCGCAGCGCGAAGGCGTCCTGCGCTTCCCGGGTGATACCGTGCTCCTTGGCCAGGATTTCCGCCGTCTGTCCCATGTTCAGGCCGCAGTACGCGTCGGTCAGTCCCATCTGAAGGCCGATGTCCGGCTTGAAGTGTCGCGGCCGGAACTTCGACGCGGCCGCGATCCGCGCCCCTGTCCCGCGTGCCGTGAAGACCTCCGTGAAGACCTCCTGGCTCTCGTGCGCGTAGAGCAGCGGGATGTTCGACATGGACTCGATCCCGCCGGCGACGATCGCCTCGGCGTCCCCGGCGGAGATGCGGTAGGCCGCTTCGGCGATCGCCTCCAAGCCCGATCCGCAGAGGCGGTTGACCGTGAAGGCGGGGACGGCAGGAGGGACGCCGGCCTTGAGCGCCGCCACCCGCGCGACGTTGACCGCGTCGGGCGGCTGCGCGATGTTGCCGAAGACGATCTCGTCGAGCTCCGCCGGGTCGAACGAAGTGCGGGCGAGCACTTCGACCGTCACGATGCGTGCGAGATCCTGCGCCGGGACGTCCTTCAATTCGGTGTTCGCCTTCGCGTACGGCGTCCTCACGCCGTCCACGACGACGACATCACGCGACATGAGTCCTTTCCGCGGACTGGTACATCCGGTCGATCAGGCCCTGATATCGGCTCTCGAGGATCCGCCGCTTGACCTTGAGCGTCGGGGTGATCGAGCCGTCCTCGATGGTCAGGTCGGATGGCAGAAGCGCGAAGGCGCGGATCTGCTCGTGGTGCGGCTTGTCCGCGTTGTAGGCGTCGATCTCTCTCTGGAAGAGGGCCCGGATCTCGGGGTTTGCGTCGATCGTCTCGGGCTCGAAGGCGATCTTCTTCTCTAGGGCAACGTCCCGGAGCCTGTCGAAGTTGGGGACGATCAGGGCCGCCAGGAACTTGTGACGGTCTCCGAGGACGATCGGGAGGCTGATGTAAGCGGACTTCTTCAGTTCCTGCTCGATCGGCTGAGGGGCGGCCTTCTTGCCGCCCGCCAGCACGATCAGGTCCTTCTTGCGGTCGGTGATCGCGAGGTAGCCGTCCGCGTCGAGCGTCCCGATGTCTCCCGTGTGGAACCACCCTTCCGGGTCGATCGCCTCGGCGGTGGCGTCCGGCTTGTTGAAGTACCCCTTCATGACGTGCGGCCCGCGCGTCAGGATCTCGCCGTCGGGAGCGATCCTGACCTCGACGCCCGGGATCGGCCGCCCGACCGTCCCGAGCCGCCAGGCGTGCGGCCCGTTGACGCAGATGACGGGCGAGGTCTCGGTCAGGCCGTAGCCCTCGTAGATCGTCACGCCCGCCGCCCAGAAGAACTCCGCGAGCTCGCGCGAAAGCGGAGCGCCGCCGGACACCGCGAACCGAAAACGGTTGCCGAGCGCGTGGCGGATCTTCTTGAAGACGAGCGCGTCGGCGAGCTTCGCCTTCGCCGCGAGCCCCGCCGGGACGGGCTCCGCGCGCTGATCGTAGGCGAGCTTCTCTCTGCCGACGGCCACCGCCCAGGAGAAGAGCTTCTTCTTCAGCGCCCCGCCCGCCTCGACCTTGTCCAGGATGCGGGCCGAGACTTTCTCGTACACGCGCGGCACGGCCCCGAAACAGTGGGGATTGACCTCGAGGAAGTTGTCCTTGAGCTTCTCGACCGACTCGGCGTACGCGATCGACGAGCCGCGGTAGAGGTACGCGTAATCGAGCATCCGCTCGAACACGTGGGAGAGCGGCAGGAAGCAGAGAGCCGTGGCGTCCCCGGTGATCGGGATGACCTGAATCCCGCCGAGCACGTTGGACACGAAGTTGCCGTGCGTGAGCATCGCCCCCTTGGGCTCTCCCGTCGTGCCCGAGGTGTAGATGATCGTCGCGACGTCTTCCGGCTTGACCCGGCGCGCGCGCTGCTCGAACGCCGCGGGATTCATGTCGAGCGCCGGGCGTCCCCGGTCCACGGCCTGCCCGAACGCCAGGAATCCCGGCTCGCCGGGAGGGCTTGCGTCGAACGTGACGACGTACTCGAGCTCGGGGCACTGCGCGCGGATCGTCAGGATCTTCCCGAGCTGCTCGAGCGACGAGACGAACACGGCGCGGGCGCCGGAGTCCTTCAAGAGCGGTGCGATCTGGTGAGCGGGCAGCGTCGGGTAGACCGGCACGGACCAAGCCCCGGCGCAGAGGATCGCGTAATCGCTCATGGCCCATTCGGGGCGGTTCTCCGAGAGGATCGCCACGCGGTCGCCGGGCTGGATGCCGAGCGCATTCAGGCCGAGCGCGAGGGCCCGGACCGTGTAGGCGAAATCGGCCGAGGAGATGGGTTTCCACGCCCCGCCGACCTTCGAGATCAGGAGGCCCGGCTTGGAGGAAGCCGCGACCTTCAGGAAGATGTCGCAGAGGGTGCGGACGTCGTCGGTCATTCTCCTCCCGGGCGTGGCGGGGATTCTGTCAGAGAGACGTTATCCTGTCGAGAGATGGCGGTCGCGCTCCTCCTGACCACTCTGCTGGCGCTCGCGGGATTTCTCGCGACCTCCGCACAGGGCTTCTTCGTCGCCTCGGCCATCCGATCGGCCGCGCCGCTGGCCGGTCCCCTCGTCACCAAGCACGTTGGCTTCGCGATCCCGACCGTGCTCCTGTCGCTCTTCTCGCAGTCCATGGTGATCTTCTACTTCATCGGCACAGGCAAGCTCGTCAAAGAGGAAACGTCTTCCTATCCGGAAGCCGAGCGCCGCGCCGTGCACGCGGCCCTGCGCCGGTTCAAGGCGCGGACCTCCCCTCCCGCGACGTTCGCCCTCCTCTCGGCCATCGCCGTTTTCGTCCTCGGCGGCGCCGCGCACACGAGCGCTCTCCCCGCGTGGACCCACCTCGTTTCGGCAGTCGCTGCCGCAGCGTGTCATGCCTGGGCTCTCGCCGCCGAGTGGAAGACCTTCGGCGAGAACCACCGTTTGATGAACGACCCTCGTGCCTACGCCCGCCGGCGGCTCTGAGCGCCGGGTCTCTTCGAGGCGTTGCCGCCGGGCACACCGGGCTCAGGAGAAGATGCGGGGGAGCGGCAGCTCGAGACCCGGAAGAGCCTGGGAGACGAGGACCTGATCTCCGGCGAAGTGGCCGGCTACGCCGTAACACCCGTCCTCTTCCAGCCGCAAGACCTCGATAGAGTCGCTGCGCGGATCGACGAACCAGATCTCGGGCACGCCCGAGGAGACATAAAGCTTCCGCTTGATCTCGAGGTCGTAGCCCGCCGTCGTCGGCGAAAGCACTTCGATCACGAGGTCCGGAGCGCCGTGGACGAAAGAGGCGTCACGATCGCAGAGCGCGCGCGGCTGATGGGAACCTCCACTTCGGGATCCGCCGGTTCGTGGGAGAGCACGGGATGAAGGACACTCCGGTGCTTCGTGTTGGGGGAAGGCGTCACGTAGACCTCACCGCCGATCAGCTCGTAACGGTTCCCGTTCTGCGGCATGGTTCCGCAGGTCCTCATAGGTGTATTTCCGTGCTTCGATGCTTCCCATAGAGGCCTCGCTTCCCCCATTTTAGCGAGTTAAGGGGAGGCGATCGGACAAATGACGCCCCTCTCCCCTGTCCGGGCGGGAAGAAGCTATCTGACGTCGATCATCGTGGTGCGGCCTTCGGCGACGGTGAAGGGGTAGGACTTCTCGCCGTCGGTGGCGGAGACGAGGAGCTGGTAGGAGCCTGGCGCGAAGTTGTCCCACACTGTGACGGGAGGAGAGGGATGGACGCTCCCATCCAGGCGGTAGGGGCCGAGCAGGTAGATCGAGCCCGAGCCGTCCAGGATGCGCCCCGTCACGGGAACGCTCGGGCGGACCTCGACGCGTCCTCCGGGCGTCAGCGCGACGCCGAGTGTCGGCGACGGGACCTGGACCGAGGCGAACGAGCGGGGCGAGTAGCCGTTGGAGAAGACGTAGATCGCGTATACGCCCGGTCCGAGAGACGCGAGCTCGCCGCGGCCGGTCGAGTCGAGGCTCACGGTTCCGGAGAACGCGAGCGAGCCGCCCGCGGCGTAGGCGAGGACCGAGATGCCTCGCAGCGGCAGGCCCGTCAATCCGTCGTTGGCCTGAATGCCCATCCCCGTGCCGCGGTCGAGGGCGAAGTCTGACTGCGAGCTCTCCGCGGCCACTGTCAGGTTCTGCGTCTTCGCCTGGTAGCCGGATTTGCGGGCGGAGAGCTGGTAGGAGCCAGGGTCCACGTCGTCGATGAAGTAGTGGCCCGAGGAGTCGGAGACCCCCTGCTTCATGGAGAAGGCCTGCGTCTCCCTCCCGGTCTGCGCCTGGACGGTTACGCCTTCGAGAGGGATGCCGGACCCGGATTCCGTCACCGTGCCCGTGACCGAGATCGCGGGAAGCGCGATGTCGCCGGAGGTGTCGCCCGAGACGGCGATCGAGCGCCGGTAGGAGACCCCCTGGCCGTTGACCATCACCTGATAGTTCCCGTCCTCCAGGCCCTCGAGCGCGTAGCTCCCGTTGTCGTCGGTCTGGGTCGAGGACCTCCCGCCGGTGGCTCTGGGCGGATCGGGCGCCGCATTGACGAAGAGGCCGCCGAGCGGACGGTCTCCGCGGGTCACCCTCCCGGCGAGCCGCGAGACGCCCTGGAACGCGACGTCGGCCTGGAAATCCCCTCCCTCCGGCACCTCGACTGTCTTGACGGTCGAACGGCCCGAGAGGAACGAGGTCGTGGCTTGCAGGCGCACGACGCCCGAGGGGACGTCGCGCAGCGTGTAGGCGCCGCCGTCGTCGGTCAGGGCGCTGTCGTTGTAGTTGGTGGCGGAGGCGAAGATGCGAACGCCACCCAACTGGCTGGCGGGAAGCCCGGTGACGTTTCCGTGGACGAGTGTGCCAGTCACCATCTGGACCAGCACTCCGGACTGCTGCTGGTTCTCCGCGACGACGACGTCCTTCGCCACGGACTTGCCGGTGTTGCCCGACGCCGTCAGCTTGAAACGCCCCGCCGTCAGGTGCTCGAAGAGGAAGTTGCCGGCCCCGTCGGTGCGCGTGGACTCCGAGTTGCCTCCCAAGCCCCCGCTGTCCCCTTCCTCGTTCAACTGAACGAGCGCGCCCGCCACGCCGGACCTTCCGTCCGTGCCGACGACCGTGCCGGAGATGCTGGCCCCGTTGCCCAGGGTCAGGTCCACGGTGGATTCCTTGGCCGGATCGACGTCGCGACTGGCCTCCAGGTAATCCGAGTGCGAGGCCGTCACCGTTACGCGGCCCTCCGGCAAGCCATCGAACTGGAAGCGCCCGTCGGCGTCCGAGGTGGTCGAGCCGCCGGCCCCGCCGCCGGCCATCCGCGCCATCATGGCGCCCATCGCGCCTCCCTGGCTCTCCGCCGGGTGCCAGGAGACCGACGAGTTGGCCAGGGCCGTGCCCCGCAGGTCCGAGACGCGGCCTGCGAGCCCGCCGCCGCGCTTCAAGGACAGGATGATTCCCTCCTTCGTCTCGCCTTCACCGACCTCGACGCCGGAAACCTCAGCGGACCGGTAGCCCGCGGCCGAGCCGCGAACCGTCCACTTGCCCGGCGGCACGTCGGTCAGCTCGAAGCTGCCATCCTCCGATTGAAAAGTCTGGTCGCCGCGACCCTGTCCCCTCATCGCGATCTGCATTCCGTCGCCCATCCCGCCCCGCGGGCCGCTCCGGGTGACTGAGAAATCGGTGACCGGCTTCTTCGTGTCGGCGTCTTCCACGCGCCCCCGAACCGTGCCGGCGCTCTTCAAGACGATCGCGACGTCCGCGGCGGGAGGCGTGACGTTTTTCTGGAGTGCCGCATACCCCGTGGCGGACACGTTGACCAGGATAGGCCGCTCGGCCGCGAATCCCTCCAGGCGGAACTTCCCGTCCGCGTCCGAGGTGACGGTCTGCGGCCGTCCGCCGCTGCCGACGTCGATCGCGAAGATCTGCGCGCCGCCGACCGGGCCGCCGACCGTGTCCCGGACGCTTCCGCCGATCGGCGCTCCCGGGGTCAGGGCGATCGGAGGCCAGACGTTCTCGGCGGAGGCCTTGACCTGGAGGGAAGGCACGGTCTTGCGTGCATAGCCGTCTCGGGCCACGACCACCGTGTAATCGCCTTCCTCGAGCCCCTTCAGCGTAAAGGCGCCGTCGTTTCCGGTCACCGCGTCCGGCCTGTCGGAGGAAAGCCCCATGAGCCGCATCTGGACGCGGACTCCGCCCATCCCCTCCTCGCGGTGCGCCGCGCGAATTTCCGCGCCAGCAACCGGCTGTCCCATCGCGTCCACGACTTTGCCCCTGGCCTCGATCCCCTGGCGCACGACGAGCGCGACGTCCTTGATGGCGTCCCCGGATTTGACGGAGAAGCCGGGCTTGCGCGCCGTGGCGTAGCCGGTCTTCGAGGCTTCGAGCGAGAGGTTCCGTTCGGGCTCGAGGCCGCGCATCCGGAACCCTCCGTCGGAAGCGGTCAGGACACCCTGTCCCCCCATGATCGAGCCGGGATTCGAGACCGCGCCGCGCAGGAGCCGCCGCATCCCCATTTCCCGCATGATCCGCACGCGGGCACCGGCGACAGGCTGGCCCTTCTCGTCGGTCACCCGCCCCGAGATCGTCGCGGCCCGCCGCAGCGCGAGATTGGCCGCCGGAGACGTGCCGGCCGCGTTGACTCCCGCGATCGAGGACGAGAGATATCCATCCCGGGCCGCTTCGACCGAGTACCGTGCAGGCGCGAGCCCCGCGATCCGGAACCGGCCGCGCTGGTC
>JBKPBH010000150.1:0-18424 GCA_046726795.1 Acidobacteriota bacterium
ACGAACGTCCGGCAGAACAGTTCCTTGTGCTCCTGCGATCCAATTCGCATGGAGTTCATCCGAAGCACCTTCAGCAGCGCCCGGCCATACTAACGCGGCGGGGAGGAGAACCTATTCGCGGTTTCTGCGTTGAATCCATCAGAGGGAGGACTGTCATGAAATACGGAGTCTCGCGACTGCCCCTCCTGGTTCTCGGGCTCGCCCTGTCGGCCGGGACGGTCTTCGCCGAGTCCCGGATGGAGAAGACCCTGAAGCTCGAACCGGGAGGAGAGTTCACCATCGACACCGAAATCGGCCGCGTGGCGGTCACGGGGACCTCCGCGCCCGGCGTCCGGATCGTCGTGACGTCGCGCCGCGAGTTGAATGACCTGCTCCGCTTCGATTTCGAGGAGGGCACCGGACGCGCTTCCGTCACGGCGCGCAAGAGGCATCCCATCTCCTGGTTCGGCGACGGCGGTTCCAACGTCCGCTTCGAGATCGAGCTACCCGTGCGGACGGCGGTGAAGGTCCACACCTCGGGAGGCGCGATCTCACTCTTCGGCACCCGCGCGGTCGCGAAGTTGAATACCTCCGGGGGCGGGATCGAGGTCCGCGACCTTCAGGGGGATCTCGAGGCCGACACCTCCGGCGGCACGATCCACTTGCGGGACATCAAGGGCCAGAGCCGTGTCGAGACGTCCGGCGGCGGGATCGAGGCGATCAACCTCGACGGGTCTCTCAAGGCCGAGACGAGTGGCGGCTCGATCGAGACCGACCGCGTCACGGGCGATCTGCGCCTCCACAGCTCCGGCGGCGGGATCCACATCCGGGAAGCCGGAGGCCGCGTGGATGCCGACACGTCGGGCGGCTCGATCGAAGCGTCCTTTTCGCGCGGAAACGCCCGCGGCGGGAGTCTCGAGTCCTCCGGCGGCGGCATCACGGTCTCTGTCGATCCGTCCGTCGGCCTCTCGATCGACGCGCATGGCAACTCGGTGTCCACCGACCTGCCGCTGACCGTCCAGGGCGAGTTCTCGCGAGGCTCGCTGCGCGGCGCGCTGGGCCGGGGCGGCGAGAGCCTCCGAGTACGGACGAGCGGAGGCTCGGTCCGGATCCGTTCGCTCTGACGCGATCTCAGACCTTCAGCAGGCGGTCGAAGAAGGACCGGTAGCGCTGCAGGCCGATCCTCAGGTCCTCGGTCGAGACGTCCTCGCCCCGGTCCCACTGCGCTTCCAGCCTGGCCCTCTCCTCGGCAAAGACCTGCGCCAGGCGCTGGATCACGTTGGCCACCAGGCCGTCGGCCTTCTCGACGGACTTGCGTGGTTCGTCCACGAAGCCGATCTGAATGGCGTCCCAATCCGAACGGTAGCGCTTGGCCTCCTCGTCGGAGAAGAGCGGATGCGTTTCCGCGGCTGCCCCTCGGGGGGGCGCGGCCGTCTTCGGCCGCGGCTCTTCCACGTATTCCTTGCGCGCCGGCGGCGGCCCCGGGCCACGCTTCGCTTGCGCCGGAGCCGGCTGCCTGGCGGCCAGGTCCGCCGTCGTGAGTGCCCGGTTTTTCTCGATATCGTTCATCGCGCCACCCCCACCAGTTGCGGCGCTTCGAGCAGTTCCTCGAAAAGCGCGCGGTAATAGACGACCGCCTTCCTCAGGTCCTCGGTGCCGGCCTTTCCGGTCTCGCAGCGCAATGCGATCTCCCGCGCGGAGCGGTAGTTGGAAACCACGCGGGGATGGTCCACCGAAATGTCCGCGGCTCTCTGCTCGAAGTCGCCCATCGGGTAGCCGCGCGCCTGCATCACTTCCTTGACGAGCCGGTTGGCGTCTGCAACGGCGCCCTTCGGATCGTCCACGAACCGGGCCTGCGCTGCGGCCCACTCGCTTCCGAACCTCTCCTGTTCCTCCTGAGAGAGCGGCCTCAACGTCAGCTTCGCGACCCGCTTCCGGCGGGCTTCCAGCTCGTCCTCCGCCTTGCGCCGGTCTCCGACCTCGGCCACGGTCCTTTCGTACTCGGGGCCGAACCGGCCGCGTAGCCGGTTGGTCCGGATCTTCTGAACGACGATCCAAGCGGCGATCGCGAGAGCGACGAGCGCGATCGCGACGACCACGATCAAAACTGTCCCCTGACTCATAGGTCACCCCCCGAAAATTCCTTTCCAAGTCGGAAAGGTGCAAATTCCGTTCCGGTCACCGGGTGGGCTCGCGGCGCCGATACAATGCCCGCATGGCGGAGAGTTCGGCTCCCGTCGCCATCGTCGGCGCCGGCCCGACCGGGATTGCCTGCGCGATCGAGCTCGAGAGACGCGGCTTGGCGGCGGTCTGCTACGACAAGGGCTTCCTGCTCGACACGCTCTACCACTTCCCCGAGGAAATGCGCTGGTTCTCGACCCGCGATCTCTTAGACATCGCCGGGATTCCGTTCGCGGTGCCCGACGCCCACCCGACCCGCTTAGAGTCGCTCGCGTACTACCGGGGGGTGGCTGAGAAGTTCGACGTCCGGGTGGTGCCCGACACCAGGATCCTGGGCATTTCTCCGCGTCAGGGCGGCGGCCTGACCGTCCTCGCGGCGCCCTCTTCCGGGGAGCCCGAACGCCGTGAGATCGCCGCTCCCGCGGCCATCCTGGCGACCGGCTTCTTCCATAACCCGAGGCGCCTGAACGTCCCGGGCGAAGACCGGCCGCTCGTCCACCGCCGCTATGTCTCGGGGTATCCCTTCCATGGCCGCAACGTGGTCGTCGTAGGCTCGAAGAACTCCGCCGCGGAAGCAGCCCTGGACCTCTACCGCCACGGCGCGCGGGTGACCCTCGTCGCGCGCGGGCCGGCGATCTCCGAGCGCGTCAAGTACTGGATCAAGCCGGACCTGGAGAACCGGATCCGAGCCGGAAAGATCCGCGCGCACTTTCAGACGCGCATCCTGGAGATCGAGCGCGACGCCGTCCTCGTCGAGGGCTCCGCGGGCCGCCAGTCGTTGCCGGCGGACGCCGTATTCCCCCTGATCGGCTACGAGCCCGACTTCGCCTTTTTCGAGCGGTGCGGAATCGCTCTCGAAGGTCCCAACCGCATCCCCTCCCACGACCTCGAGACCCTCGAGTCCAACGTCCCGAATCTCTATCTGGCGGGCGCGATTCTCGGGGGCACCGAGGTCGGCCGCATCTTCATCGAGAACAGCCGCCACCACGCCGCTCTGATCGCCGAGTCCATCGAGCGCCGCCTGCGCGCCGTGACTGTCTAAGCGATCGTCACGCTCGTGAAGACCCGAGGTCGCTTGATACCGGCGTCTCTCCTGGCCGCCGCCACGCTGGCCGCCGCGCGCGGGCCGCGCGTCCTCCCAAGCACAGCCCCCACCCCGGCCCCGACCGCTGTCCGGGGCATCGACCTTGGCGGCATCGACCGGTCGGTCGCGCCCGGAGACGACTTCTTCGCCTACGCGAACGGAAACTGGATCAAGAACACGGAAATCCCCGCCGACCGCAGCTCCTACGGCGTCGGGGCCGTTCTGGAGGAACTGACGCTCCAACGGACGTCCGACTTGATTGCCGAAGCGGCCCGGACCCGGGCTTCCACCGGCTCGGACGCCAGGAAGATCAGCGATTTCTTCGCCAGCTTCATGGACGAGGCGGGAATCGAGGCGAAGGGAATCCGGCCGCTGGCGCCCATGCTCGACCGCATCGCGGCGATTTCCGACGCGGTCGGCCTCGCGCGTGCCCTCGGCGGCACCCTGCGTGCGGACGTGGACGTGTTGAACAACACCAACCTTCACACCGACAACCTGTTCGGCCTCTGGGTCGCGCAGGACTTGAACGACCCGAACCGCTATTCGCCTTTCCTGCTGCAGGGCGGCATCGGGATGCCGGACCGCGACTACTACCTCGACCGGTCGCAGCGCATGGCGGACATCCGGACCCGATATCAGGCGCACGTCGCGGCCGCGTTGAAGCTCGCCGGCGCCGCCGACGGCGACGCGAAGGCCGCTCGGATCTTCGAGCTGGAGCATCGGATCGCCCGGGTGCACGCGAGTCGTGTGGATTCGGAGGACGTCCTCAAAGGCAACAACCACTGGACGCGGCAGGACTTCGCACGCCGCGCGCCCGGCCTCGACTGGCAGGCCTTCTTCGCCGCCGCGGGCCTGGATCGGCAGAACGAGTTCGTGGTCTGGCAGCCGGGCGCCGTCGCCGGCATCGCCGCGCTGGTGGGGAGCGAGCCGCTCGAGACCTGGAAGGACTATCTGATCTTTCACGCTGTCGATGACGCGTCGCCCCTGTTGCCCAAAGCATTCGTGGACGAACAGTTCGCCTTCTATGGCAAGGTGCTCACGGGCACACCGCAGCTCCGCGACCGGTGGAAGCGCGGCGTGGCCGCCACGAACGCGGCGCTCGGCGAGGCGGTTGGCAAGCTGTACGTGGCGCGCTACTTTCCGCCGGCGGAGAAGTCTCGGGCGGAAGCCATGGTGCGCAACGAGGTCGCCGCGTTTGGCCGCCGGATCGATCGGCTGGACTGGATGGCCCGGGAGACCAAGGCCAGGGCCAAGGCCAAGCTGGCCGCACTGAAGGTGGGCGTCGGCTACCCGGACAAATGGCGCGACTACTCGGAGTACGACGTCGTCGCAGGCGACGCGCTCGGCAATGCCCGGCGCGCGGCACTCTTCGAGTACCGCCGGAATCTGAAGAAGCTCGGCCAGCCGGTCGACCGCGGAGAATGGGTGATGAACCCGCAACTGGTCAACGCGGTCAACCTGCCCGCGATGAACGCGCTGAACTTCCCCGCGGCCATTCTCCAGCCGCCCTACTTCGATCCAACGCGGCCGACGGTCATGGATTACGGCTCGGCCGGCGCCACCATCGGTCACGAGATCAGCCACAGCTTCGATGATCAGGGGGCTCTCTTCGACGCGAGCGGCCGGCTCGACAACTGGTGGACGAAGGACGACTTAGCGCACTTCAAGGCGTCCTCCGCCGCGCTCGTCCGTCAGTACGACTCCTACCGCCCATTTCCCGACCTCGCGGTCAACGGCAAGCAGACTGTGAGCGAGAACATCGCCGACGTGGCGGGTCTGGCGGCGGCCTACGACGCCTATCGGCTCTCGCTCGGCGGTCAGGAGGCGCCGGCTTTTCAGGGGCTCACCGGCGATCAGCAGTTCTTCTTGAGCTTCGCCCAGACCTGGCGCCGCAAGACTCGGGAGCCGGCTCTGCGGCAGCTGATCGTGACGGACGGTCACGCGCCGTCCGAGTACCGCGCCGACACCGTCCGTAACCTCGATTCCTGGTACGCCGCCTTCGGAGTGAAGCCGGGCCAGGCCCTCTATCTGGCGCCCGCCGACCGCGTCCGCGTCTGGTGAAAGCGCCGCCGTCGTCAGTCGGTCTTACTCTCGGGAGGATCGCCCCCGGCCGAGGATCTCCCGGGCGGCACGTCGGCCGCTGGCGATCGCGCCCGCGACCGTCCCGCTCTGCTCGGGGTCCGTCGCTTCTCCGGCGAAGAAGAGCGTGCCGGCGACCGGGCGGGCCAGAGCGCGGTGCGCGCCCGTCCCGCCGACCCCGGTGAAGCTGTAGGCGCCCCGAGAGAACGGATCCTTCTTCCAATTGTGGAAGTGCCACCCTTCCAGAGATTCCTCCAGCCGCCGAGGCGGGACTCTCAGGATCCGGCCGAGAGCCTCGAGCGCGACGGCCGCAATCCTGTTGTCTTGTTCGGACAGGAGCGCTTCCGCCGAGGGCCCGCCGACCCACCCCGTCAACATCGCGGCCTGCGCCGGCGCCGCCGTCCACCAGGTCGGAACCGCCGCGCCGCGAGCGTGCAGGAAGTTGAAGTCGAACCGGTCCTCCCGCCGCGAGAGCAACCCCTGCTCCTCCCAGAACCGTTCGCGAAAGCGAAACGTGACCTTGGCGACGTGGCCGGTCTCGAGCCTCGAGAGAGCCCTCGTCTTTGTGGCAAGCGCGGGCGAGAAGTCGATGGCTCCCGGCGACCCGGCCGGCGCTCTCAGCACCGCGACCGGCACCGCGACCAGGACGTGGTCCGCCTCGAACTGACGCGGTGGTCCTCCCCTCGCCGGCCGGGCGGAAACCGCCGCCCCGTCGCGGCGCCACGCGATCCGGAAAGCCGCGGTCGAGAGCTCCAGAGCGATCCTGCCGCGAGCTTCGGAGAGAAGCCATCGCGCCAGCCCGTCGTATCCGGTCACGATCCGAAACTGGTCCTCTTCCCCCGGCTCGGGCGGCCCGTCCCCGGCCGTGCAGAGGGAGCGCTCGCTGACTTTGTCCAGCGGCGCTGCGTGGAATCCTTCGACGAAGGAACGGAACTCCGCGCGCAGCTCCGGCCGGATCCTCCTCTGTCCCGCGAGGAACTCCGCGACCGAGCGGTCCGATCCGCGGCTCTTCATCCGCGCGGTGATCCGGGACATCCGCTCGAAGAAATCGTCGCTCTCTCGAAGGCCGCGGCGGGTCAGGACCCAGCGTGCGTCCGGCAGCCGGTCCATCAGGAGCCGCGCGGCCTCGACGAGGCGCATCGTCTCCGGCGGCCGGCCGTGGATGAACTCCGCGCCGAGCTCGATCGGGAGTGGCCAGTCCCTGCGTCGGACCGTGAAGATACGGCCGCCGATCCTCCGCCTGGCCTCGAGGATCCTGACCCGTGCTCCGGCCCGCGCCAGCTCCCGGGCGGCGGCCAGGCCAGCGGCGCCCGCTCCAATCACGAGGACGCTTCCGACGCGCTTTTTCATGGTCCGTTCGCGAGCGCCGCAATTCCCGTTCCATTTGCAACCTTTCGGCCGGAGCCTGTGTTTTACGACTCGAGGGAGGTTCCTGATGGCCACAACCGCTCCGGACGCTGGGGGAAACCGCCCTTCCGGCCTTGACGTCGGGGCCCCGCTTCAATTAGTCAGTTGCGGCTCGCAGGAGGGCTCGATGCAGCGTGCAGACACCTTGGAAGCCGCTCTCGCGCGAGACCTCGAGGGCTCATTCGAGCGGATGGTCCGGGAGTACCAGGACCGGCTCTATTCCTTCGCCCACCGCCTGACAGGGAATCCGGAGGACGCGGAGGAGATCGCCCAGGACGCCTTCGTGCGAGCCTACCGGGCGCTGAAGTCCTATCCGGCCGAACGGATCGGGGCCCTTCGGCTCAAGGCCTGGCTCTACCAGATCACTTTGAACCTCGCGCGCAACCGGTTCCGGGTCAAGCGGCAGAAGTTCGTCTCGATCGATGAGCGGAGTGAGAACGGCCGTCCCGCCTGGGAGCCCGAGGACGATCCAGACACAAGGCCCGACTCGCGCTTGGAGCAGGGCCGCCGCCGCGCCGACATCGCGACGCTCGTGGCGGGGCTTCCCGAGCGCTATCGCTCGGCCCTGATCCTCCGCTACATGGAGGGATTGCGGCTCGAAGAAGTCGCCTCCGTCCTGAAGCAACCGCTCGGAACGGTGAAATCCAACGTCCACCGCGCGGTCAATGCCCTGCGCGTGGCCCTGTCCGAATCCCGCCGCGTTCCGGCGGTCAAAGAGGTGATCTCATGAAGCGCACCGACGAGAAGTCCTGGACTCCGAGCCACGGGGTTCTCCGTGCCCTGAAAAGCGAGCCCGTTCACCAGGCTCCGGCCTCTCTTCTGCCGGCCGTCCTGAAGCGTGTCGGGCTCGCCGATCAATACTGGAAGCTCGACTCCCCCGTCGGGACGGTCTACGTCGCAGCCAGCCGCGCCGGGATCTCCATGGTCTCGCGGGCGAAGTCGCAAGAGGATTTCGAGAAGAGCTACGAGGGCCGGCGCGGGCGGCCGATCATCCGGGCCGCGTCGCGCCCGCCCGAGGCCGTCCGCGCTCTCCTGAAGAACCTGAAGAGCCGAGACCGCGGGAAGCTCCGGTTCGACCTGCGCGGCCTCTCCGAGTTTGAGCGCGCCGTCCTCCAGAAAGCGCTGGAGATCCCGGGGGGCGAGGTGCGCCCCTACAGCTGGATCGCGCGAGAAATTGGCCACCCCGAGGCTGTCCGCGCGGTCGGGACGGCGCTGTCCAAGAACCCCGTGCCGCTCCTGATCCCCTGCCACCGGGTCGTGCGCGCAGACGGCACGATCGGTAACTATTCGCTGGGCGGAAGCCGGGTCAAGCGGACTCTCCTCGAGGTGGAGGACGTCGAGCCGGACACGATCGAGCGGCTCGGCTCGAAAGGGATCCGCTATCTCGGCAACGAGAAGGAACGCTACTATTGCTACCCGACCTGCGGAGGCACGCGCTCGCTCGTGACGTCCAACCGGGTCCCCTTTCACAACGAGCACGAGGCCCTCGCGGCCGGTTACCGTCCCTGCGAGGCCTGCCGGCCGGCCGCGTAACGGGAAGTCGAGGTGGAGAGTTCAGAGTTGAGAGAGGCTCCCCGTGCAGGGGCTTGATATCCTCTCGCGGCGCATGGCCGGTTCCGATATCCCGCCGCCTGTCCCCGACGAGCACGAGAGCCGCGTGCGCGAAGCCTTCGACGCTTTCCACGAGAAGGTCGGCACGCGGCTCGAGGGCGACGCGCGGGAGTCCGTTGAGAAGCTGCGCGAGGCCGCCGCTCGAAAGGACGCGGAGAAACTGCGCGAGCAGCTAACGGCGGTCCAGGAGCATCACGGCTGGCTCTACCGCGAGCTGGCCGAGCACCCGGAGGTCGCGACGCTCTTAGATGAGCTCGCCCTCTGGGGCTTCTAGGAATGGCCTTGTTTCAGGTCTTAGGTTTCAGGAGCGCCTGTCGGAGCGGCGGCTCGCCTCCGGAGCCAGGACAGAATCTTTTCCGGTAATTCGTCCCGGTTGCTGCGCGTCACCGGCCACACCTCGACGTCGGACCTCCGTTTGACGTCTTCGATGAAACCTCCGCCGCGCCGGGCGATGGTGGCGACGACGGCGTTTCCCGAATCGAGGAGCCTCGTCATCGCTTCGATGAATCTCTCGGACAGGCATTCCATCCTGCCAATTTCGTCCACCAGGTAGACGTCGGCACCCGCATTCGGATCCAGAGCGCCATCGACGACGTCTTCCAGCGCCGGGACATTCACGCCGTACTTTCCGACCCTGGGGCCCGAGCGGTTCGAGACGTGCGCGAGCAGCGTGGATCGTCCGTCGAAAGTTTCCAGCCGGAAGCCCTGCCGCTCCCCTTTCACGCGGACCTCCTTCGTCACGAAACCGCTGATCCTCCTGTCCGCCAGACCCTCCGCCACGCGGTGGACGATCGTTGTCTTGCCGCCGCCGGGACGACCGGTCAGCAGGAGCGAGCGCCGGGACTCCTCCATGGCGGATAGACTCTATGCGTGGCCCGGTACCGCATCGAGGAATACGTCCGCTGGGAGGACATCGACGCCGCCGGCATCATCAACTACCAGGCGTATTTGAGGTTTTTCGCTCTCGCCGAGGCGGAGCTGCTCCGGTCGGCTGGCCTGAACTACCGCTTTCTCTTCGAGTCGCTCGGTATCTGGCTGCCGCGCGTGCGCGTCGAATGCGACTTCCACCTGCCGGTCAAGCTCGACGAATTGCTCACGGTCGAAGCGTACTTCAGCAAGATCGGCCGCACCTCGGTTCATCTCGATTTCGAGGTCCGGCGCGATCAGGACCGCTCCCGCCTGGTGGCGAGCGGCCGGTACGTCCTCGTGTGCGTCACCCAGAAAGATTTCCGGCCGGCGCCGATCCCGGAAGAATTTCGCCGCAGGATCTCGCGCTTCCTCGAGCCCGCGCCGGTCGCCTCCCGCAACTAGGCCCAGCGGGATTCGTATTGGGAGATATGCCTCGCGGAAAGGACTGGATCGACCTGGTTCGCTCGACCTTCCACTCCGTCGGGCGCGAAGAGATGTCCGGGCTCTACGTTCGGGAGTGGCGGCACGCCAAAGAAAAGCTGACCGCCGACGATCGCGACGAGATCGAGCGGGAGCCCAAGAAGATCAAACGATTCCTGAAGTCGGCCAACGCGGTGCTCTTCGGCCTCTCCAGGCGACTGGCTCCCGCCCGGCGAGTGGCCTTCGGAGCCGCGCTCCTGTTCATTCTCTTTTCCTTCAATTGGAAATGGTCGAGCCAGACCGAGCGGACCCGGACCGGCGAGCGTCGCACCTCCGAGTACCGGATAACGCTGGACAGCGGTTTCCTGCTCGCCTCGATCACGCTCTTGACTCTGCTCCTTGGCATGGAGCTCGTGGACAAGATCAACTACCGCGACGAGCTCGAGCTCGCGCGCGAGCTGCAGTCGAGCCTGATCCCGAAGGCGTTGCCGAGCCTCCCCGGCTACGAGCTGGGCGCCTACAACCGTATCGCCAACATGGTCGGAGGCGACATCTACGATTTCGTTCTGCTTCCCGACGGACGCCTGGCGGTCCTCTTCGGCGACGCCTCGGGGCATGGGATGACGGCCGGACTGGTCATGGCCGTCGCGCACGCCGCGTTTCGCACGCAGCTCGAGACGGACCCCGCGCCGGAAGCGATGTTCGCGACACTGAACCGGATCCTCTGCCGGACGGGGGGGCCGCGGGCCTTTTTCGGCTGTGTCTATCTGCTGATCTCGCCGGATGGCACGTTCACCGGCTCGGTCGCGGGACATCCTCCGCCGCTCCGGATCGACGGCTCCGGTCAGATCCGCGAACGAATCGGAAAGGGCGCGTACCCTCTGGGCATCAAGACGCCTCTCGCCTGGGAGACGCAGCACGGAAAGGTCGAGGCGGGCGAGGTCCTTCTTCTCCATTCCGACGGTTTATCCGAGGCCGCCGACGTCTCGGGCGCGCAGTTTGGAGAGGCACGGCTCGAGCTCTCGATCCGGCGCGCCGCGACGCTGCCGGCACCCGCGCTCGTCGAGGCGCTCGCGCGGGACGTCATGGACTTCTGCGGCAGGCAGACACCCGAGGACGACGTGTCAATCGGCGCGATCCGCCGGCTCTCGTGATGGGCCGCCTCTCGTGATGGGAGGCTCGGCGCTTCTGATCTGTCTCGCGGTCGTCGCCGCCGGAGTGAGCACGCCTCGGGCCGGCAAGCCGTTGATCGCCGTTGCCCCGGTCGGCGATATCCCGCCCAGCGCGATCGAAAGGCTGCTCCCTGTTCTCCAGGAGACCTTCTCCTGCGAAGCCGTCGTGGCGCCGGCGGTTTCAATGCCCGCCGCCGCTTATCAGCGGGAGCGGCGTCAGTACCTCTCCACCGCGATCCTGGACGCGCTGGCCGCCGCGAAACGGCCCGAGTGGGAGCGACTGCTCGGCGTCGCCGACGCGGATCTTTCCGTGCCGAGCCTGAACTTCGTCTTCGGCGAGGCGGACTCCCGCCGCGGTGTCGCCGTCTTCTCGCTCGCTCGGCTGCGGGATGCGGACGAGCGGCTCTTCCAGAAGCGGGCCGCGACCGAGGCGATCCATGAGCTCGGCCACACCTACGGCCTCTCCCATTGTTCCAATCCCCACTGCGTCATGTGGTTTTCCAACACGCTCTCTGAATCGGATCGGAAAGGATTGAAGTTCTGCGCCGAGCACGAATCCGAATGGACCAGCAATCGGCGCCGGCTCCGGTAGCTAAACTCTCTCGGCCGCCGTTCGCGAAGCGAATGCCGCGGCCGAAGCCGCGGGCGGGACGAAGCCGTTCGCCCGGACGGCCGTCACCAGGAACTGCGGCGGCTCGAGGAGGTGGCGCTTGACCTTGCACTGGTCCACCGCTCGCAGGATCGCCTCCCGATACTTCTCGGGAAAAGTCGGAGGCAGAGTGACCTCGATCCGGATCGCGGAGACATGCTTTCCGTCGGCGCTCGTCTCGGGAGTCACCGCGAGCCCGAGGCCTTCGGAGTCGAGGTTGCGCTGCTGGCAGAAGCGCATCGCGTAGAGGCCCGCGCAGGTCCCGATCGAGGCCAGAAACAGATCGAACGGCGTCGGGGCGCTTCCCGAGCCGCCCTGAGCGACGGGCTGGTCCGTCCGGATCGCGAATCCTTCGTGGAGCGCCTCGACTGCGAGGCCCCCGGGAAAGCGTATGTTCATGGCTTCGAGCATGGGGGGCGTAAGCCCTCCGCGCCTGATGCAGCCGCATCACTGGCCGGACGCCTCGCGGGATCGCGGGAATACGCAGTTGTTATGGATGGTGGAGAGTTTCTGCGACAACGGATGAGACGTTTGCGAACCGCCCCGGAGGGTCCGCCGGAGGGAGTTTCCGGCTCGCCCGCCCTGGTCCTGCCGAACCCGAAGAGTCGGAAGGCTCGTATTTTGCGTGGAGCCCGTGTGAGCGGCCCGGGAAAGACAGCCGATGCCGCCCAGGAGAGGTCACGATGCCTGAAACATTGAATCTTCCGGTGATTCCGATGAAGAACGCCGTCCTGCTTCCCGGAGTCAATTTCCCCATCACGGCCGGGCGGCCGGCGACGCTTCGCGCCATCGAGGCGGCCTTGAACGACAAGGACCGCCGCGTCTTCGCGGTCGCGCAGCGGCAGGTCACGGAGGGAGAGGCGGTCAGCGCCGACTCCCTGTTCACGATCGGGACGATCGCGACGGTCGGGTCCATTCAGAGGAGCCTCGGGAGCGTCCTGCTGCTTCTCGAAGGGAAGGCCCGAGGCATCGCCACACGCTACGTGTCGAAGCAGGGGCGTCTCGAGGCCACCGTGCAGGAGGCCAGCGACATGCTGGCGATCGACCCGCGTGACCCCGCCTTCATCGCGCTCCATCACGAAGTGCGCGAGCGCGCCGCGGAGCTGGGGCGGAAGATGGGACTGCCCGACGAGGCGATCACGCAGTTCCTCGAAGGAGTTCAGGAGCCGGGAGGACTGGCCGATCTGGTCGCCGGATACCTCGACATTCCGTCGGGAGAGAAGCAGGCACTCCTCGAGACCCTCTCGGTCGAGGACCGCCTGCGGCGGGTCCTGCTCCACGTCCAGAAGCAGATCGAGGTCCTGTCGGCGCAGGAAGACATCCAGTCCAAGGTCAAGGAGGAGCTCGGCGGTCGGCAGCGGGAGATGTACCTGCGCGAGCAGATGAAGGCGATCCAGAAGGAGCTCGGCGAGGGGGAAGGCGGGGAGGACGAGTCGTTGAAGGAGCTCCGCTCCAAGCTCGACGCGCTGAATCTCTCCGAAGAGGTCCGCAAGGAAGTGGACCGCGAGTGGGGGCGGTTGACGCGGATCGGCCGCGAGTCCATGGAATCGCAGGTCATCCGGACCTACCTCGAGACGATCGCGGAGCTGCCGTGGAATTCCCGCAGCGAAGACCACCTGGACGTCAAGGAGGCCTCGCGCGTCCTCGACGAGGACCACTACGCGCTGGGCGACGTCAAGGACCGCATCCTCGAATTCCTCGCCGTCCGCCAGCTCTGGCAGGCGCGCGAGAAGGCCGAGAAGTCGGAGAAGGCCGAGCAGCCCGCCGCGGCGCCCTCCCCGGCCGCGAAGGCCGACGGGCCGGCGGCGGGAGGCGCCGACGATGTCCGGGAGGCGCGCGAGTCCGCGCACGCGAAGGGGAAGATCCTTCTCTTCGTCGGTCCGCCGGGCGTCGGCAAGACCTCCATCGCGCGGTCGATCGCCCGGGCCATGGGGCGCAAGTACGTACGCATCTCGCTCGGCGGCGCGCGCGACGAGGCCGACATCCGCGGACACCGGCGCACCTACATCGGCGCGATGCCGGGCCGGATCGTCCAGGGGATGAAACAGGCCGGAACGAAGAACCCTGTCTTCCTGCTCGACGAGGTGGACAAGCTGGGCGTCTCCTTCCAGGGAGATCCGGCCGCGGCGCTTCTGGAAGTCCTCGACCCGGCGCAGAACGACAGCTTCACCGACCACTATCTCGGCGTCCCTTTCGATCTCTCCGAGGTCCTCTTCATCGCGACGGCCAACTTCATCCAGAACATCCCGCCGCCGCTCCTCGACCGGATGGAGACGGTCACCTTCGCCGGGTACACCGAGCAGGAGAAGCTCCAGATCGCGAAGAACTACCTCGTCCCGCGGCAGGTTCGGGAGAACGGGCTCTCCGAGGGGCAGATCGAGCTCGGCGACGCCGCTGTCCTGGAGGTCATCGCCAGCTACACGCGCGAGTCGGGAGTGCGGCAGTTGGAACGGGAGCTCGGCCGCCTCGCTCGCAAGGTGGCCCGGCGCATCGCCGCCGGCGAGATCGAGAAGCAGAGAATCGAGCAGCCGGACGTGCGCGCGCTCCTGGGCCGCCCGAAGGTCCATCCGGAGAAGATGGCCCGGGAAGACCAGATCGGTATCGCGACCGGGATGTACTACACGCCGGCTGGAGGCGACATCATGTTCGTCGAGGCGTCTCTGATGAAAGGAAAGGGGGAGCTGATCCTGACCGGCCAGCTGGGCGACGTCATGAAGGAGTCGGCGCGGGCCGCCTGGACGTACGCGCGGTCCCACGCCGCGTGGCTCGGCATCGAGGAGAAGGACTTCGAGCGCGACGTGCATATCCACGTGCCCGCCGGAGCGATCCCCAAGGACGGCCCTTCCGCCGGCATCGCGATGGCGACGGCGATGGTCTCGGCGCTCTCGAGGCGCCCGGTCCGCAACGACGTGGCCATGACGGGCGAGATCACGATCTCCGGCCGCGTCCTCCCGATCGGAGGGCTGAAGGAGAAGATCCTGGGAGCGGTGCGCGCCGGCATCTCGGGCATCGTGATCCCCAAGGACAACGAGGCGGACCTGGAAGACCTGCCGCAGGAGGTGCGCGACCGGATCGAGGTCTCCCCTGTCGAGGACCTGGCCCAGGCACTGGCCGTAACGCTGCGCAACACTTCCTTGCAGGAGGGGCGCCTCTTCTTCGGCACCGGCCCGACCACCGGGACCGAAGGCGGCGTCCCCCACTGAGCCGAGCGCGGGGGATCTCCAGGACCGGCGGCGGCCAGGGTCGGCCGCCTTTTTTTTCGCGCGGGACGTTCGAGCATCATCCAATTCCCGCCTGGCGGTGTACTCCCTTCTGAACCGGCTTCCTGGCCGGCTCGGAAGGAGACACCGTGGTGGATCGAGTCGACCGACGCAAGTTCCTGAAGGTGGCGGGGGTCTCCCTGGGATTCGGGGCGCTCTACCGGGTGGCTCCTCTCCTCGGCCGTGACCCGGAGGCCCGAAGCGTCGCTCGCCTCCTCGGGAAGAAGAACGGAGAGGCCATCTCGCCCTTTTCCTTCGTCCAGTTGAGCGACACGCATGTGGGGTTCTCCGGGCCGCCCAACCCGCTCGGCACGCAGGCCTTCGAGAGGGCGGTGGAGGTCATCAACGGCCTGCCGCAGAGGCCCGAGCTCGTCCTCTTCACGGGCGACCTGACGCACGACAGCGAGGACTCCGGCGAGCACGCCGACCGGATGCGGCTCTTCCGGAAGATCGCCGGAGGCCTGCGCGTGCCGGCCGTGCGGTACGTCCCCGGCGAGCACGATGCGGGCCTGGACGGCGGGGCTCTCTTCCACGACGCCTTCGGGGACAGTACCTACTCCTTCGACCACCGCGGCGTCCACTTCATCGCGCTCGACAACGTCTCCCTGGGGCGTCCGATCGTCGGCGCCGCGCAGCTCGCCTGGTTGAAGAAGGACCTCGCGCGTTACCCCGCGACCGCACCCATCGTCGTCTTCACGCACCGGCCGCTCTTCGATCTGCGCCCCGACTGGGAGTGGTTCACCTCCGACGGCGACACGGTCGTCAACGCCCTGGCTCCCTACCAGAACGTCACGGTCCTCTACGGGCACATCCACCGCGAGAACGTCCATCGGGAGGGGCATGCGACACACTACGCGGCGCGCTCGCTCGCCTGGGCGTTCCCCGACCCAGCGGGCGGCGCTCCCAAGAAGGCCCTCCCATTCGACAAGGAACGTCCTTTCCAGAACCTGGGACTGCGCGTCGTCCAGGAGAACGGGAAGCCCGGCTCACGGCCGGGCCTCGAGGAGGTCGAGCTGACGCTCCGGGAGTATTCGGGGACCGTCGGCGTCCAGCAGTTCCTGAAGAAAGGAGCCATCCCATGAAGAGAATCGCGATTCTCGGGCCAGGTCTCGCTCTGGCGCTTTCAGTCGCGGGGCACGGGGCGGCTCCGGCGCGCGCCCAGGGGGAAGTCCGGACCCTCGCCATCACCGCGAAACGCTTCGAATTCACGCCGGCTTCGATCACGGTCCGGCGAGGCGAGACCGTCAAACTCCTCGTCACGAGCGAAGACGTCACGCACGGCTTCTTCCAGCGCGCTCTCAAGATCGACACGGACCTCGTGCCCGGGAAGACGGCCGAGGTCCTGGTGACGCCGGCGGAGCCCGGGACCTACACGATCATTTGCCACCACTTCTGCGGCGCGCAGCACGGCGCCATGAAGATGACGGTGGTCGTCGAATAGGACCGATGCCGTCGTACTCTTTCCCGGTGACCCGCGCCGGCGAGACCGCGATGCCCCCGGACGAGGAGCTGATGCGCGACCTCGCGGCCGGCCGGGAAGAGGCGATCGGCCCTCTCTACGCCCGTTACGCCCCGCTCCTGTTCGGCATGGCCGCGCAGGCGCTCGACCGCGCCACGGCCGAGGAGATCGTCCAAGACGTCTTCCTCGCCGCCTGGAAAAGCGCCTCCTCCTTCGATCCGTCCCGCGGGCCGCTGCGCCCCTGGTTGATGCAGATCGCGCACTTCCGCATCGCCAACGAGCTGCGCCGGC
This sequence comes from Acidobacteriota bacterium, assembly GCA_046726795.1. GTDB lineage: Bacteria > Acidobacteriota > Thermoanaerobaculia > UBA5066 > Gp7-AA6 > JAWOLE01. The sequence continues at coordinate 16,502 of JBKPBH010000150.1, forward strand.
GGACCCGCCGCCTGAACACCCGGGCCGACGCCGGCGCTGGGCTCGAAGACCTGCCCGATCCGGCTCCCGATCAGACTGAGAAGATCTGGATGGAGCACCGCCGCGCGGCGCTGCAGTCGGCTCTCGAGCGGCTCCCCGCCCGGGAGCGGCAGGCTCTCCGCCTGGCCTACTTCGAAGACCTCTCGCACGGGGAGGTCGCGCGGGTGCTCGCGCTGCCCCTCGGCACCGCCAAGTCGCGAATCCGCGCGGGCGTGGCGAGCCTGCGCGCGGCTCTGGCCCCGATCGTAGCCGGTCTGCTCGTCGTGGCGCTCGCCGGGCTTGCGATCCGAATCCGGGAGCAGCGCGCGTCTCTGGCGCGCGACGAACGCGCCCTGGCGATGCTGACCTCGAGCGACGCGGAGACGATCCGCCTCTCCGCGGCACCCGACGTGCCCGAAGGGACGCACGGGAACTACCGCAGCCGGCCCGGCGGCGCGATCGCCGTCGTCACCTTCTCGAACTTCGCGCCCGCGCCGGCGGGCCGCGTCTACCGCGTGTGGACCCGCCGCGGCGACGCCTGGACTGCGCTCGGCGCCGCGGTTCCCGATGCCTCCGGCCGCGCCCGGGTCATCGCCGAAGGCGACGTCTTCTCCAACCGCCCCGACGAGGTCCGCGTCACGCTCGAGACCGAGCGCGGAAGCGCCGCTCCCTCCGGACCCCCCGTCGTCTCCTGGCCCCGGTCGCGGGGCGCCGCGCCCTCCGTCATTCCGCCGACCCCGGACCCTGCGCGCCCCCCGTCTTGACGACCGTGACTGTGCCGCGGTGTCGTAGCGGTCGCGCGGGTCCACCTCCAGGCACCGAGCGCGTCACGCGCCAGATGCTCGCCATGCTGCCTGGTGGACTTTCTCCTCCAGGCGGAATCCGTCCAGGACGAGGTCGGTCTCGAGCCGCGGAAAGGCCGCGCCGCGCGCACGGGATCGTTCCATCAGAAACCGGCCTGCAGGCGCAGCCCCAGGTCCCGGGGAAGCCCCGCGTCGCGAATCTTGCGCGCGGCGGTCTCGCAGTCGTAGGGGACGCGGAACCAGGTGAGCAGAGTGGTCGAATCGTCGAAGACGGCGTAGCTCGCGGCCGGGTTGCCGTCGCGGGGCTGCCCCGCAGACCCCGGAATCGCGAGCCAGCGCCGTCGTGGCGATAGCGGGACCGCGGTCCCGGGCACCGGAGTGAAACCGAAGACGCGGCCGTCCGCGGCCATGTGGTAGAGCGTCGGCTCGTGCATGTGGCCGCAGAAAGTGATCCCGCAAGAGGTCGCCCGCAAGCTCCGGCCCGCGTCGAAAACGCCGGTGATGTACTCCCAGTCCTGCGGCGCCCAGGCGTTGGCATGGACGTAGAGCCGGCCTCCCTCCTCGACGGTCAGCGGCAGACGGGAGAGGAATTCGAGTTGTTCCGCGCTCAACTGGCCGCGGGTCCACTCGACCGCTCTTTGCGCGTCCTCATGCATGAGCGGCGCGGGTCGTCCGGTCGCGGCGAGATCGTGGTTCCCCAGGACGGCGACCCCTCCCCGCTCGACGAGCGATCGAACGGCGTCCACAACAGGACCGGGGTCCGCCCCGTAACCGACGAGGTCACCCAGAAAGACGTACCGCTCCGGGCCGGACCGCTTCGCGTGCTCGAGGCAGGCGGAAAGGGCCTCCAGGTTGGAGTGGATGTCGGACAACAAGGCAATGCGCATGGTTCTGTACGCGCAGAGCGTATCCACACTCTATGCCTGTCGTGTGATAGACTAATCAAGTTCTCGGTTCGCTCGCCTTTGCCAGACCTGTTCTGACCAATCCCGAACGAAAAAACAACGAGAATACGGAGAGCCGCGCCGGCCGGTCCTTCGGCTCCGATTTCCGCCGGCAAGCGCCGGAGAAACCGGCATGAGGATGGGTTCTGATGAAGCTC
>JBKPBH010000151.1:0-11557 GCA_046726795.1 Acidobacteriota bacterium
CGATGTGGCTGGTTGTCTCGTGGGCTCGGAGATGTGTATAAGAGACAGAGATACGACCGCCGTCTCGACCCTCCTCATCGTCCAGCAACCGCGCAAGCCGAGAAGGAGAACTACTTGAGATAAAGCCCGCTTGACCGGAGGAGTCCAGATACGACGTTACCGCAGGCCGACGAGGGCGCGGACGGAGTCGAGGAGCTTGGCGGAGTCGTAGCCGATGCCGTCCTTGAAGACGGTCTCGACTTTTTCGATGTCGGCGATGTTCTTGGTGGGATCGCCGTGGATCACGATGAGGTCGGCCTGTTTGCCGGGGGCGATCGTGCCAATACGGTCCGACTCTCCCAGGAACTTTGCGCCGTTCTCCGTCTGGATGTGGATGGCTTCGGCGGGAGTGAAGCCGGCTTCGACTAAGAGCTCGACTTCACGCTGGTCGCCGTAGCCCGCGAGCGTGCCGCCGATGCCGGTGGGATCGCAGCCGGCCAAGAGGGTCCCACCCGCCTTCACGAAGGCGTATTCGAACTCCATCTCCTTCTTCAGGAGGCCCGCCCAGTTCGGGGGCGGGCCGGACGCCGTGGCGCCGCCGCCCGCACGCCGGGAGAGGTAATTGACGCGGGCGTCCGGGGTCATCGCCGCGAGCACGCGCTGGTCCAGAGGCGGCCGACCTGGCACGAGCAGCTCGAAGACCGGCAGCGTCGAGGTCACGGCGACCTTGCGCTTGACGAGATCGGCGATCAGCGCGCGCACTCGCCCGTCGGATATCTCGATCCTGGACGTGACGTCGTACATCGCCCGCACGGGCGGGCAGACGTCCGGTTCCTTTCCGGCCGCGAACTCCATGTCGTAGTACATGGGGCCGTGCTCGAGGTCGTCGATGCCGAGAGAGGCCGCCTCGGGATAGGTCACGGAGCAGAGGTGCGCCGTGACCTTGAGTTTGCGTGCGTGCGCCTCGGCGATCGCGGCGCCGAGCTCCGCCCGGCTGATGTGCATGTATGCCTTGAAGGAGGTGGCGCCCTGGTCGGCCCAGAAGGCGACCGTCTTGCGGGCGTCTTCGGGCCCGGCCAGCACGTGAAGCTGCGCGATGGCCGCGCCCTTGCCTTCCAGGTAAGGCCCCGTCACGTGCATCTTCGGTCCGACCGCCTTGCCCGCGTCGATCAGCTTCTTGATCTCGATGTCGGCGTACGGCTCGATTGAGCCGGTCGTGCGGATCGTCGTCACCCCGCAGGCCAGGTACAAGCGCGGAAAACTGAATCCCATCTCCGCGAAGAAGCCGCCGCCCTGCGGATAGAAGAGATGGTCGTGCATCCCGACGAGGCCTGGGATGACCGTGTAACCCGAGAGGTCCATCACCTTCGCGCCGGCGGGAACGGACGGCGCCGCGCCCAGGGCCTGGATCTTTCCGCCGGAAATAACGAGGGTCTGATCCTCCCGCGCGGGGCCTCCCGTCCCATCCACCACGCGCGCGTGCGTCAGCGCGACGACCGGCGCGTCCACGCTGACGAACGCCTTGACCTCGGGCGACAGGTTCTGGGCCCGCAAAGCCGTCGGAGAGAGCAGAACAAGCAGGAAGACGAAGAGCCTGCGCATCGAATCCTCCGCGGTGAGAGCATCTTAGCCTTTCGCCGTTGTACTCTCTGCAACGCTGACCCTGGGATGAAATGAGCCTTTCGGCCGGCGCGCGTCTCGGGCCCTACGAAGTCCTCGCTCCTCTGGGCGCGGGAGGGATGGGGGAGGTGTACCAGGCGCGGGACACGCGGCTCGGGCGGGAGGTGGCGATCAAGATCCTGCCAGAGGCGCTGGCTTCGGATCGCGACCGGCTCTCGCGTTTCGAGCAGGAGGCGCGCTCCGCCTCCGCGCTCAATCACCCCAACATCGTCACGATTTATGAGATCGGCCGGGTGGATTCGCTCTCCTACATCTCGATGGAGCTCGTCGCCGGGAGGACTCTGCGCGAGCTCATCCTGGAAGGGCCGCTTCCGAACAGGCGTCTCCTCGCCCTGGCCTCGCAGATCGTCGACGCGCTCGCCAGGGCGCATGAAGCGGGGATCGTTCACCGCGACCTGAAGCCTGAGAACCTGATGGTCACGCGCGGCGGCCTCGTCAAGGTCCTCGACTTCGGTCTGGCCAAGCTGGCTCTCCCCGAGTCCGGCGAGGTCTCCGCGATGCCGACCATGGCCCAACCGGAGACGCAGCCAGGTGTCGTGCTCGGGACCGTCGGCTACATGTCGCCCGAACAGGCGAGCGGGAAGCCGGTGGACTTCCGCTCCGATCAGTTCTCCTTCGGTTCGATTCTCTATGAGATGGCGACGGGAAAGCGCGCCTTCTCGCGCGCAACGACCGCCGAAACGCTCGTGGCGGTCATTCGCGAGGAGCCGGAGCCGCTCGGTACTCTCATCCCACGGGTTCCCGCCGCTGTGCGCTGGGTGATCGAGCGTTGCCTCGCCAAGGACCCGGAGGAGCGTTACGCCTCCACCCGGGACCTCGCGCGCGACTTGGCGCACATGCGCGACCACGTTTCGGAAGTCTCGGCGGAAGCGGCCCCGGTGATCCTTGCGCGGCGGCTCGGCTGGCTCGGACCGGCGTTGATCGCGGGACTCCTTCTCGCCGCGGCCCTCGCTGTCTTCGCCGCGCTTCGACCGCGCCACCAACCCCCGGCGCAGCCTATCCGGTTCACCGTTTCCATTCCGCCGGAAACGACCTACGCGCCGACGGAGGTTTCCAGAGCTTTTTCGATCTCTCCCGACGGAACCCGGCTCGTCATCGAGGCGCTCTCGAAGGGCCGCCGCCGCCTCTTCGTGCGTCCTCTCGATTCGGAGGAGGCCGTGGAGCTGGAGGGCTCGCTCGACGCCACGTCCCACTTCTGGTCGCCGGACAGCCGTTTCATCGCGTTCTACGCGGACGGCAAGCTGAAAAAGATTCCGGCCGCCGGCGGCCGGCCGCAGGAGCTCTGCGATGCCCCCTTCGCTCTCGTGGGGACGTGGAACGGGGAGGGCACGATCCTCTTCTCACGGCTCGATCCGCCGGGAATCTATCGAGTCTCGGATCAGGGCGGAGAATCCGTCCTCGTCATCCCGCCCGATCCTTCGCAGCGCCAGACGACTCTCATCTGGCCCCATTTCCTGCCCGACGGCCGGCGATTCCTGTATCTGGCGAACCTGGCGCCGGGCACAGTGGCGCCGGGCGCGGGGCTTCGGGAGCTGCGCGTCGCCTCCCTCGATTCGAAGGAAAGCCGCTCCGTCGAGCACGTCGCATCTCGCGTCGAGTACGCCGGGCCGGGTTACCTCCTCTACGTCCGTGAGAGCGCGCTCTTCGCGCAGCCTTTCGACGATCGGAAGGCGCTGTTCCGGGGGGAGCCTCGTCTGCTGGCCTCGAACGTCCACTACTTCTTCGGCCCTTCCCATGCCATTTTCTCGGCGTCGCGGACGGGAGTCCTCGCCTACCAGACGGCCGCCCGTCCCTCGCGACTGTGGTGGTTCGACCGCGAAGGCAGGCATGTCGGACAGCTCGGCGAGGCCTCCGTCGTCAAGGGGCTGCGGATCTCCCCCGACGGAGGAAGCGTGGCCGCGGACATCGAGAACCCCAAGACCGGAAGCTCCGACGTCTGGGTCTTCGAGATCGGCCGCGGAGTCTCCACGCGGCTCCATTCGGATCCGGTGGACGAGATCATGCCGGTCTGGTCCGCCGACGGATCGAAGGTCATCTACCGCTCCGACCGCAAGGGGCCTCCGGACATCTACGAGATCGCGATCGGCGTCCCCGGAAGCGAAAGACCGCTCTACGAGGCGCCCGGCCTGCAGCAGCCGGAGGACACGTCCCGCGACGGCCGTTGGCTTGCCTACCTGCAGGAGGTGGCGAGCACGGTGTGGAACATCTGGCTGCTTCCGCTCCAGGGAGAGCTCAAACCGATGCCCTGGCACCGCACGCGGTTCAGCGAGTCGAGCCCGCGATTCTCGCCCGATGGCCGCTGGATCGCCTATGAGTCCGACGAGTCCGGGGATCCCGAGATCTACGTGGCGTTGACGGAGGGAGGCGGCGAGAAGCGACGGATCTCTCCGGGCGGAGGCAGGCGCCCGCGCTGGCGGCGGGACGGAAAGGAGCTCTACTATCTCGCCCCAGGCAATTCCATCACGGCCGTCTCCGTGACCCCGGGGCCACGTCTGGAGACGGGCCCTCCGGTCTCTCTCTTTCGCACTGAGACGGAGATCGAGAACTACGACGTCGTCCCGGACGGATCGCGGTTCCTGGTGAGGACGCCGTCGGAGAAAGTCCGCGAGTCGCCCCTCCGCGTGATCGTCAACTGGCCGGCGGCCCTGGAGAAGGAAAGATGATGGGCCCGCGCGGAGAGAAGGAACAGAAACGGTGACCCTGTCCACCGGCACGCGTCTGGGGCCCTACGAAGTCCTCGCTCCTCTGGGCGCGGGGGGGATGGGGGAGGTGTACAAGGCGAGGGACATGCGGCTCGAGCGGACGGTCGCGATCAAGGTCCTGCCACATCACCTTTCTTCTTCTCCCGAGGTCCTGCAGCGGTTCGAGCGGGAGGCGAAGACGATCTCGCAGCTCTCGCACCCGCACATCTGCGCGCTCTACGACGTGGGACACGAGGGCGAGACCGAGTACCTGGTGATGGAATACCTGGAGGGGGAGACGCTCGCCGACCGGCTGGTGAGGGGGCCGCTGCCGCTCGAGCAGATGCTCCGGTTCGGCATTGAGATCGCCGGCGCGCTGGACAAGGCCCACGAGCACGGCATCGTTCACCGGGACCTGAAGCCCGGCAACGTCATGGTGACGAAGTCCGGAGTGAAACTGCTCGACTTCGGTCTCGCCAGGGCGTTCGTGTCGGAAGCCCCCGCGGAGAATCTGACGTCGGCCCCGACGACGGGCGCCCCGCCTTCTCCCTGTCGCGAACCGGCACACTGGCCTACCAGTCCCAGGAGGACATAAAGAGGCTCGTCTGGTTCGACCGCAGCGGCCGGCGTCTGGGCACGGTCGGCCCGCCGGGCCGTTACCTCAATGTCCGGATCTCCAGCGATGGCCGGCGGGCCATTTTCGACAGGGCGAAGGAGACCACGGGGACCCTCGACATCTGGTCGATCGATCTCGAGCGGGGGGCGGAGACCCCGATCACTTCGGAGCCGAACAGCGAGTTCGCCGCCGTCCTCTTGCCTGGCGAGAAGAGCATCGCCTACTCGGCGTCCCGAGGAAAGGGCCCGCATCTCTTGCGCCGCGATCTCCTGACGGGCAAGGACGAGGAGCTGCTTTCCGAAGAACAATTCTTCTCGCTCGCGCAGGATGTCTCCCCCGACGGGAAGTCTCTCGTCTACATCCGCCTGGGCCAGGGCGGTGTTTTCAACGTCTGGATGCTTCCTCTTTCCGGCGGGGGAAAGCCGACCGCCCTCCTCGAGTCGGCCTTCAACAAGAGAGAGGTGCGCTTTTCGCCGGATGGGAAGTTCCTCGCCATGATCTCGAGCGAGTCGGGCCGTCCCGAGGTCTATGTGACGAGCTTTCCCGGGCCGGGCGAGAGAGTCCGGGTCTCAACGGGAGGAGCTCGTCACTTGCGATGGAGCCGTGATGGCCGGGAGCTCTTCTATATTTCTTCCGACCAGAGCCTCATCTCCGTCCCCGTCCGGACCTCTCCGGCCCTGGAGCTCGGAGCCGCCACGCCGCTCTTCTCGATTCGGAAAGGGGGCACGGAGTCGGGCGCTCTCGACCGGGGCATCACATCCGGGTTCGACGTCTCCCCCGACGGCAAGCGGTTTCTCATTGTCTTTCCCGAAGTCCTCGGCGACGAGCTTCCCCTGACCGTCGTCGTCAATTGGGCGTCCGAGGCGGGGAAATGACGCGGCCGATCCCGACCGCCTTCCACCGGGCGTTGGACCTCGAGAAATAGACGGCTGACCGCCGGGCTCGGCCATCGTAAGGCCCTTCCCGTTGTACGCTGTCCCCAGCTTGACCATATCCTCCGGGATCCGTCTAGGTCCTTACGAGATCCTCGCGCCGCTCGGCGCGGGAGGCATGGGAGAGGTGTACCGGGCCAAAGACACGCGTCTGGACCGCACCGTCGCGGTCAAGGTGCTGCCATCGCATCTGTCCGCCTCTCCCGAAGTCCGGCAACGCTTCGAGCGTGAGGCGAAGACCATCTCCCAGCTCTCGCATCCGCACATCTGTGCGCTCTACGACGTCGGCAACCAGGACGGCACCGAGTACCTTGTCATGGAGTACCTGGAAGGGGAGACGCTGGCCGAGCGGCTGCTCAAAGGCTCGCTTCCAACGGAGCAGGTCCTTCGGTACGGCATCGAGATGGCCGACGCTCTGGACAAGGCGCACCGGCAGGGGATCGTGCATCGGGACCTGAAGCCCGGCAACGTCATGTTGACGAAGTCAGGCGTCAAGCTCCTCGACTTCGGGCTGGCCAAGGCATTTGGGCGGCCGCTCGACTCGGCCGGAAGAGAGCAAGCGGCGGCGGGACAGCCTCCCAGGGCAGGAAACAGCCTCACAGCGCTTCCAACAGCCGTTGGCGGCCAGAACCTGACGCAGGAAGGGACGATCCTTGGGACCTTCCAGTACATGGCCCCGGAGCAGCTCGAGGGCAGGGAGGCTGACGCCAGAACCGACATATTTGCCTTCGGCGCGGTTTTCTATGAGATGGCGACGGGGCGTAAGGCCTTTTCGGGCACGAGCCAGGCGTCCCTGATCACCTCGATCATGTCTTCCGAGCCACCGGCGATTGCGACCCTGCAGCCGATGACGCCACCGGCGCTCGACCGCATCGTCAAGTCCTGCCTCGCGAAGGACCCGGAAGATCGCTGGCAGTCGGCTCACGATATCGCGAGCGAATTGAAATGGATCTCGCAAGAAGGGTCGCAATCCGGATTACCTTTTGGGGCCGTCGCGAGGTCACGGGGCCGGGAGCGCGTGGCGTGGGGCTTCGCAGCGCTCACTTTCCTCGCGGCGCTGGCTGGGGCCGCCGCGGCGATCCACTACGCGCAACGCGCTCGGCTGGCCTCCCGCCCGCTGCGCGTCTCGATCCTTCCTCCGGAGACGCACTCGTTCGCGCCTGCGCTGGCCCTCTCCTCGGACGGCCGGGAGCTGGCCTTCGCCGCCACGTCTTCCGAGGGAAAGACGCTCCTCTGGGTCCGGCCGCTGGATGCTTCGACGGCGCGCGCTCTGGTCGACACCGAGGAGGCCTCCTATCCGTTCTGGTCACCCGACGGCCGCTTCATCGGTTTCTTCGCGAAGGGGAAATTGAAGAAAATCGAAGCCTCCGGCGGTCCTTCTCAGACCATCTGCGACGCGCCCATCGGCCGCGGAGCCTCCTGGAATCAGAACGGCGTGATCATCTTCGCGCCCCGAAACCGGAGCTTGATCTATCGCGTGTCGGCCTCCGGGGGCTCGCCGACGCCAGTGACGCAATTCGGTGCCTTTGCGGGAAGCCACCGCTGGCCGTCATTTCTCCCCGACGGACGGCATTTCCTCTTCACGTCCCTCGGCGCCGGCGGGGGCGGCCGCGCGGCCGTCATCATGGGCTTCCTCGATTCGAAACAAGAAAAGCATCTGTTCGACTTCGACTCGGTGGGCTCCAACGTCGTCTATGCGTCGCCCGGCTATCTGCTGTACGTCCGAGAGTCGAATCTCTTCGCGCGGCCCTTTGACGCGTCTCGTCTGGCCGTGAGCGGCGAGCCGATTCTTGCGGGCGACCAGATTTCCTTCGCGGAGGGCGTGGTTCACGCGGATTTCTCGGCTTCACCGCAAGGAGTCATCGCGTACCGCAACAGCACGCTCGTCCCATCACGCCTTCTCTGGCGTGACCGGGAAGGCAAAGAGATCGGCTCTGTCGGCGAGCCCGCTTATTTCCGGACCCCCCGGCTGTCGCCCGACGGCCGCAGGATCTCCGTGGTTGTGCTCGATCCCAGGACCCAGCAGGGCGATGTCTGGATCTATGGCGAGCGGGAGAGCGCCATTCGATTCACTTTCCAACCCGGCGGCTATCGAGGGCTCGCCTGGTCTCCGGATGGTCAGCGTGTTGCCTTCGCGTTCGCGAGAGCCGTCAGCGTGAAGGCATCGAGCGGCGCGGGGAGCGAAGAGAAGCTGGTCGAGTCGCCGGGGTTGAAATTCGTTTCGGACTGGTCCCCCGACGGGCGATACATCGTCTACGGCGAGATTGCGGGCGAAAGCGGATCGGACCTGGTGAGCCTGCCTCTATCGGGAGACCGGAAGCCCGTCCCGGTCGTCGCCACCCCCTTCAATGAGGGGGACGGCCGCCTGTCTTTCGACGGGAAGTGGGTCGCGTACGTCTCCGACGAGTCGGGTCGAGAAGAGGTCTACATTCGCCCTTTTCCCGGACCCGGCAGCGCGATTCGCGTTTCCACGGGCGGCGGGCGAGCCCCTCGCTGGCGCCGGGACGGCCGCGAGCTTTTCTACATGGCCAACGATCGGAGGCTGATGGCCGTCGAGATCAAGGGGAGCTCGCCGCTTGAGAGCGGCCGGATCCAGCCGCTCTTTGAAGCTCCCTCGGTCCGCGAATCTCTCCCTTTCGAGGCGGGTTATGACGTGACGCCGGACGGCCAGCGGTTCTTGATCAACACTCCCGTCGCCGAGAAGCCTTCAGCGGCGACGCTCCTGCTCAACTGGACGTCAGCGTTGAAGAAATAAGGGAGATGACGCTACCCGCTGGCTCCCGACTCGGCCCCTACGAGGTCCTTGCGCCCTTGGGCGCCGGAGGGATGGGGGAGGTGTACAAGGCGCTGGACACGCGGCTGGATCGGACGGTGGCGGTAAAGGTTCTGCCGCAGCATCTCTCCTCCTCGGCGGAAGTCCGGCAACGGTTCGAGCGGGAGGCCAAGACGATCTCCCAGCTCTCGCATCCCCACATCTGCGCGCTCTACGACGTCGGCAACCAGGACGGCGTCGAGTACCTGGTCATGGAGTACCTGGAAGGGGAGACGCTCTCCGGCCGGCTTCTCAAGGGTCCGCTCGTCTTCGATCAAGTCCTGCGCTACGGCATCGAGATCGCGGACGCTCTCGACAAGGCGCACCGGCAGGGGATCGTGCACCGAGACCTGAAGCCGGGCAACGTGATGATCACCAGGTCGGGCGTGAAGCTTCTCGACTTCGGTCTCGCAAGGAGGCGGCCGCTCGACGCGGCCGGAAGGGAGCAAGCGGCCGCGGATCAAGATCCCATGGCAAAGAACAGCCAGTCGTCAATTCCGACCGTAATGGGGAATCCTCCGCTCACCCAGGAGGGGACGATCCTGGGGACGTTCCAGTACATGGCGCCCGAGCAGCTGGAGGGCAGAGAGGCCGACGCGCGAACGGACATCTTCGCGTTCGGAGCAGTGCTCTACGAGATGGCGACCGGCAGGAAGGCTTTCTCGGGCCGCAGCCAGGCGTCGCTGATCTCCTCGATCATGAGCTCCGAGCCCGCGGCGATCTCGACACTGGCGCCGATCGCGCCGCCGGCGTTCGACCGGGTGGTGGGCACGTGTCTCGCCAAGGATCCCGACGATCGGTGGCAGACGGCGCACGACATCGCCGTGCAACTGAAGTGGGTCGCGGAAGGATCGCCGGCGGGGATCCTGGCGCGCCCGGTGGCCCCTCGTCGGGAGCGGTTGGCGTGGGGTGCGTTTGCAGTCGCCGCGCTTGCCGCGCTCGTCCTCGGCCTGCTTCTGGCGCGGCAGAGGCGTGAGCCTGCCCCGTTGTTCCGGTCGTCGATCCTTCCGCCGGAAAACACGCGCTTCGAGTTGAGAAGTTCGCCGATGGTGATCTCGCCGGACGGGCGGCAAGTCGCTTTCGTCGCGCAGCCTCCGCAGGGAGCCCGACAGCTCTGGCTTCAACCGTTCGATACGCCCATGGCCCGGCCCCTCGCGGGGACGGACGGGGTGTTGAAGCCCTTCTGGTCTCCCGACAGCCGGTTTCTCGGCTTTTTCGCCGGGGGGAAGCTCAAGAAGATCGCCGTCTCCGGCGGTTCACCCCAGACGCTGTGCGATGCACCGTCGGCACGCGGAGGGACGTGGAACCGCGACGGCGTGATCCTCTTCGTGCCATCCCCCGGCGATTCGGTTCATCGCGTGGCCGCCTCGGGCGGAGCCCCCTCGCCGGTGACTCGGCTCGACCAGAGCCGGGCAGAGTTCGGCCATACCTGGCCGTTCTTTCTGCCGGACGGGCGTCACTTTCTCTACCTGAGCTATGGAGCGAAAGCCCGGCCCGAGGAGGCCTCCACCGTCTATCTGGCGTCGCTCGATTCGAACGAACAAAGACTCCTGTTCCATGCCCGATCGAACGTCGCCTTCGCGCCACTCTCGGCCGGCTCTTCGCAAGGGCATCTGCTCTTCTGGAAGGACGGCGCTCTCCTCGCCCGGCCATTCGATGCGGATCGCCTCCGGTTCACCGGAGAGGCCTTCCCCGTGGCCGAACAGGTTCGTTTCGTCGGCGCCGGCGGAACCGCGATCTTCTCGGTCTCGGAGAACGGCGTTCTCGCGTACCAGTCGAGCGGGCGCGGAGAGCTGTCGCAACTCACCTGGTTCGACCGTTCGGGAAAGCAGCTCGAATCCGTGGGACCGGCCGCGGACGCCAATCACCCGCGTCTTTCCCACGACGGCCGCCGGGTCGCCGTCGTGCTCATCGATCCCCAGACCGCCTGGACGGACATCTGGGTCCATGACCTCGGGCGCCGCGTTTCGACCCGGCTCACATTCGGCCCCGGCGTCAACCTGTTCCCGATCTGGTCTCCGGACGACGAATGGGTCGCGTTCGCCTCCAATCGAAAAGGCTTCCACGACATCTATCGGAAAGCGGCCTCCGGCACGGGACCGGACGAGTCTCTCTTCGCCTCGGACACGGGCGCCAAGTTCCCCTTCGACTGGTCCGGAGATACCGGTCTCATCGCCTTCCACACCACCGTTCCCGAGTCAAAGACCGGATCGGATATCTGGGTCCTCTCCGTCGCCGATCGGAAGGCAAGGCCCTTCCTCGCGACTCCTTTCCACGAAGGTTCCCCCCAGTTCTCGCCGGACGGAAGGTGGATGGCCTATGCATCGGCGGAATCGGGAACGGTGGAAATCTTCGTCCAGACCTTCCCGGCTTCGGGCGGCAAGTGGCAGATCTCGACTGCCGGCGGTTCCTATCCGAGGTGGCGCCGGGATGGAAAGGAGCTCTATTACCTCGCGCCCGGCGATGTGCTCATGGCGGTGGACGTGACGACCGGATCGGGGTTCGCGGCGGGGACGCCGAAACCGCTGTTCCGCACCCGGATCAAGAACATCGATATCGGCTTCCAGTACGACGTGTCCGCGGACGGGCAGCGATTCCTGGTCAACACTCTCCCCGAGGGGGAGCAACGCGACGCCATTACGGTCGTGCAGAACTGGACCGCAGAGTTGCGGAAATAGATGACTCTCTCCCCGGGCACGCGGCTGGGTCCGTACGAACTTCTGGCGCCTGTGGGGGCGGGCGGGATGGGGGAGGTTTATCGGGCGAAGGACACCCGGCTGGAACGGACCGTGGCCGTGAAAGTCCTGCCCGCGCATCTGTCCGCATCGTCCGAATCGCGCCAGCGCTTCGAGCGGGA
>JBKPBH010000152.1:0-4880 GCA_046726795.1 Acidobacteriota bacterium
TCCACCTCCGCGATGGCCACGCGACCCGCCGTGACCGCCATCGGGTTGAAGTTGCGGGCGGCCTTCCGGTACACGAGGTTGCCCATCCGGTCTCCCCGCCAGGCCGCGACCAGGGAGAAGTCTCCCACGACGCTTTTCTCGAGCAGATACTCGCGGCCGTCGAAGGCCCGGGTCTCCTTCCCCTCGGCCACGAGCGTGCCGACCCCCGCCGGCGTATAGAACGCGGGGATTCCGGCGCCGCCCGCGCGCATCCGCTCGGCGAGAGTTCCCTGCGGGACGAGCTCGACCTCCAGCTCGCCGCTCAGAAACTGTCTTTCGAATTCGGCGTTCTCGCCGACGTAGGAGGAAACCATCTTCCGGATCTGACGGGGCTTCAACAGAAGACCCAGCCCCCAGTCGTCGACACCGCAGTTGTTCGACACGACCGTCAGGTTCCTGACCTCGCGGCGGACGAGGGCCGCGATCAGGTTCTCGGGGATTCCGCACAGGCCAAAGCCGCCCACCACGAGGGTGGCGCCGTCGAAGACGTCTGCCACCGCCTCGTCGGCCGACGCCACGACCTTGTCGATCATCGGGGGCGATGATAACCGGAAGAAGCTGTCGGACGTCAGCCGTCGGCCAGGCGCGCCACGATCAGGAATTCGACGGCCTCGAGATCGGGAGAGGCGCCGGGCACGGACCTGAGAAGTTCGAGCTTGCGAGCGCCCGCTGGAGAAACCGGAAACGTCACCGTGTCCACGCTCTGGATGCAGTATCCGCACGCCTCGAAGAGATCGTGGACCGTGCGCCGCGTGAAGAAACGCAGGTGAGTCCCCGACAGGATCGAATAGGGGACGTAATCGAAGCGGCCCTCCAGGAGATCCGAGACAACGGACCAGTGGCCGATGTTGGGCACGGAGGCGACCAGGACGCCCCGCGGCGAGAGCCAGGAACGCACGCGCACGAGCGCGGCGGACGGATCGACGAGGTGCTCGAGCACGTCGCCGAAGAGGATCGCGTCGAACTCGCAGGAGAAATCTTCTCGGACATCTTCCAAGGAGACCGCGAGCACCCGGTCGCAGAGCCGTGCGGCTTCGGAAGCGTCGGCCGCGTCCGGCTCGATCCCGACGATGCGGGTCACTCCGGCTCTCCGCAGAGCCCGGGCCGTCTGGCCGCGCGCGCATCCCACGTCGAGCGCCGACGAGGCTCCGGCCGGGATTCTCGAGACGAGGTCTTCCCGGGCCTGGCCGTCCATCTCGCCGTAGCGGTGGAGATAAGCGCCCGGATCGATGAAGACGCACTGGCCTTCCCGCCCGGCACGCTCGGGGACCTCGTCCAAGGGAAGCTCGCCCGGCAGACCAGCCAGGATCTTCCGGCTGACGGCGAAGACACCGGACCGGGGCGAGGCGGCCGGGCGGGGGGACGGCGACGAGGCGGCCAGGAGGTGCACGGCCTCCTCCAGAAGCGCCGGAGTGTGATAGGCGAACGGAGGCGCGGCGCGAGCCTCCTCGGACCATGGCTCGTTGGAGACGGGCACGACGAGTCGCGCGAGACCGCTCTCGACCGCGCCAATCAGCCGCCGGGCCGCCTCCGGAAGGAGATAGGCCTCCGGATCGGCCTGCACGAGGACGCAGGGCGATTGGCCCCGGGCATCCGCCACGGCCGGCCGCCGGCCGCGGACGTCCGTCTTGCGACGGAAGGGAAGCTGCCGGATGTACCTGTTGACCAGCCTCGAGGCCCAGGGCGCCTCCGCCGCGAATCGGGGAACTCCGCCCAGGACCAGATCAAACTCGGGAGTGGTCACGAAAGCCCGTAAAACGTAAAGCGTCAAACGTCAAACGTCAAACTTGGCCTCGTTTCGTTTTACGTTTTACGTTTCACGTTTGTCGGCCTCGGACGGCTCAGGGGGTTTCGACGAGCATCGCGGTGGCCTCGCCGCCACCGATGCAGATCGCGGCCAGGCCGCGCTTCTTGCCTTCCTTGCGAAGCGCGTGGATCAGAGTCGTGAGAATGCGGGCGCCGGATGCCCCGATCGGATGGCCGAGAGCGACCGCGCCGCCGCGAATGTTGACCCTGGCCGGATCGAGGTCGAGCTCCCGGATGGCGGCCATGGCGACCGCCGCGAAGGCCTCGTTGATCTCGAAGAGGTCGATGTCGGAGATGGAGAGCCCGGTCTTCTCCAGGAGCTTCCGGATCGCCCCGACCGGCGCCGTCGTGAACCACTCGGGCGCCTGCGCCACGCCGGCATAGCCCACGATCCGCGCGATCGGCGTGACCTTCATCGCTCGCGCCTTCTCCTCCGAAGCGACCACGAGAGCTGCCGCGCCGTCGTTGATCTTGGAGGCGTTGGCCGCTGTCACGGTCCCGTCTTTCTGGAAGGCCGGCTTGAGCCCGGCCATCTTGTCGAGCGGCGCGGCGAAGGGCTCCTCGTCCGCGTCGATCCGGATGGGCTCCCCATTCTTCTGCGGAACCGCGACCGGAACGATCTCGCCCGAGAAGAGGCAGGTCTTCGAAGCATTCTGAGCCCGCTTGTAGGACTCCAGGGCGAAGGCGTCCTGCTCCTCGCGCGTGAAGTGATACTTGGCCGCGCACATCTCGGCGCAGTTGCCCATGTGGACGTCCTTGTAGGGATCCCAGAGACCGTCCTTGATCATCGAGTCGACCAGGGCCGCGTTGCCCATCCGGTAACCGCTCCGGGCCCGCTCGAGGAGGTAGGGAGCGTTGGACATCGACTCCATTCCGCCCGCTACCGCGAGCTCGTACTCGCCGGCCGCGATCGCGTTGGCCGCGTCCATAACCGCCCGCATGCCCGAGCCGCAGACCTTGTGGAGCGTGATGCAGGGAACGGTGTCGGGGATTCCCGCGCCGAGTGCCGCCTGCCTCGCGGGGGCCTGGCCGATGCCGGCCTGAAGGACGTTGCCCAGGATGACTTGTTCGACATCGGACGGCGCGACCCCCGCCCTCTCGAGCGCGCCACGGATGGCGGCGGACCCGAGAACCGGCGCGGGAAGGGACGAGAGCTTACCGAGAAACGACCCGACCGGCGTGCGCGCCGCGGAAAGGACCACAGTGTTCTTCATACGCTTCGATTCTAACCCCTGCGATGAGTGAGTTCTTCCCCCCGGAAGAAGGTTTCCCTGTCTTCCACCTGACACCTCCAAACCTGACACCTGCTACCCTCCCTACATGCGGATCCTGGCGATCGACTTCGGGGAAAAAAGGATCGGCCTCGCAACCTCGGACGCCACGGAAACGCTGGCGACTCCCCGGCGGACTCTCCCCCGGCGCGACGATGCCCACGCGGCGGCGGAGGTCCTGCGCTTCTGCGAGGAGGAGGAGATCGGCCTCGTCCTCGTCGGTCTGCCGCGGTCGCCGGAAGGAGTCGAGAGCCCTTTCGCGACGCGAATCCGCTCATTCGCGGCGAAACTCGCCGCGCAAGCCGGGATCCCGGTCCGCTTCCACGAGGAGACCCTGACTTCGAACGAGGCCGCGCGGAGGCTGCCGCCGGGCTCGCCCCGCGAAGCCCTGGACCGAATGGCGGCCGCAGTCCTCCTCGAGGATTACCTGCGCCACGCCTCTCGCCTCCCGGAAGGAGGGGCGCGCTGAACGCCGGCCGGCGCATCCTGCGCCTGGCCCTGCTTCTCCTGGCGGTATCCCTCGCCGTCGCTGCGTACCTGTTCTACCGGCTGGAGTACCCTCCGCGGCCCACGACGCCTTCGCAGGTGACGATCTTGTTCGCGCCCGGGACCGCGACGGCCCAGATCTTCCAGAAGCTCGAGCAGGCCGGTGTCGTCCGGGACGCGCGCTTGGCGGAGATCTACTACCGGATCTATCGAAGTCGCAATCCTCTCCAGGCCGGGGAGTATCGCTTCGAGCGCCCGATGCCGATCGACGACGTGATCAACCGCATGAGCCACGGAGAAGTCGTCAAGTACGCCGTGGTCGTTCCCGATGGGCTGACCGCCGAAGAGACCTTCCAGCTCTTCTGGAGCCGCGGCATCGGAGGGCCCGAAGGCTTCCGGAGCGCCCTTGCCGAGACGGAGCTCCTGCCGGGCGTGACCAACGGAGTCTCGGATCTGGAGGGGTTCCTGTTTCCCGATACCTATCTGGTGACCCGCTCGACGTCGGCGCGCGCGATCGTGGATCTCATGACGGCCCAGTTCCGGAAGAACTTCACCTCCGAGATGCGCGAGAAGGCGCTCGGTCTCGGCCTGACGCTCGAACAGGCGGTGACGCTCGCCTCAATCGTCGAGAAAGAGAGCTCGCTGTCTCGCGAAGGGCCGACGATCGCCTCGGTCTATCTCAATCGCTTGAAGAGAGGTATGCGCCTCCAGGCGGACCCCACCGTCATCTATGCCTTGAAACGCGATGGCAAGTGGACGGGGACGCTCTACCGATCCGACTACGCCTTCGACTCCCCCTACAACACGTACCTCTACGAGGGCCTGCCGCCCGGGCCCATCTGCAACCCCGGAGTCAACGCCCTGAAATCCGCGGTCTTCCCCGCCAGGACCGACTATCTGTACTTCGTCGCTGACGCGTCCGGGGGGCACGCGTTTTCCCGGACTTACGAAGAGCACCTCACCGCGATCGCAGCCGCCCGCCGCCAGCGTGCCGAAAATGGCGCATCGCAGGACTAAAAAATGTGCCGGGCTCCTGTCGCGCTCTATCAAGAAGACACGGCCGCAGCCCCCCGTCCGTGCCTCCCGTTCCGTACGGGCGGGGCTTGCCCCCGCCCGCGTCAAACGAAAGGTTGACTCCGACGCGAGGCGGGCGGCCGCAAATGCCGCCTCTACGGCGCCAACGGCACGACCGCAGGCTCGGTCCTCGACGACGCCTCTTACTATTTTTTCGGGGGCTCGTAGGAGATGGAACGGATCTTGGGGAAGAGGGTCCGCAAG
>JBKPBH010000153.1:0-27621 GCA_046726795.1 Acidobacteriota bacterium
CCTCACGGCGGGCCGCAATCGAATGCGACAGCCGAGCCGTGGTTGAATCGCCGCCATGGACCCCTCCTTTCGTCCGGCCTCGACTCGGAGGGGTGGACACATCGGCTTCGTCGCCGGTGCCGGGCCTCGCTACTGGGCGGAAGACAGGGTTGTCGGCTGGCTCGCAGGGGGCTGGCGACCCTTCGCGGGCCATTGAGACAGGAGTGGAATGGAAAGGGTGTTGGAGGGCATGGTTCTTGCGCCAAGCAGGCGTTTGGACAGGAGGTGCTTGGATGCGACGAAGAGCGGCCCTCATCGCTCTCACTTTCCTTTGCGCGCTCGGTCCGCTCCGGGCCGCTCTGGATGACCGGAAAGTCACCATCCGGGAATGGGACGTCCCTACGCCCGAGTCCCGGCCGCATGATCCCGAGGTCGCTCCCGACGGAGCGCTCTGGTACACGGGGCAACTCGCGAACAAGCTCGGCCGGCTCGATCCGAAGACCGGGGCAATCAAGGAATACCCATTGAAGACTCCCGACTCCGGGCCTCACGGCCTCGCCGCGGACAGAGACGGCAACATCTGGTTCACGGCGAACTTCAAGGGGTATATCGGAAAGCTCGATCCCCGTACGGGGGGCATCACCGAGTACCCCATGCCCGATCCGCGGGTCCGCGATCCCCACAGCCTCGCCTTCGACCGCGAGGGCACGATCTTCTTCACCGCGCAGCAGAGCAACTTCGTCGGCCGGCTCGAGCCGAAGACGGGCAAGGTGACGCTGTCCGAGGTCCCGACGCCGCATGCACTGCCCTACGGAATCATCGTCGGGCCGGACGGCGGCGCGTACTTCTGCGAATTCGGCGCGAACAAGATCGGACGGATCGATCCGAAGACGGTCGAGGTCCGGGAGTTCACGCTGTCCGAAGGGGCCCGACCGCGCCGGATCGCGAACAATCCGGATCGTCTGATCTACTACAGCGACTTCGCGCGCGGCTTCCTCGCCCGGCTGGATCCGAAGACAGGCAAAGTCGAGGAGTGGCCATCACCCGGCGGACCGCGTTCGCAGCCCTACGGGATCGCGTCGACCGGCGACGGAACCGTCTGGTACAGCGAGTCCGGCGTCAAACCGAACACGCTCGTCGCTTTCGATCCGAAGGCAAAATCATTCCGGAGCTGGCCGATCCCTTCCGGAGGGGGAGTCGTCCGCAACATGGTCGCGACGCCGGAGGGGAAGCTCTACCTCGCCTGCAGCGGCGTCAACAAGGTCGCCGTCGCGCAGGTCAGCCGCTGAACGCTCCGAAGTCGGGGTCAGGGAGTCTCTCCGGGCGGCATGGCGGGAGACTCAGTGGTTAATCGAACTCTCTAGCGACTGCCGACGCGGTCCTTCGCTCCAACGATTCCTTCTTCCTGGGCGCAACGGGCGCAGCAGTAGTAGCGCCCGTTCGCCTCGACGCCATGGCCGATGATCTTGCAGTGGCAGTGCTCACAGGTGGGCGCGAGGGCATGAATCGCGCACTCGAAACTGTCGAAGACATGCGCGCGCCCGGCGAGCGTGACTTCGAAGGCCTTGTCGTAATCGTTTCCGCAGACTTCACAAACCGGCATCGCAGAGTCCCTCGTTACCGTCCCCTTCGCGTGCCTCTCTCTCTGGTGCTCCTTCATCACTGTTCGCGCGGCGACCTCTTTGGCTCGCTTGTCGTAGCGCCCCGCCAAGGGGAATCGCCGCAATATCAGTGCCAATGGAAATCGAGCAGCCAAGATCGCGCTCGACATAGAACACGAACAAAGGCCGGCCAGAGGATCGAGGATTCCTGCCGTGGGCTCTCTTCAGGATATCCAACAGGCGGGTATTCAACTTGCAGGGCACTTCCACGAGGCTCGCCATGAAGCTGAAGGTCAACGGGAAGGACCATGACGTCGCGGCTCCGGAGGACATGCCGCTTCTGTGGGTTCTCCGCGACCTGCTCGGGCTGACCGGCACGAAGTTCGGCTGCGGAATGGCGCAATGCGGCGCGTGCACGGTGCACGTGGACGGCCGGGCGGTGCGTTCCTGCGTGCTGCCAGCTGCAGCGGTGCAGGGTCGCGCGGTGACGACGATCGAAGGGCTCTCCGCCAGCGGCCTGCACGCGGTGCAGCAAGCCTGGATCGAGGAGGACGTCGTCCAGTGCGGCTACTGCCAGCCTGGTCAGATCATGGCGGCGGCGGGTTTGCTGGCGGAGCGGCCGGATCCAAGCGACGCGGACATCGATGCCGCCCTCTCGGCCAACCTCTGCCGCTGCGGAACTTACCAGCGAATCCGCGCAGCCGTTCATCGGGCCGCCGAGCTGAACCGGAGGAAGGCATGAGTGCCGGGGGCCGCGAGGTCGGGAGACTGCAAGATCCCCCGTCCGGATTCGGTCTTGACCGGCGTCGGTTCCTGAAGACCTCTGCCGGTCTCGTGATCGGCTTCACGGTGGCGCCGCGAATGGGCCTTTCGGCCCTTCAGACGCCCGCGGCCAAGCCCCTCCCTGATCCGAATGCGTTTCTGCGCATCGGCTCGGACGAAAGCGTCACGGTTCTTCTCGCGCACTCCGAGATGGGACAGGGCATCTGGACCACCCTTCCGATGCTCGTCGCTGAGGAGCTCGGCTGCGACTGGTCGAAGGTGCGCGTCGAGCACGCGCCGGCGGCGCCCGCCTACGCGCACACCGTGATGGGGATACAGATGACCGGCGGTTCGACCTCGACCTGGTCGGAATTCGACCGTTACCGTCAGGCCGGCGCGATGGCGCGCGAGATGTTGATCCGGGCAGCGGCAGACCAGTGGAAGGTGGATCCGGCCTCCTGCCGCGCCGAGAACGGCGCCGTCGTCCATGGAGCCGACAGGCTCTCCTTCGGAAAGCTGGCCGCCGCGGCGCAGAAACTTCCGCCGCCCCAGAAGGTCCAACTCAAGGATCCCAAGGATTGGAAGATCCTGGGCAAGCCGACCAGGCGCCTCGACTCTCCCGAGAAGGTGACCGGTCGGGCTCAGTTCGGCATGGATGTGCGGCTCCCCGGGATGCTGACCGCGGTCGTGGCGCGCTCTCCGGTCTTCGGCGGCAAGGTGAAGAGCTTCCGGCCGGAAAAGGCGAAGGCGGTTCCGGGTGTCAGGACCGTCGTGCAGGTGCCCTCCGGAGTCGCAGTTGTCGCAGAGCACTTCTGGGCCGCGAAGCTCGGGCGCGACGCCCTGGAGATCGATTGGGACCTGGGACCCGGAGCGCAACTGGACACCGACCGGATGCGCGAAGAATTCCGGGCGATGGCCGGCACGCCGGGTGCCAGGGTTGCGTCGGTAGGCGACATCGAGGTCGGAGCGCGGTCGGCTGCCAGGACGGTCGAAGCGGAGTACCAGCTGCCTTACCTCGCGCACGCCACGATGGAGCCGATGAACTGCACCGTGCGCCTCGCGTCCGGCGGCTGTGAAATCTGGACCGGCACTCAGTTCCAGACCATGGACCAGAAGAACGCTGCGGAAATCGCGGGCTTGAAGCCGGAGCAGGTCGTGATCCACACGATGTTCCTGGGCGGCGGCTTCGGACGGCGAGCCACGGCCGGCAGCGACTTCGTCTCAGAGGCGGTCCACGTGGCGAAGGCCGCCGGCGGCGGCGCACCGATCAAGGTCGTCTGGACGCGCGAGGACGACATGCGGGGCGGCTACTACCGACCGATGTGGGTACACCGGCTGCGCGTCGGCCTGAGCGGCGACGGTTCACCCGTCGCCTGGCGGCAGACGATTGTGGGTCAGTCGATTCTCGCGGGCACGCCGTTCGAGGCGATGCTGGTCAAAGGAGGCGTGGATAACACCTCCGTCGAAGGCGCCTCGGACTCGCCGTACGTGAAGGCGACGCCGAACCATTTGGTGGATCTCCATTCGCCGAGGACGGTCATTCCGGTCTTGTGGTGGCGCTCGGTCGGGCACACGCACACGGCCTTCGTCATGGAGACCTTCGTGGACGAGCTTGCTCGGGCCGCCGGGCAGGATCCTCTCGCGTACCGCCGCAAGCTGTTGAAAGATCACCCGCGGCACCTGGGAGCCCTGAACCTCGCCGCGGAAAAGGCGGGTTGGGGACAGCCTCTGCCAGAAGGCCGCTTCCGGGGCCTCGCCGTTCACGAGTCCTTCGGAAGCTTCGTGGCCGAAGTCGCGGAGGTGTCGGTCGCGGATGGCCGCGTGCGCGTGCACCGCGTCGTCTGCGCCGTGGATTGCGGCATCTGCGCGAACCCGGCCGGTGTAGAAGCGCAGCTCCAGGGCGGAGTGGCCTTTGGCCTGACGGCGGCTCTGTACGGCGAGCTGACGCTGAAAGCGGGGCGCGTGCAGCAGTCGAATTTTCACGACTACCCGCTGTTGCGCTTGAGGGAGATGCCGAAGGTCGAAGTGCACATCGTTCGCAGCTCCGAGAAGTCGGGCGGAATCGGGGAGGTGGGCGTCCCGCCGATCGCTCCCGCGGTCGCCAATGCCGTCTTTGCCGCCACCGGGAAGAGGCTGCACCGGCTGCCGCTGCGGCTGGCCTGAGAAGACGATCCGATGAAGATGATTCTCTTTTCTGCGTTTCGGCGCGGCGCGCTTCCGGGAGTCGCCGCGATCGTCATCTTCGCGGTCCAGGCGGCGCTCTTCTCGGGCGCGTCCCCCGCCGCGGTGAAGGTGACGAAAGAAGAAGGCCTGGCCGCCTTCGAGACCGTGCTCGCCGTGCTGCAGCATCCGCGATGCCAGAACTGCCACATCCCGGGAGACGCGCCCCTGCAGTTCGACGCCGGGCTCGTCCACGGGCAGTACGTCCTGCGCGGGCCGGAGGGAAAGGGCGCGCCCGGCCTCGCGTGCTCAACCTGCCACGGCGTAGTGAATCCCCCGGCGAGCTACGGAGAGCACATGCCGCCCGGCGCTCCCAACTGGCATCTGCCGCCGCCGGAGCGAAAGATGGTCTTCATCGGCCTCGCGAGCGGCGAGCTCTGCCGGCATCTGAAGGACCAGCAAGAGAACCACGGCATGGACCTCCAAGCTCTGTTGCGACACGTCCGCAGCGACAAGCTGGTGCTCTGGGGATGGAGCCCCGGCGTGGGTCGCGCCCCCGTCTCCGTGCCGCACGAGGAGTTCGTCGCGAAATTCAAGCAGTGGATGGACGCCGGCGCTCCCTGCGCCGTCGCTCCGCGCTAGCGCGGGATCTGCGCCGCGACCGGGCCATTCCGTGACTGGTTCCAGCGGTTCGCCGGACCGAGGCCTGTCGTCTTTAACTCTCTCAGCCGCCGGTCGCGGAGCGACCGCCGCGGCTGAAGTCTCGATCGCTCGCCTGATCCCGCGCAAGCGCTCCGCTCCCGCGGCGCGAGGCTCCTCCTTCGATTACTTCAGGAGACTCCTCGCGCCGCGAGCGCCGGTAGCATGCCGGTGGTCATTGGAATGTGTCGGTGAGGGATTTGTCAGACTCTAGTCATCCTGAGCGAAGCGGAGGATCTGCTCTCGTCGACAGATTAACGGGTGAGACCCGGGCTACTCTCAACTCTCAACTTTTACCGGGGAGATATTGCGGCGGGATCGGCTTGTCGGGTTTCTCGGCGTCCCACGCGACCGACGCGATCCACCACCGCTTGCCGTCGTGAACGAGCTGGATGGAGTTGACTCCACGCTCGAAGGGCTTGGCGTCCGATGGCGTGTGGCGCGACTCATAGGTCGAGAAGACCTGGCAGACGTTGCCGAAGCAGTCCGCTTTCCTGGCGATCTCGCGCTCGAAGAAGCCCTGCGCCGCCTCTCCCTTTTCCTTGCGGGCAGCCGCGGACTTCTCGAAACGGCTGACGAAACCGTCCACGTCGCTCCCGGTGATTTCCTGTCCCGGGCGGACCGGAGGTACGAACATTCCAACGTAGAGGAAGATCGCGCGCATCCGATCGAAGTCCGGCGACGCGTCGGGCGCGTGGCTCACGGACCCGTAGAGGGCCGCGACGATCGAGTCCACCGAAACCGCGTCGGCCGGAGGCGGCGCCTCACGGCGCCTCGACGTCTGAGCCGGCGCGGCGGTCGTGATCAAGAGCAGAGCGACCATCAGAATGCGGGGTTTCGTCATCGGAGCCTCCAGTTCCGCGAGCGCTCCCAAAGAGGTCCACGCCAGCGGTTTGCCGCTCATTATTCTCCGATCCGCGGGCGCCCGGCTCTTCAGAGTGCTGGCCGCTCGGGATCGCGAGACCGGTCGCGCCATCCCGGGAAGTCGTCGAAGGTGAAACGTTTTCCACCCACGGGTCGTTCTTCGTTCTAGGCTTTCCGTGCACCGGCGGATGCGTGGAGGGCGAGATGCCGGAAATGGCCCCAGCCAGCGGATCAACCGTTCCCGGAGGGCAGAGGCGCCTCTCCGTGTCTCCCTCTCTCCTCCTGACGGCCGCAATCCCGCTCGTCTATCTCGTCGTCTTCGGCGTGTTCCTCTTCCGCGCCGGCGACACCGACTGGGACCAGATCCTGTCGTTCCACGAATTGTCTCTCTGGAACGGGGAACTCTCGGGCCTCGCCAAGCAATGGAACCCGCTGATGCGCGGCGGGATGTCCCTTGCGGGCGACCCGCAGGTCCCGATCGTTTCGCCCTCGATGATCCTGGCCCGCATCGTCAATCCGGCGGCCGCGATCAAGATCTCCTGCCTGCTCTTTCTCGCGGCGGGAGCCCTGGGAGCCTGGCTCCTGGCTCGCGAGTACCGGCTCGATCGCCGCACGTCGGCTCTGGCGGCCGCGCTCTTCGCCGGCAACGGATTCATCCTCTCCCGTTTTTCGCATGGACATGTCGTCTTCCTCGGGACCCTGGGGCTCCCGCTCTGGCTGTGGGCGGCGAGGCGGTCGTTGCGGTCCTCCGGCGAGCCGGTTGGCCGCGCGAACTGGAGGCTTCTCTGCCTCATGCTCGCCGGCGGAGTCTTCTTCGCCCTTTCGACCGACGGCGCGCCGATCGCGATCCTGCTCCTGCTCGTCTGGGTCGGCCTGGACGCCGCGGTCCTCGCCTGGCAAAGGCGCTCGCCGCGTCCGGTTGCCTTCTTCGCGGGAGCCGTTCTGGTCGCTGTGGCGCTCGACGCAATCTACTACTTCCCGCTGGCGGCCAACGCGGTCCTCTTTCCGCGGACCAGACCTCCCGTTTTTGTGGATCCGCTCGTCTTCGTCTGGTTCCTCCTGCTCCCGTTGCGGGGCAAGGTCCTTCCTGCCCCCGCCAACGGTCACGAGTTCTCCGTCTACGTCGGACCCGTCCTCGCGTACTTGATCGTCCGGTACCGACGGGAGCTCTCCCGGGCATGGCCGCGCGAGGATCTGCGGCGCATGCTCGTCGTATCGGCGGCGATGCTCGTCTTCGGGTTCGGAGCATGGCGGGCACTCGCGTCGTGGCTGCCGCCCGGGCCGTTCGACCTGCTGCACCGGCTCCCCGGATTCGTGGCGATCGGCATTCCGAGCCGGTTCTGGGGGTTCCTGGCCCTTCCTCTGGCGTTCTTCTCCGCGATCGCGCTCGGTCGCCTCGAGGCGGAGACGAGCCGCCGCCGCCCGCATCTCGCGCTCTGGGCGGCCGTGTTCCTCTTCACCCTCGGATTTCAGGCGGTTTCGCTCGTTCTTCCGTTCATCAGCGAGCGCGGGCGCCTGGTGGTGAAGGCGAAACCGATCCCTCCGACCGTCACATCGATTCGCAATGTCCACGGACCGTTCCTTTCCCAGTCCGGGGAGCTCTCGCCGGAGACCGGCCTGATCGAGGCCTACGAAGCGCACGACTTCATCCAGGGATCCATCCGGGAGGGTGTTGCGCTCGTGCTGGAGGCACGCGGGCCCGAGGGCCAGCCGGTGCCGGTGAACGCGCGCTGGGACGGCTGGAGCCGGATTCGACTCGTGTTCCCTCTTGGAGCCGCCGCCGGAACGGCGATCGTCTTCAACCAGAACTTCCATCCCCGCTGGATCTTCACGGCCGGTGAAGCCGTTCGGGACGCCCGAGGCAATCTGGCCGCGAGACTCCCGAACGGGGCGCGGCCCGGGGAGGCACTCGATCTCGTCTTCCACGATCCCTTCTCGGCTCTCGGAAGCCGGGTGTCCCTCTTTTCCGGCCTCGCCGTTCTGGCCGTCGCGTTCTCTCTGGCGGGTATTCGCCTGGCCGATCGGCTGCGTTCGAGACCGTCCCTGCGCGCGGCTGCGACGACGCTGGCCGCATCGCGCGGATCGGGTTTTGAGAGATGATTCTTTGCGGATCTCGACGCGGATGAGCGAGCTCGCCCTGACGATCAATGGGACACGACGGAGCGTCGAAGCGTCGCCGGAGGAGAGCCTCCTGTCCGTTCTTCGCAACCGGCTGGATCTGACCGGAACCAAGTACGGCTGCGGCGAAGGTCAGTGCGGCGCCTGTACGGTGCTTCTGGACGGCCGCCCCGTCCGCTCCTGCCGCACGGCTGTTGCCGAAGCGGCTGGCCGGAAGGTCACCACGATCGAGGGGCTCGCGCGCAACGGACGACTCCATCCCGTTCAGGCGGCGTTTCTCGAAGCGGAGGCCTTCCAGTGCGGCTACTGCACGCCGGGCATGATCGTCGCGGCGGTCGGACTGCTCCAATCCAATCCGAACCCGGACGACGAGGAGATCGCCGGCCATCTGACTGGCAACATCTGCCGCTGCGGGACCTATCCGAGAATTCTTGAGGCGGTCCGGAGTGCGGCCCGCGCGTCGCGAAAGGCATCAAGATCGTGAGCGAAGCCTGGGAGCGCGATCCGGAGCTCCCGGACCACGAGGTCCGCGGGAAGTTGTACCGGTTTGGGGTGGACCGGCGTGGCTTCGTCAAACTGCTGGGCGGCGGCCTGCTCGTTTGCCTGTACGTCCCCAAAGTCTCGGCGCAGGAGTCCGGCCGGGCCGCGGGCGGCCGGGACCTCCCGAAGGAGATCGCCGCCTGGCTGCACATCGGCCGCGACGGCGGAGTCACGGTCTTCACCGGAAAAGTCGAGATGGGCCAGAACATCCGCACCTCGCTCGCGCAGCAAGTGGCCGAGGAGCTGCACGTTCCGGTGGACGCGATCCGCATGGTGATGGGCGACACGGATCGGACGCCCTGGGACGCGGGCACCTTCGGGAGCCGCACGACGCCGACGATGGGACGCCAGTTGCGCGAGGTCGCCGCGACCTCGCGCGAGCAGTTGATTGATCTGGCGGCCGAGCGCTGGAAGGTGAATCGCGAGACGCTCGCGGCCGTCGGCGGAAGGGTCGCGGACGCGGCCGGGCGCAGAACGCTCTCTTACGGCGAGCTCACGAGCGGTGAGAATCTCGTCCGGGCTGTAGCCGCGGAGCCCCCGGTGACGCCATCGGCCGAGTGGAAGATCGCCGGGAAGCCGGTGCCGAAAGTGGACGGGCGCGACTTCGTCACGGGAAGGCACGCCTACACCTCGGATCTCGTCCGGCCCGGCATGCTGTACGGAAGGGTGATGCGGCCGGCGGGATTCCAGGCAACCTTCGCGTCGCTCGACACGTCCGAGGCGGAGAAGATCGCCGGCGCCCGTATCGTCCGCGACGGCGATTTCGTCGGCGTCGTGGCGCCCGATGCCTGGTCTGCGGAACAGGCGCTCGCCGCGCTGAAGGCGAAATGGAACGTCCCGCCGCATCCCTCGAACAAGGAGCTCTTCGAATACCTCAAGAAGAACGAAGAGTCGGGTGAAAGGAGCACCGGCCGGGTCGTCGGCTCGGTCCAAGAGGCCATGGCCGCCGCCGAGATCAGGCTCGCGCGGACCTATACCGTCGAATACATCGCGCACGCGCCGCTGGAAACCCGGGCGGCGGTCGCGGAATGGAGCGGCGGGAAGCTGACGGTCTGGACGGGCACGCAGCGCCCCTTCGCTGTGCGCGAAGAATTGGCGGAAGCCTTCCGCATGCCTCCGGACAGGGTCCGCGTCCAGGTCCCCGACACGGGCTCAGCCTATGGGGGCAAGCACACCGGGGACGCGGCCGTTGAAGCGGCACGTCTGGCGAAGGCCGCGGGCAAACCGGTCAAGGTCGTCTGGACGCGGGAGGAAGAGTTCACCTGGGCGTACTTCCGCCCTGCCGGCGTCCTCGAGGTCTCCAGTGGAGCGCGCCGCGACGGCGTGGTTACGGCATGGGAATTCCACAATTACAACTCGGGACCCGCGGCGATCGCGACGCCCTACGCCATTGCCAACCAGAAGATCCAATTCCATCCTGTCCGGTCGCCTTTGCGGCAGGGCTCTTACCGGGCCCTGGCGGCCACGGCCAACCACTTCGCGCGAGAGACCCACATGGACGAGCTGGCGCACGCGGCCTCGGTGGACCCTCTCGAGCTTCGCCTGAAGAACCTCGCGGATCCGCGCCTGAAGGCGGTCTTCCAGGCGGCGGCGGACAAGTTCGGCTGGGGAAGACAGAAAGCCGCGGCGGGACGGGGGTTCGGCATCGCGGGGGGCGTCGAGAAGGGTGGTTACGTCGCCACGTGCGCGGAGGTCGAGGTCGACGATTCGCGCCGCGTGCGCATCCGCCGGGTCGTCGAAGCATTCGAATGCGGCGCGGTCGTCAACCCCGGCGGGATTCGCAACCAGGTCGAAGGAGCAGTTGTGCAGGCGATCGGTGGGGCGCTCTTCGAGGCCGTCCGCTTCGAGAATGGGCGAATCGTCAACCCGCATTTCTCGCAGTACAGGGTCCCGCGCATGAGCGATGTTCCGCAGATGGAAATCGTGATTCTCGACCGCCCGGATCTGCCGTCCATGGGCGCCGGGGAAACGCCGATCGTCGGTCTGGCTCCGGCGGTCGGCAACGCGATCTTCGCCGCGACCGGGGTCCGTCTGCGAAGTCTCCCTCTCGCTCCCGACGGCCTGCCGGACGGAAGGAAGCATGCCTGATCCCTACGGGAGGCCGATCGGTGTGGAAAACGCGAAGAAGACGGCCGCCGCCGCCCTCGCGGAAGCCCGCCGGAACGGTTGGACGATGGCTGCGGCGGTCGTGGACACCGGCGGCCACCTCGTCTACTTCGAGAAGATGGACGGCACTCAAACCGGAAGCGTCGCCGTGGCGATCGGCAAGGCGCGGTCGGCGGCTCTCTTCCTGCGCCCGACCAAGGCCTTCCAGGACGTTCTCGCGGGCGGCGGAGACGGTCTTCGCATTCTGGGGCTCGAAGGCGCTGTTCCCGTCGAAGGAGGTGTGCCCCTCGTCGCGGAGGGAACGATCGTGGGCGCGATCGGCCTTTCCGGCGGCGCGAGCTCGCAGGACGGCCAATGCGCCAGGGCAGGTGCCGACGCTCTGAAATGAGCGGCTAGCGCAGGCTCTCGAGCAGCGTTTCGAAACGCTTCGTCTTGCGGAGGCTCTCGAGGTCGGGGTCGGCGGCGAGGAGTTGCTTGTTGTTGAAACCGGCGCCGACCGACCGCTCGAGCCATTCGAGCGCCTTGTCGGGTTTCCCCATCACCGCGTAGCCGCACGCCACGTTGTACAGGTCGAGGGGAGCGTCCGCCCCGAGCGAGACGGCCTTCTTCAGATTCGCCTCGGCTTCCTTGGGCTTTCCCAGGTGCGCCTGAGAGAGGCCCAGGCGCATGTGCGCGACGGCGTCGTCGGGATGAGCCTGGACGTACTCCCCGTACGCCGCGGCCGCCTCGGCGTGCTCGCGAGCGAACCAGTGCCCGAGGGCCTTTCGCGCCAGGGAGGCAGGCGCGGCGGGTACCGGCGCCGGAGCGAGGAACTCTCGAAAGAATTCGAGCGTCTCCCGCACGACCCGGCGGCTCTCCTCGGTCTCGTCGAGAACGTCGAACGCGTGGTGTGAGGAAGGCGCGTTTACGAGCGTCCACGGCGCGCCCGCCGCGACGGCCTGCGCGGTCAAGCGATCGATCGCCTCGTTCAACTGCCGGTTGTCGCGCCCGGCTCTCACGATCAAGACGGGAAGATCGCCGCGGATCTTCGCGGGCTGCGCCGAACCGTAGTACACGACGGCGCAGACGACGCCGGGAACAGTCTCTTCCATCAGGAGCGGGAGGCCGGAGAAGACATTGCCCGAGCAGACCCAGGCCGCGAGGCAATCGGCTTCGATCCCGAGCCCCGCGCCATCGGAGCGGAGGAACCGGAAGACGTCCGCGATGTCGGGGCGCGACTGGTTGTACGGGCCGCGTGACTCGAAAGTCACCCCCACCCACCCCGATGCGGCGACCAGGGCGCCCCAGGAACGGTAGGGGCGCCACTCCTTCAGCTTCGATCCCGGCGAGTCTCCCACGCCATTGATGAAGACCACGGCCGGGCGCACGGACCCCTTGCGAAAGTCGGGCGGGTAATAGATGTCGAGCTTGAGCTCGGTCGAATCGGCCTTCTTGTAGACCACGTTCTTCAGGACGGTGACGTTGTCCATTCCGGGCACGCGGTACACGAGCTCCTGTGCCGTGACCTCGTGCTCGGGCCGGAAGGGCGCCGGAAGGGCGCCGAGGCAGGCGGCCCCGGACAGGGTGAGAATGGCGATCGCCACGGCGCGACAACGCATAGAAAAGCTCCTCGGTCAGATACGAATGGGCCGAGGCGCAGTTTTACCCGAGATCAGGCTGCCGAAAAAGTGTGTGATGCGATAGTCATCAGCCTCCGACGGCGGGCTGGCCGGGCCCGAAGAGGCCTTCCCTGGCCATCTCCTTCGAAACAGCGGCCGAGAGCTCGGAGATGAAGCCTTCGATCTCCGAGGGATTGAAGGTTCGGCTGACGCCTGCCCAGACGAGCTGGTCCTGCTCGAGCGAATAGACCAGCGTCTCGACCTTGACGATCTTGTCTTCCCTCAGGTAGGCGGGCTCCCAGACCGTGCCCCATCCCCATCCCCAGTACCCGCCCCAGAAGTGGTGGTAGCGGGGAGCGCCCCAGAACACGGGCTCGTAGGTGTACTGCGTCTCGCTCCCGACGATGCGCATGACGACCGACCCCGAGAAGCCGAGCTGCTCGAACCTGGCCTTCGCCGCGTCCCGGTCCCGGATCTCCGAGTCGGAGAGGACCGTATACGCCGGGACGCCCTGGGCCCCGCGCGCGGAGATCTCCCGAGCCATGGCGTCTTCGGCCCGGCGGCGCAGCGCCGGATCCCTGTTGATGAAAACGGCCGCGACCTTGCGGCCTGCCAGTCGCAGGGGCCGCGCGGTCGGAGATTTCCAGGTGGACTGGAACGTCGTCGTCGCACACGAGAGCGGCAGGAGCGTCGCCACAGCGAGCAACCAGTGAGATCCGACTCGAAGGTTCCTCATGATTGTTCCTTTCGCTTCGGCCCTGAGAGAGGGTCTGAAAGACGCAGATCTTCGAGCGGCCCGAGGCCGTCAAACAGAAATCAAGCACAAGGAGTGCCACCAGAGGTTTTTGGTCCTGAGTCCTTGGTCCTTAGTCCCTGGTCCCGCTGGTCTCGCGACTCAGAACTCGGGACTAAGAACTACGGACTGGAGGCCCGGACTACGGACTGGAGGTCCGCGAAGCAAGCGGCGGTGCGGCGCAGGCCCTCGGAGAAGGTCTTCGGCTCCTGTCCGATCCCGAGGCGCAGGTGGTGCTCGATGCCGAAGGCGGAGCCGGGAGCGAGCATGACGCCGTATTCTTCGGCCAGACGATTCGAAAGTTCGAGGGATGGAATGTCGAGGTCATAACGCATCAGGGCAAGCAACCCTCCTCGCGGCGGAGTCCAGGAAACGGCGTCCGCATGAGCCGCGAACCAGGCCATCGCCGTCTCGAGGTTCTGCCGCACGATCCGCTGCGTGCGAAGGACGATGGGATCCCGGTGCTTCAATGCGAGGACCGCGAGCGCGTCGTTCAACTTTCCCGGCGAGAGCGACACATAGTCGCGCATTGCCCAGCACTCCGCGGCCAGCTTGGCCGTCCCGGCGATCCATCCGATGCGCAGGCCCGGCAGGCCGAAGGGCTTCGAAAACGTTCCGACGCTGATTCCCGAGCTGCCGAGGTCGCGCATGGGCGGCGCGAGCGGCTCGCCCCCGGGGATCTCCAACCAGCGGTACGCCTCGTCGGAGAGAACACGGGCGCCCACGGACTCCGCGAGCGCGTCGATCCGGACGAGGTCCCGCTCCGAGAGCATCGCTCCCGTCGGGTTGTGCGGCGTGTTGATCACGATCAAGCGGGTGCGCGACGTCACCAGCCGCTCGAGCTCGTCCAGGTCGTACCGGAAGCCGGTCTCCGGCCGTAACTTCCAGAGCGACACGTCGCAGCCGATCGCCCGCGGCACACTGTAGAGCTGCTGGTAAGCGGGGTAGACCGCGACGACGTGGTCTCCGGGTTCCAGGAGGACGTTGAAGAGGAGGAAGTTCGCCTCGATCGCTCCGGTCGTGACCAGGATCTGCTCGGGCTCGGCGCCGCCGTAGGTCGCCGCGATCGCCCGACGCAGCTCGATCGTCCCGGGCGCTTCGCTGTACCCCAGGCGCAGGTCGAGGAGGCGCTCCAGGATCCGCTCGCGCTCCTCCGGCGGCTCGAACGCGAGCAGTTCCCGGATTGTCATTGGAAAGATCCCGCTCTCGGCGATGTCGAAGGGGGTCTTCGTCTCCCACTCCGTCATCCACCGCTCCAGCGCGAACGTCTCGATCTTCATGGGCGAGAAAGATACATCGTCGAAGTCTTGCCATTTTGGGCACAGGGACTTCATCTCTCTGTCGCGATCTGGGTGTGTGCCCTCGCGGCGGAGAAGGTGCAAGCGCGATACCGAACTCGGCGAAGGCTCGTGATGAAAGCGGATTGGTTCTTGCATGTCCGACGCATCGTCACCGCTCTTCGGCGGCGTCGAAACCGCGCTCGAGCGTAGTATGACGATGATGGTTTACTTCAAGGCGTTCCTGGCGGGCTTCTTCTCGACTCTCCTCT
Source organism: Acidobacteriota bacterium (assembly GCA_046726795.1). GTDB lineage: Bacteria > Acidobacteriota > Thermoanaerobaculia > UBA5066 > Gp7-AA6 > JAWOLE01. Next base: position 14,770 of record JBKPBH010000153.1, read on the forward strand.
TCCACCAGGGGACGCTGGCGATCCTCCATGCCAGTGGCGCGACGTCGCGAGCTCCGTTCTCGATGGAGCCCACCGCGCCCCTGGGCATTCCCGCCGTCCTTTCACTCGCGTTCTGGGGCGGCCTGTGGGGGATCGTGCTGTGGCTCGTGGTCGCGCGGTTCGAAGGATCGGCTCTCTACTGGGTCCTGGCGGTCGTCTTCGGCGCGATCGCTCCGAGCCTCGTGGCTCTCTTCGTCGTGCTGCCGCTGAAGGGTCAGCCCGCGGCCGGCGGGGGGAAGCCGGCCTTGATCATTGGCGCGCTCCTCTTGAACGGCGCGTGGGGCCTCGGGGTCGCCGTCTTCATGCGCCTCTTTCACCGGGCGCGATAGACGGCGACGCCTCCTGCGCCTCTGAAGAGAGGAGACCGGTCCGAGTCGCCGTCCGAGGCTTGACGACATAGGTCCAGGCGTTCGCGGCCTCGGCCTTTGCCCAGCGGAGCAGGCCGTGGGCGATCATCACCAGGAACGAGGCCCTCACGGAATACCCGACGAAGCCCGGCCGGCGCCCCGCGTTGTGGTTTCCGTAGATGCCGAGCGCCTGCTTGCGCTTCGCGATCGAAACCAAGCGGCGGTTGTAGAAGCGGATCGGGTAGTAGCCGATCTCCGCACCGTCCTGGTAGTAGGGGGGCAGGCCCAGCCGGTCGTGCGACCAGCGGTACACGGGCATGATCGCGGCGGCGTAGTAGAGGCCGGTGTCCAGGAGGAACGCCGTCGTCATGGTGTCGTAGTCGCCCATCACGTAGTACTTGTCCCGGTAGATGGACTCGTAGAAGTACCGGAAGAAGCGCGCGTAGCGGCGGTTGTGCCCTTCGTAGGCCTTCTCCATTTCTTCCGGAGAGGCGCCCGACAGAGCCTGAGTCATGAGCCCGACGCGGGTGTGGACGGAGAAAGCCATCTGGTCGAGGCCCGGCGAATAGAAGGGGTCGAGGAATCCGCCCGCGTCCCCGACGCAAGTCCAGCCCGGCCCGATGAACGCGTCCACGAAATAGGCGAGGTGGCCGTAGAAGCGGCAGTCCCCCTCGATCGGCGCGGCGTGCTCGAGCAGCTCGCGCGTCAGCGGGTTGCCGTCCAGGAATCGCCGCAACTTCTCGAGCGGCGTCGATCCTTGCGGGGTCACGAGCCTCTTGTCCCAGACGAGGCCGACGGAAGTCTCGCCGTCCTTCAGGGGGATGAACCAGATCCAGTAGCCCCAGCCGTTGAAGTGGTTCGTCGCCAGTCGGCGGGAGGCGAGCACCGCGCGAGCAAAAGGGTCGGCGGGATCGGTGCCCGCGACCTCGGGGCCGTCCATGTCCTTGACGTCCCGGTAGCGGACCCAGATCGCCGAGGTCGGGTGCGACTCGATGGGCGTGACGCCGCCGCGCCGGCGCGCGAACATTGCGTGGCGGCCGCTCGCGTCCACGACCCACTTCGCGGCGACCTCGACCCGCGCTCCGTCCGCACGCTCGACGGTGACGCGGTTGCCGGCGTGGCCTTTGAGCTCGAAGCCCGTGACGCGCGCCGGGCGCCAGACTTCGCTGCCCTCCGCGGCCGCGACCTCGAGCAAGTGCTCGTCCAGCTTCGATCGGTCGAGCTGGAACGACGGGGTGCGCGCGAGCTGCGTGGGCCCCACTTCGGAGGCCTCGCGCAGGCAGGAGACCCGGTCGTTGACGAACCAGTACCGGAACGCCTGCTTGGGGAGCTGCTCGCGCGAGAGGTGGTCGTACTGTTTCAAGACCCGCGTCAGAAAATAGGCCGAGATCTCGACGGTGGACTCACCGACTTTCCAGTCGAAGCGGTCGCTCTTCTCGACGACGAGGACCTTCAGGTCCGGCATCCGCCGCTTCAAGAGGATCGCCGTCGTGGCGCCGGCCACCGCTCCCCCGATGACGACGACATCGTATTCGTTGGGAGACGCCGGCCCTCTCCCGGACAGGGACTCCATGGCCGGCCCAGTTTACCCCGCACCCGGCGGGACGCTTGCTTATGATGTGGGCGACCGCGGACGGATGAAGAAGACGGAACGCAAGCTCGGAGATCGTTACCGCGTCCCCGCCAATAGGCGGTTCCGGCTCGAGGACTGGGATCCGGCCGACACTGGCGGCCTCGACCTGACGAAAAGGGAGGCGCGGACGCTCCTGGCCAGGGGTGTGGACGAGCTCCTGTCGCTGCAGGACAAGCTTGCCGCGCAGGACCGTTGGGCCGTCCTGCTCATCTTCCAGGGCATGGACGCCGCGGGCAAGGACGGGACGATCAAGCACGTCCTGTCCGGCGTGAATCCCCAGGGCGTGCGGGTCTACTCCTTCAAGGCGCCCTCCTCCGAGGAGCTCGACCACGATTTCCTCTGGCGCGCCGCGCGTTCCCTGCCCGAGCGGGGGGACATCGGCATCTTCAACCGCTCTCATTACGAGGAGGTCCTCGTCGTCCGCGTCCATCGGAAGATTGTCGAGGCGCAGAGGCTCCCGGGGAAGCTCGTCACGAAAAAGATCTGGGAGGAGCGTTACGACGACATCAACACGTTCGAGCGCCATCTGGACCGCAACGGCACGGTCATCCGGAAGTTCTTCCTGAACGTCTCGAAAGAAGAGCAGAAGAAGCGATTGCTGGCGCGCCTGGACGACCCGGACAAGAACTGGAAATTCTCGAGTGCCGACGCCGAGGAGCGAAGCCGCTGGAAGGACTACGCGCGCGCGTACGAGGAGACGATCGCCGCCACCAGCACGAAATGGGCTCCCTGGTATGCCGTTCCCGCCGACAACAAGTGGTTTACCCGGATCGTCGTGGCGAGCGTGATCATCCAGGCGCTCGATGACCTCGACCTCTCCTACCCGAAGGTGTCCAAAGAGAAGCGCCGCGAGCTGGTTCGAGTCCGCAAGGCCATCGCGCAGTCCGAGCGAACCTAAGTCTTCTTCGCCGTCTTCTTCTTCCTCTCCTTCGTCGCGCGCTTGTCTCGTCTTGGCGTCGCCCGGACAGCGGCGAGGCCTCCGGGAGCCCTGTTGCGCCAGGCGGCCAGGAGCGCCTCGCGCACGACGCTCTTCTTCGCCGGCTTCAGCCGCACGCTCGTGGCGCCCTGGCGCCCCCAGCCGCCCGGGACGGGCCGGAAACCCTCGGGGTCGATCCGAACGAAGAGCTTCTGCTCGTCCGGTGTCAGTTTGACCATTCCCCATTCCGTGCCGGGCGCGCCGAGCGTTGCGAAGATCCTTCGACCTACCCGGAAGTCCGGGTGACTCATGTGCGACGCTTCGACGACCTCGGGGAGGCGGAGAGCCATCCTCCGAAACTCGCTGGGAGTCATTCTCTTCTCCTTCTCGCCGAAAGAACGTAGCGTCGCCTGCTTGAGAGCCTACTCGAGAAACCTGACCACCTCCGACAGGGAGTGGATACGGTGATTCGGCTGAGTGGTCGGGGACTCGCCGCCGCGGTCGATCCAGGCCACGGTAAGGCCGGCGCGGCGGGCGCCGTCGGCGTCCCAGCCGTTCGAGCTGACGAAGAGCGTCCGCGCGCGGTCCGCCTCAGAATCGAGCAACGCGTAGACGCGCGGGTCGGTCTTGTAGGCGCCGACGTCGTCGGCCGAGAGGATCGTATCCACGCCGAGGCCTCCGGCTTCGAGCGCCCGCGCGATCATGGCGCGAGTCCCGTTGGACAGCACGGCGCGCCGGACGCCCGCCAACTTCAAGGCCGAGAGGGTCGCGGCCGCGTCCGCGAAGGCCGGCACGGTCAGCCACAGTTCCGCGAGGCGCTCTCGGGCTTCCCTCGGCAGCTCGGGCGCGACTTCTCCGAGCGCCGCGAGTGTGACGCGGTCCCACGGCTCGTATCGGCCCTCCCGGTTCAACTTCCACGTCCGCTCGAGCTGCGCCGTGCGCCACCGTGCGAGGAGCGGCGCGGCCCCTTCGCCGACGAAGGGCCGCATCCGTTCGGCCAGCCCCGAGATGTCGAGCAGCGTCCCGTACAAGTCGAATGCGACGAGTTCGAATCGCGGCATGAGTCAGCGCCCCGGATAAAAGGGAAGGACGCCGCGTTCCTCGTCCACGAGGATCGTGCGGTCGACGGATTCGATGGCGCCGAGCTCTTGGAGTCGGCCCGAGGGCCAGCGGACAGTGAGCGACTCGACGCGCGTGGCCTTCCCGAGGCCCAGGTGGGCGATCGGGCTTCCGGTGGAGAGGTACCCGCTGGCGTTCCCCGTTTCCAGGACGAGGCGGCGGCCGCCGGGCAGCGTCGCGGCGACGCGGCTTCCGACGCCGTCGCGATTGTCGCGGCCGGGCGCGCCGCGGAGCTTCACGCGGAGGTAATGCTCGTCGGGACGCCGGCTCCCGAGGAACAGGGCTTCGGGCGCCTGGACGGAGCGGACGTACAGATCGAGCGCGCCGTCGCCGTTGGCGTCGAAGGCAACGACGGCGCGGCCGTTCGTCTCGAGGTCGAGACCTTCGAGAAACGACCGCTCCTCGAAGATGGAGCCGCTGCCGCGCGATGCGTCGCCCGATCGGTTTCGGAAGTAACGATCCCGCTCGATCCCCGCGATGCCCGCCCCCTTGCGGTCAAAGGTCTTCTTCCCGGCGACGTAGTCGTCCCAGTAGGCGAGCGTCTCCCACCAGAACTCGAGCTCCCGGTCGTGGTCCCGCCCGTCTCCCCACATGCCGTTGGTCGCGTAGATGTCGGGCCAGGAGTCGTTGTCGAGATCCGCGGCGACGGCGCTCCAGTTCCAGCCGGCCTGCGCCGCGCCCGAGCGCGAGGTCGCGTCCTCGAAGGTGTGATCGGACCGCTGGAGGAGGAGCGAGTTGCCCCTCGTCATGGTTTCGACCCAGCGGATCGCGATCGGGAGGAAGGCACGCCCGGTCACGCCGATCGGGAGCCCCGGGTACTCGTGGAGGAAGGACCACTGCGTGTCGCAGCCGGTCGTGTAGAGGTCGAGCAGGCCGTCGCCGTCGAAGTCCGCCCACGCGGCGGACATTCCGTAGGCCCGAGTCTGCGTCCCTGTCCTCTTCGTCACGTCCGCGAAGCGCCGCCCACCGTCGTTGCGGTAGAGGTTCTTGAACCCGAAGTCGTTGGTGACGAGCAGGTCGGGTCGGCCGTCTCCGTCGTAGTCGGCGAAGAGCGAGGAAAGCGACCAGCGCGTCGTCTTCTGGAGGCCCCAGGCGGCCGTGGCGTCTGTGAAATGTCCGCGGCCGTCGTTGATGAAGAGGCGGTTGGGCCTTCCGTCGTTGGCGTCGTAGGGCGGATCGGGCATCTGGCTGTAGTAGTCGCCCGTCACGCAGACGAAGAGGTCGAGGTCCCCGTCGCCGTCCACGTCGGCGAACGCCGCAGAGCGCGCGTTCCCGAGGACAGAGATGCCGGAGGAGCTCGTGATCTCTTGGAAGGTGCCGTTTCCGCGGTTGCGGAAGAGGCGCGCGGGGCCGAAGGCGTTCGTGACGAAGAGGTCTGGGAAGCCGTCGCCGTCCACGTCGCCGGCGGCCACCCCGGTCGCCGCGACGCCACGGCCGTCCGGCGTCGCGAGACCGGCCGCGACCGTCACGTCGGTGAAGTGGCCGCGCCCGTCGTTCCTGTAGAGGATCGACCTCACGCCGTCGGCGACGAAGAGATCCTCGAAGCCGTCTCCGTCGAAGTCGAGCACGGCGACGCCGGAGCCCGGCCAGATGTCGGCGATCAGGCGGTTGGGCCGGGCCAGAGGCGGGTCGCGACGCGGCGCTCCGAGGCCGGCCTCCGCGGTGGCGTCGTGGAATCGCGGCGCCGCGTTCTGCCGCTCCGAGACCGGGCGGTCGAGCGTCGCCGTGACTTCCATCGGGACCGGCACCGACTCGGGCGCGGCGCTCCCGGGCGCTTCGACCAGCGTCGGGTCGCGCCGGGGATCCCACTCGGCGGCGACGAGGACGTCCGCGCTCCTCTCGACCCGCGTCCCGTCCGCGCGGAACCCGCCGACCGTGAAGCGGACTCGGCCCCGCGTCGCCTCGCGGGCCGGGCCGACCTCGTGCTCGGGCTTCTCAACGCGGTAGGCGATCCAGGCCACGCGGCCGAGCCCGTTCCATGCCCAGTCCCGCAGCCGGGCTAGCCCAGCCGGATCGGTTGGGGCGGGCTCTCGCCGGCGCAGGGCGCGGCGCGTCTGCTCGGCCGCGTCCCTCCAACGCTCCAGGCGATGCATCCACGGGACGAACTCCCGCCGAAGCCTTGCGAGCGAGGAGTTCTCGTAGATCCAGACCCCGGCCGCCAGAAGCAGTCCGACCGCCAGAAGCCTTATCGCAATGGACCCGCGGGTTCTAGCCACGGCTTACAGAGGCCGCGCACCACATCCCGAATACCGAACACCGAGCATCGAAAACCGAGTCCTCACTCCGCCTTGCCGCTTCCCGGCTCGTACTTCCAGGCGGTCTGGGTCGCGGCCCCCTCCGCGAAGCGCGGGTCCACGTATTCTTCGAACGCGATCTTCCTGTCCAGGACTCCGGTCTCGATCATCAGGTCCCGCACGAGGTCGAAGTCCGGCTTGCGCGGGGAAAGTCGCGTGTAGATCACCCGGTCCAGCGGCTCGGTCAGGGCGTGCCGCAGGACCTCGGGCCGCTGGCGGTAGTAGTAGCGCGCCACGAAGTCGGCCGCGTGCTCCCGATGCGGGCGCCCTTCGTCCAGCCAGAGGCCGGAACGAGCGATGCCGTCCACGAGGATCTGCACGGCTTTCGGGCGGCGGTCGATCATGTCCTGGCGGGCGACCACGACGCAGGACATGTAATCGGGCCAGTACTCCCGCGCGTGAAAAAGAATCCGGCCGAAGCCTCCCAGCTCTGCTTGCGAGGGGTAGGGCTCACCCATCGAAAACGCGTCGATCGCCCCCGCGGCGAGCGCCCCGGCGACGTCGGGCGGCGCCATCTCGACCAGTCGGACGTCGTGGCCCGACAGGCCATTCTTCGCGAGCGCCTTGAAGACGATGAGCCGCTCGTCGGAGAAGCGGCTCGGGACGGCAATGGTCTTGCCTGCGAGGTCGCGCACCGAGCGGATCGGACCGTCCTTGCGGACGACGACGGCGCTCCCATAGCGGTGGCCCAGGTACACGATCTTGATCGGGACGCCCTGCGCGACGAGCGCGATCGCCATTGGCGCGACCATGAACCCGACCTGCATGCGGTCGGAGATGAGAGCCTCCTTGATCTCCGGGAAACCCTGGAACATCCGCGGGAGGAAAAGGGTCCCGTCCATCGAATAGCGCGAGATGAAGTCCGTGACCGGGCAGGCGAGGTGGCAGGTCACGGGGATGTAAGCCACGTTCAGCTTCCGCTTCTCGGGCGGGAGGCGATCGTTCAAAGCGGCCGACCAGTCAACGTTCAGAGCGAAGTGCGCGGCCGTGATGACCCCCGTCCAGAGAAGGACCCCGAGGAGGATGCGCCGGGCAGGACTCAGTCGAGGAGGGCCTTGCGGTCCCCCAGACCCCCGAGCGCTCACGGGGTCTCCTCGCGAAAGCCCCATCGGACCGCGCGAAGCCGCGAGACCCTCTGGACGAGCAGGTTCAGGACCAGTCCGATGGCGCCGATCAGGAGCATCGCGGCGACGACGAGATCGTAGCGCTTGCCCGCGTTGCGCGAATCGATGACGAGATAGCCCAGGCCCGAGTTGACCGCGATCATCTCCGCGGCCACGACCACGATCCAGGCGATACCGAGCGCAATCCGCAGGCCGGTCAGGATCTCCGGGAGCGCGGCCGGAAAGACGACGCGTGCGAGCAGAGCCGGCCGGGAGAGGCCGAAATTGCGGCCCGCCTGCCGGTGCATGGCCGACACGCCGCGCACCCCGTTCATCGCCGAGACGAGGATCGGGAAGAGGGATGCGAGGAAGATCAGGAAGACGGCCGCCATGTTCTTCACGCCGAAGAGAACGATCGCCACCGGGATCCAGGCCAGCGGGCTGATGGGGCGAAGAAACTGGATCACCGGATTGGCCGCCCGCGCCGCCGCGGGATGCCAGCCGAGGAACACGCCGAGCGGGATGCCGGCCGCGAGCGCCCCGCCGTAGCCGGCCGCCACCCGGAGGAGCGAGTCGCGGATGTACGGCAGGAGGAGTCCCTTCCGAGCGAGCTCGACGATTCCGCGCGCGACGGCGGCCGGGGACGGGAAGACGGTCGTCCCGCTCCATCGAACGGCCGCGGCCCAGAAGGCGACGAGCGACACTGCCGCCGCGATCGGCAACAGGATGGATTCCAGGCGCCGCCGCGGCGTCATATCTTGTGGGCCAGGCCGATCTCCTCGAAGATCCCGTCGCGCAGCTCGAGGTAACGGCGCGAGGAGAGGTCCCGGGGATGGGGCAGGTCGATCTCGACGATCCTCCGGATCCGGGCGGGGCGCGCCGACAGGACCACGACGCGGTCGGCGAGCTGCACAGACTCCTCGATGTCGTGCGTCACGAAGAGAATCGTCTTCTGTTCCGCCTGCCAGATGCGCAGGAGCTCCATCCGCATTTCCAGGCGCGTGATCGAGTCCAGCGCCCCGAAGGGCTCGTCTAAGTACAGCATGTCGGGGTCGACGGCGAGGGCGCGGGCGACTTCGACGCGCTGTTTCATGCCGCCGGAGAGCTCGTGCGGGTAGGCCTTCTCGAATCCCTCGAGGCCGACGAGCCGGACGTAGTGGCCGATACGCTTCTCGCGCTCGGCTCGCGCCAGCCGGCCGAGGCCGAAGCCGATGTTGCCTTCGACCGACAGCCATGGGAAGACGCCTCGCTCCTGGAACACGAAGATCCGGCGGGGATCGGGGCCGCGCACCTCCTCGCCGTCGATCCTGACCGAGCCCGAGCTCGGCGCGAGGAACCCGGCAACGATGTTCAAAAGCGTGGACTTGCCGCAACCGGATGGGCCGAGAATGCAGACCAGTTCCCCCTCGCGCACGTCCAGGTCGAGGTCCTCCAGCACGCGGACCTCGCTCTCTTCGGTGCGGAACGCCATCCGCAACCCGCGGATCGCGAGCTTCGTGCGTCCAGGCAGGGGCTTGCGGGCCGGGATCACGCAGCCTCCTCGGCGGCGGCGTAGCTCCAGCGCAGCGCGCGGAGTCCCTCGATTCGGCGCATCGAGGCGTCCAGAGCGAGGCCGATCGTTCCGATCAGGACCATTCCCGCCACGACGAGGTCGTAGCGGTTGCCCGCGTTACGGGCGTCGATGATGAGAAACCCCAGGCCCGAGTCGACCGCGATCATCTCGGCCGCCACGACGACGAGCCAGGCGATGCCGAGCGCCAGGCGCAGACCCACCAGGAGCCGGGGCAGGATGGCCGGCAGCAGGACACGGCCTGCGATCTGGCGCGCGGAGAGACCGAAATTGCGGCCGGCGTTCCAGTGTGTCGCCGAGACGCCTGCGACCGCGCTCATCGCGGCGACCGTCAGGGGAAAGACCGACGCGACGAAGATGATGAAGACAGAGGAGAGGTCGCCGACGCCGAACCACAGGATCGCCAGCGGGATCCAGGCGAGCGCCGAGATCGGCCTCACGATCTCGACGAGCGGCGCGAGAGCGAGTCCGCCGCGGCGGTACCACGCGAGGAGGATTCCCAGCGGGACGCCCACGGAAACCGCGAGGAGATACCCCCACGTCACGCGGAAGAGCGACGCGACCACGTGCTTGACGAGAAATCCCTTCTGCGCCAGTTCCACGATCGCCCGGGCCACGGCGAGCGGGCCGGGGAGAAGAGGGACATTCGAGAACCGGAGGGCCAGATCCCACGCGATGAGAAGCGACACGATCCCGGCGAAGGGAAGGAGCCAGTGAAAGCCGGGCGCGCCGTGCCGGCCGGCCTGGACAGCGGATTCGTTCAAGCGCGGGAAAGTCTACCCTGCCTTGTTTGCCGGCTCGCGCGAAGGCTGATGGGGGCCCGCGAGTCACCGAAAGGAGACCACCATGCGTGTCGCAAAAAGGGTCGCCGCCCTTTCTGCTCCGCTCGTCGTCCGGCGTTCTCATCGGCCAACGCCAAAGAGCGGAATAAAACCCCGCGCCGCCGCGCTGCGGCGGGCGTCATGTCACGCCGCCGCGCCGGACTGATCGCCGCCGGAATCACCGGGACCGCCGGGCTCGCCTTCCTCGCGGCCGGCTGCGCCCTCTCCGCGTCCCGCTGGCACGGACCCGCCGGGCCGCACTTCGACGGGAAGCGTTTCCGGTCGATCGAGCCGCTCGACCACGGCTTCTCCGATTTCCTCCGCTGGATGACGCACCGCGAGCGAGGCGCCTGGCGCTCCTTCACCGACGCGCCTGCGGGCCCTCGGCCGCCCGATCGTGCCGGTCAAGGGAAGCTGCGCGTCACGTTCATCAACCACTCGACCGTGCTCCTGCAGATGGATGGCGTCAACATTCTGGCCGATCCGGTCTGGTCCGACCGGGTCTCGCCCGTCTCGTTTGCCGGCCCCCGCCGTCACCGCCCTCCCGGCATCCGCTTCGAGGACCTGCCGCCGATCGACGTCGTGCTCGTCAGCCACAACCACTACGACCACATGGATCTGCCAACCCTGCGCCGCCTTGGCGCCTTGCGTCTTCCGCGTCCGCGGGTGTTCGCCGGCCTCGGCAACGCGGCGTTCCTGGCGAAACACGAGGTGCCCGGCGCGAAGGACCTCGACTGGTGGGAATCCGTGACGCTCGCGCCCGGCGTGACCCTGACCGCCGTGCCCGCGCGCCATTTCTCCAGCCGCAGTCCCTTCGACCGCGACCGCACCCTCTGGTGCGGCTGGGTCGTGACCGGCCCGTCCGGATCCTTTTACTTCGCCGGCGACACCGGCTGGGGCTCCCATTTCCAGATGATCCGCGACCGCTTCCCGGACCTCGACCTCGCCCTCCTCCCGATCGGCGCGTACCGGCCGCGCTGGTTCATGTCGCAGGCCCACATCAATCCCGAAGAAGCCTTGCGCGCGCAAGAGGTCCTCGGCGCTCCCGTCGCGATCGCGATCCACTTCGGCACATTCGCGCAGGCCGACGACGGCGAAGCCGAGCCGGTCGAAGCCCTGAAGGCCGCGCTCGCGCGCCGCCCCGAACCCAGACCGCGCTTCCTCGCCCTCGACAATGGCCAGTCGCTGGAGCTCCCTCTCCCGTCTCCTTAGAGCCGAAATCCTCGGCGCGTCTCCCTGGCGCCGCGTTACATCTCGAACGCACACAACGCATGACCTGGAACGGAATCCAGCAGCCGCTCGCCGGCTGGGCCCTGACGGCCTTGAGCAGGCGGCTCAGGGGTTTTTCCCCTCGGGCTTCGGCAGGAACTGCTTGCGGACTTTCGCGACGACGCCGACGTTGCGGTCGGCCACCTCCGAGATCTGGTACTGGATCGTGGCGCCGAGGAGGATCGCGGCTTCGGGGCCGGTCAGCGCGTAGTCCTTTTCGATCCAGGCCGCGAGAGCAGAGGTCGCTTCGCGGAAGGCCTCGTCCAGAGACCCGCCGAGCCCCATGGCCATCAGGAACTCGTCGTTCTCGACCCGGGGACCGGAGAGACTTTTCTCGCGCTGGAGGTCCACGGAGAACTCGACGTCGAGAGACGTCTCGAGCGCGTTTCCGTTGAGCTCTCCGTCGCCTTGGAGCGCGTGGCCGTCTCCCACGTAAAGGAGCGCGCCCGGCTGCATGACGGGGAGAGACAGCGTCGCTCCTTCGCGGATCTCGGCGAAGTCCATGTTGCCGCCGATCCGGCCGGAGTCGCCAGTGCGCATCGGGGCCGACCCGAATCCGGGCGCGACACCGACGCAACCCAGCATCGGCCGGACCGGGACGGCGAGAGCCTTCAGGCGCGCCGTGGGTTTGGCGAGGGTGGCCATCCCCTTCTCGGCGTCCAGCTTCCAGACCACGTCATTGAAGTTGTTGTCCTTGTGCTCCGCGGCATAGCCGGCGGTCAGGGCTCTCTCGACCAGGCCGTCATCGCTGATGGCCGTGGCGCGGTTGAGCCGAAGCTTCCGGATCCGGACGATCAGCACGTCGCCGGGCATCGCGCCCTCGACGTAGAAAGGCCCGGTCTGGGGATTTCCGCCGAGGACGCGCGCCTTCGTGTGCTCGTCCACGCCGCCGGCGTCCACCGTCCTCGTGCGCACGGTGTCGCCCGGCCAGATCCGCAGGACAGGCGGGATGGAGCTCGAGAAGACGCGATGAAACTCGACCGGCTCGAAGTCCAGCGTCCGCGGAGCGGCTGGCCGCTCGCTCTGGGCAGCCGCGCGGCGGGCGCGCCAGTCGGCGGGCGACGCCTCGCCCCACGAGTCCCCTCCGGTCACCGTGGCCTTGCCCGCTATCCCGCCCTCGGCGACCCTGCCGGCGTAGGCGACCTTGCTCTCGCCCTCCTGGAATCCGAACTGGACGCTGTCTCCCTCGACCTTCCCCGCGAGGGGAATGTTCTTTCCACGGCGGTACACGGAGCCCGTCAGTTTTCCCTTCTCGACGCGAAGGTTCAACCTCTCGCTTCGCTCGTTGCCGAAGACCACCGTCGTCAAAACCCACTCGCCGGAGAGGCTCGAGGGAGCGGAAGAGGTCTGTCGACCCGCCGCGACGGACGCGGCCAGGACCGACACGGCCAGAGCGATGCCGATTCGTCTTCCGTTCATGTTGTCACCTCGCAATGCAGGAGCGGCTCGCGAATGCAAAAAGAACGCGCTCAGACCCACTTTGTGATGAGCTTGCCTTCCTTGTCGGTGAAGCCGCCGAGGAGATTTCGAGCAGGTCGACGAGCCACCACAGTCCGAGCCCCCCCGCCGTAAACAGCTGCAGCAACCCGTTCCCACCTTCCCGACATAAAACCGGTGCAGCCCAAAGATCCCGAGAAACAGACAAAGCAGCAACGCCGGCAGCTTCCGTTTCTCGCTCACCCCCTACTCCCTCCGTCCTTTGCCATCTCCAACACATCATACGAACCATCAACCCTTCGGT